>CAMZLM010000173.1 GCA_947311485.1 uncultured Paracoccaceae bacterium
CAGGGGAAATCACATGACCAACCTTACAGGTAAATCCGTGACCTTGTTGCACAGATCAGCGGCCAAGTGCTAACAATCGCTTTTGCCACGATCACGGATACGCTTCATGCCGCGCAAATTCAATGCCAGCCGTCGCCACAAGTTCGCGAAGAAGCGATATCGGGTGACGAACTGGGCTGAGTTATAACGAATGCCTGCGCAATCGCGGTGACTTGACGATCTGGATTACAGACGATGTGCTAACTGTGGAGACTCAACAGGTTGTGAACCGCTCCGGGTTTACTGGAGAGTAAAACTCTCCAAGGATGGATCCTGTGACACAGAGAAAGTATACCCCGAGTTACACGGCTGAATTCCGCGAGCGTGGCATCCGGCTTTTCCGCGAAAACCGCAGTAACTATTCCAGTGATAATGCGGCTTCTCAGAGTGGAGCCGAATGAACAACCTGTTGAGAGATTACAGTTAGCCTGCAGGAGCAGGTGTTTTTACGCCCGCTTGCACGGCGGGGCGGGCCAGAAAACGATCCAGATAGGCCGGCACATTTTCCAGATCATCCCACCCGAGCAATTTCGCCGCATCATAGCGTCCGGGGATGACGCGCAACCATGATGCAACGGCGATATCGGCGATGGAGTACTCTCCGGTGATCCAGTCGCGTCCTTCAAGCTGGCCGTCTATGACCTCGAGCAAGCGTTCGACCTCTTCAACATAGCGGGTCTTGGGGCGAGGGTCTTCGATGTTTTTACCGGCAAAGATGTGAAAGAACCCCAACTGGCCAAACATTGGGCCAACGCCGCCCATTTGGAACATTAACCACTGGATTGTTTCAAGACGTTTAACCGGATCTGTCGGTAGAAGTTGACCGGATTTTTCGGCCAGATAAATCAGGATTGCACCGCTTTCCCACAAGGGCATCGGTTTCCCGCCCGGGCCATTCGGGTCCAGAATGGCCGGAATCTTGTTGTTCGGGTTCAGGGACATGAATTCCGGGGTCAACTGATCGTCATCCCCGAAATTCACAAAATGCGGTTCGTAATCCAGGCCAATTTCCTCGAGCATAATCGAAACTTTGATACCATTGGGTGTTGGCAAGCCATAAAGTTGCAAAATGTCGGGGTTCTTGGCAGGCCATTTTTTGGTTATTTCAAAAGGTGATAGATCAGCCATGGTCTTCCTCATAACGTGTAAGTTATCTGCAATAACTGACATGTTTTAGCGTGCTGGCAAGCTAAAAACCGCAAAAAAGGTGTTTCAGGCCTTGTATTCAGTGTTTCAACCCCCAACTATCGCGGCAGTGCATACAGATGTGTGCATGGGACTGGAGCTAAAATGGGGGAAGCCATGCTCAAAGAATTTAAGGACTTTATCGCCAAAGGCAATGTGATGGACATGGCCGTTGGTATTATTATCGGTGCGGCATTTACCGCGATCGTCAAATCTATGGTTGGCGATTTGATCAACCCGATTGTTGGCTTGTTTATGGGCGGTGTTGATTTCACCAACCTGTATGTGGTTCTGTCGGGCGAAGTTGCCGACGGCACCAGTCTGGCCGCTGCGCGTGAGGCAGGAGCCGGTGTGTTTGCTTATGGTGCGTTCATTATGGCTGTTATCAACTTCCTGATCATTGCGTTTGTCGTGTTCATGTTGGTGCGGATGGTTAACAAAGCCAAAGATGCCGCCGCCAAAGAAGAAGAGGCCGCTGCTGTCGAAGAGGCGCCAAAAGGGCCGTCCGAGCTGGATGTTCTCATGGAGATTCGAGACTCTCTCAACAAGTAATCGAGAGTTTCAAGGTGCAGAAGGCCCGTCGAATTTCGGCGGGCCTTCGTTTTTAGTTTAGCTCTTCAACGCGCCAGTGCCGGAAATATAGTCCATTTCCAAGGCCTCGCCAACGGCGGCATAGGTAATTTTACCCATGTGGGTGTTCAGCCCGTTCAACAAATGTGGATCATCGGCACAGGCCTGTTTCCAGCCTTTGTTGGCCAGCGCCATCATGAACGGCATGGTCGCGTTCCCCAAAGCAATGGTTGAGGTGCGCGCAACCGCGCCTGGCATGTTGGCCACGCAATAGTGCATGATGCCGTCGACCTCGTAAATCGGGTCGTCGTGGGTGGTGGCACGGGAGGTTTCGAAACACCCGCCTTGGTCGATTGCCACATCCACCAGCACCGCGCCCGGTTTCATGGTCGACAGCATGCCGCGCGTAATCAGCTTGGGGGCGGCGGCCCCAGGGATCAACACTGCGCCGACAACCATATCTGCCTGCGCAATCAGATCCGCCGTATTTCCGCGCGATGCATAGGCGGTGTTGAATTGACCGCCAAACACATCATCCAGATAGCGCATGCGGGGCATCGACATGTCGGTGATGGTTACATCCGCGCCCATGCCGGCGGCAACCCGTGCGGCATTGGTGCCAACCACACCACCGCCGAGCACGACGACTTTGGCCGGAGCCACACCGGGCACGCCCCCCATCAACACGCCAAGCCCGCCATTGGCCTTTTGCAAGGTCCAGCTGCCCACTTGCGGGGCCAGTTTGCCGGCCACTTCGGACATCGGAGCCAACAGGGGCAGGCCGCCTGTGCGGTCGGTTACGGTTTCATAGGCAATTGCGGTAACGCCGCTGTCCAGTAGATCACGGGTTTGATCGGGATCCGGTGCAAGGTGCAGGTAGGTAAACAGGATTTGTCCTTCACGCAGCTGTTTGCGTTCCACGGGCTGGGGTTCCTTGACCTTGACCACCATTTCGGCACGGGCAAAAACCTCTGCCGCGGTACCCACAATTTCAGCCCCTGCAGCGGTGTAGTCGCTATCGGGAAAGCCTGCGCCAATGCCGGCGTTGGTTTCGATGATAACGCTATGGCCGCGGGTGATGGCCTCGACCACTGCCGATGGCGTCATGCCGACGCGATATTCCTGGTTTTTGATTTCTTTTGGGCAGCCAATCAGCATTTCCCCGTCCTCCGGTTGTGAGAGCAAAACCGCGCGAATGTTATTGTTGCGCTTAAAGATAACGTTAGGGATTATGCGGGAATAAAAAATTCCCTTTTCTTGTGTCTGGATGCCATTGTATGCAATAATCTTCGAAGATAGACACCAATCAGAGTGGAAAGTTACCGCATTATGCAAATTGACGATACAGACCGTCGAATCCTGACTGTGTTACAGCGCAAGGGGCGCATGTCGAATGCGGAACTGGCGGACAAGATCAACCTCTCGCCTTCTGCCTGTCATCGGCGGGTGCAGCGGCTCGAGAAAGAAAAGATCATCAAGGATTATGTGGCCTTGCTTGATCCGCGCACGGTGGATCGGCGCACCACTATTTTTGTAGAGATCTCGCTTTCAGGGCAGGCCGAGGATTTGTTGGCGGCCTTTGAGCGTGAAGTAGCATTGATTCCCGATGTGCTCGAATGTCATCTGATGGCGGGATCTGCGGATTATATGCTTAAGGTGGTGGCGGCAGATACGGATGATTTCGCCCGCATCCACCAACGCCGGTTGGCGCGGTTGCCCGGTGTGGCCAAGTTGCAATCCAATCTGGCGCTGCGCACGGTGTTCAAAACCACGGCTTTGCCGTTGTAATCTCGGGCCTTGTGGCTTTTGGGATACCATTGTATACTTTAATTTCCGATCGGAAACTTTCGGACCTTGCGAGCGGCTGCGCAATATAATACCCCCTGCGCAAATAAAATTGTAATTTCCTTACCTGGAGAATCGCCATGAGCTTCAAGTTGCAACCTCTGCCCCCCGCCCGCCTGAACCGCTGTCAGTTGTTTGGCCCCGGCTCCAATGCCGTGTTGTTTGAAAAAATGGCCAAAAGCGCCGCTGACGTGATCAATATCGATCTCGAAGACAGCGTTGCGCCTTCTGACAAGGACAAGGCCCGCGCCTTGACGATTGAGGCGATCAATGACGTGGATTGGGGGACCAAACATTTGTCCGTGCGCATCAACGGTCTGGATACGCCGCATTGGTATCGTGATGTGGTTGACCTGCTGGAAAAGGCGGGCGACCGGATTGACCAGATCATGATTCCAAAGGCCGGCAACGCCAGCGACATTTACGCGGTTGATGCTTTGGTTTCTTCGGTCGAGGCCGCCAAGGGCCGCAGCAAACCGATTGCGTTCGAGGCGATCATTGAAACGGCTGCCGGTTTGGCCCATGTCGAGGAAATCGCTGCCGCATCGCCCCGTATGCAGGCGCTCAGCCTTGGCGCGGCGGATTACGCGGCATCCATGGGCATGCAAACCACCGGCATCGGGGGCACGCAGTCCAATTATTACATGATCCCCGATGGCGAAGGCGACCGCCCCCACCACCTGTCCGATCCGTGGCACGCGGTCACCGTGGCTATTGTCTCGGCCTGTCGCACCCATGGCTTGTTGCCGGTTGATGGCCCGTTCGGGGATTTTTCCGACGAAGAAGGTTTTCGCGCACAGGCGCGCCGGTCGGCCACGCTGGGTATGGTGGGCAAATGGGCCATTCACCCCAAACAAATCGCGCTGGCCAACGAAGTTTTCAGCCCGTCCGAAGCACAGATCACCGAAGCCCGAGAGATACTTGCTGCCATGGCAGAGGCCACAGCCTCGGGTCAAGGTGCCGTGGTCTACAAGGGGCGGCTGGTGGATATTGCTTCGATTAAACAGGCCGAGGTTATTGTTAATCAAGCTGAAATGATTTCCGGCTAAGAGTTTGTCTGTGGTCCGTTTTACACGCATTTAACGGGCCTCGACGAAGAGGCAATGCGATGCTCCCGCCGTGTTGTCTCTCCAAACGGTCTCCTGTTTGGATAAATTGCACACCTTCGGCTTGTCCGGAGGTGTGCAAAACAGCACTATTTTCGCAAATATATCAAAAGTTTCAGCTGCGTAGGGTTTGCGCCGGCTCGGCTTCTCTGTAATGCTGGACGCAAATGTTTTTGCGAGGGTATTATCATGCGGATTTTTGGTGGGGTTTATAAAACGGTTCTTATGGCTGCACTTGTCGGGATGCTTCCTGTCAGCGGTTTTTCCCAGACGGCCAAATCACCCATTCCGGAACGCCGCATCACTCTGTTCGATCATGTGGACCTATATGGCAGCGACTTGTCGAACCTGTTCGATGTGACACTGGACCAATGCGAAACCGCTTGTCTGGCGGATACCCAGTGCAAGGCCTTTACCTATAACCGCAAAGCTTCGGCCTGTTTTCCGAAATCAGCCTTTGGCGAGCCATCCGATTTTGAGGGGGCTATTTCTGCCAGGGTCACAGATACCCCTATTGCAATGATTGAACAGGGGCAAGCGCGAGCCAGAACCCTGAACTTTCTGCCAGACTGGGTGCTGGAACTTGCCGTAAAGGTGGCAAAACGCAATGGATCGTGGTACCCGACAAATGGCTGGTCTGCTGCTGACCTGCTTGATGCCGCTCGTAACAAAGAGGCCACAAATCAACTCCGGCGGGCAATACAGCTTACCTTGGCAGCATTGAATGATGACGATACCGCCGCCGGCTGGATTGAAGCGTCGCGCCTGGCCAACAAATGGAAAGGCAAGAAACGCACAGTTATTCGTGATGTTGCCATTGCCGGTGGGGTGAATGGTTACCTGCGCGCCGGAAAACCGGCAGAGCAGGCCAATGCGTTGCTGGAATTGGCAACGGCACTGGAAAACCGGAATTATGGACGGCGGTCTATTCCGGTTTTGCGGTTGGCTTATGAACTGTCCCCGCGCAAAGATATTGAAACCGCGATTGATCGGGCGGTGGCGCTTTATGGTTTTCGGATCACCGATCATTCGGTGGAGCAAAATGCTCAGCAACCCCGCGTCTGTGCAGAGTTTTCCGAGCCTTTGGTTAAGGCCGACGTGACCTATGCCGATTTTGTGAAACTCCCCACGCAGGGCTTGGCGGTCGAGCCGGAGGGCAACCAGCTGTGCATCGAGGGCATCACCCATGGCGATACCTTGCGGGTAACCTTTCGCAAGGGGTTGCCGG
>CAMZLM010000174.1 GCA_947311485.1 uncultured Paracoccaceae bacterium
AATGCGTCGGCTGTATGGGCCAGATTGATCTGGAAATCCGCCGCCGTAGCCGCCGCATTGCCAAACACCAACACATCGCCATCGGCGGCGGTGTAATCCTGAATCCAGTCGGACCCGTGGTCAAAAATCCCGAGGTGATAGAATTTATCCGCCCCCGCGCCACCATTCACGCGGTCATGGCCAAAGCCACCATTCAGGAAATCATTGCCATCACCGCCGAACAATTCATCCCCCCAGGCAGAGCCGGTCATCACATCATTGCCAGCGCCGCCAATCACCGTATCGGCCCCAAAACCACCGGCCATATTGTCATTGCCCGCATCGCCATACAGCAGATCGTTGCCATAGCCCCCGTCAACACTGTCATCTCCGTCACCGGCATAGACCACATCGCGCAGGTCGCTTTCATCATCACCGCCAAGGATCACATCATCCCCCGCGCCGCCAATCAGCGTATCGGACCCCGCGCCACCATTCAGCGTGTCATCCCCGTCACCGCCATCAAGCCGGTCGTTACCACTCCCCCCATCAAAACTGTCGGAACCTGCAGTGCCATTGAGGACATCGACATCGCTGGAAGTCGTGTTGTCCAAGGAGAAAAGGTCAATCGCCACGCCCGGTCTGAACGGTCCGGTTGTCACCGCTTGTGTAGAGACAATCGTTGCCTCAAACGCATTCAGTTCTGCAACCGTTGTGATGCTCGGCAAGGCATCCCCACCGATTTCATAGTAGTAGTTCACCAGGTTGACACCGCTGACAGGGAACAGCTTGAGCACATAGGTGACCTGCCCCGTCCCCCAATTAAGCTGGCCCAACTGTACTTCGATGTTCGAACTCTGTGGTGACGTGTAATCAAGGTTCACCGGAACGCCATCAAGAGTAGCAACCACAGAATCTATATTATCAATTGCGATCAAAGGCATATCGCCGGGGAATGCTGTATCAATCTGATAGGTGAAGTCACTCCCCCCGTCAGTCGTTGTAACCCGCAACTCGCTTGCTGCTACGGCATGGGGAGGCGCAGACCAGGTCGAAGTGACAGAAATACCGTGTAAAACATGAGTAGACATAATAACCTCCTTAGGGCCAGGACAACGGCATCAATAAGAGGATCTGGCCAATGGTTCGTTCTGCCATTGCCGCAATCAGAATATCGCATAATTGTCCGGAGTCTGCATTGACATGAATCAATACCCCCGCATCGAAATCCCGCTTGTTATTGCGGAAAACAAGCGGGATTTCGTATACTTACGTATGCGGTAGCGCCCAAAAACGCGACAAAATGAACCCTGCTAACGTTAACGTAGGCCCTAACGCCCTTCCCGCACTTCCCAAGCGGGAAGGGCTTTTATATGGCAGTCACAACAGGCCGCACATTTGTGCTGCTGCGAACGGGAGTTTTTAAAAATGGTTGTAAAAGTTGGCATTAACGGCATGGGACGCATCGGGCGTTCCACCCTGGCACATATCATCGAAAGCGGACGTGAGGACATTCAGGTTGTGGCGATCAACGCCACCGGCCCGATGACCACGCTCAAGCATCTGTTGAAATACGATTCCGTGCATGGCCGTTTCCCCCACGAGATCGAAATTCGCGGCAAGAAAATGGATGTGGGCCACGGCCTGATGCGCATGTTTTCAACCTATGACCCGACCGAACTGGATTGGGAAGGTGTGGATGTTGTGCTGGAATGTACCGGCCAGTTCAACAGCCGCGAAGCCGCCGCTGTGCATCTGGACCATGGCGCGAAACGTGTGCTGATTTCAGCCCCCGCCAAGAACGCCGACAAGACCATCGTCTATGGTGTGAACCACGACAAGCTGACCGAGGATGATCTGGTTGTCTCCAATGCGTCCTGTACCACCAACTGTCTGGCCCCGATCGCCAAGATCCTGAACGACGCCATCGGCATCGACAAGGGGTTCATGACCACGATCCACAGCTACACCGGTGACCAGCCCACGCTGGACCGGCGTCACAAGGATCTGTACCGCGCCCGTGCAGCGGCCATGTCGATGATCCCGACCACCACCGGCGCGGCCAAGGCCGTGGGTCTGGTGCTGCCGGAACTGGCCGGCAAACTGGATGGTTCCGCAATCCGCGTGCCAACCCCGAATGTGTCTGCGGTGGACCTGAACTTTATCCCGCATCGCCCGACAAGCGTCGAGGAAATCAACAACGCCGTTCGTGCCGCCACCCGTGGCGAAATGAAAGGCATCGTAGAATATGTTGACGAGCCGACCGTTTCCATTGATTATTGTCATAATACTCACTCTGCCAACTTTGCCTCCTTGCAGACAACTGTAATGGGCGGAAATCTGGTGCGGATCCTGAGCTGGTATGACAATGAATGGGGCTTCTCCTGTCGCATGGCTGATACAGCTGCTGCATTGGGCAAGCTTCCCTAAACACGCGAGAGGCGTGGTCTGCTGAAAGGCAGACCACCGTATTATATGAATAACACAATTGCCGTTCTTCTTGGAATTGTCCTGATTGTTGCCATAGGTTTAGATATAGGGCTGAATAATTCCGAATATTTACTTCTCTGGTCACGGGAATGGCTCAAATTGGTACATTGGATCGCTTTTTGGCGGTAGGGAGATAAATCATGAGCTGGAAAACACTTGACGATATGGCGCTGGAGCGCTCGCGCGTTGTAACCCGTGTGGATATCAATGTGCCGGTTGCCGATGGCAAAGTCACCGACAGTACCCGCATTGACCGGATTGTCCCCACCGTAACCGATATTCGCGCCAAGGGCGGTAGTGTGATTTTGTTGGCGCACTTCGGGCGTCCGGGCGGCAAAGTTGTGCCGGAGCTTTCCTTGCAGCAACTGGTCCCGACCCTTGCCGAAAAGTTCGGCCAGCCGGTACTGTTCGCCACCACGCTGGACGAAGCCAAGGCCATTCGCCTGAACCCCGGTGAAATCCTGCTGTTGGAAAACACCCGTTTTGATCCGCGCGAAACCGAAAACGACCCGTCGCTGGCTGTTGATTACGCCAGCCTTGGCGACATCTATTGCAACGACGCCTTTTCCGCCGCCCACCGCGCGCACGCCAGCACCGAAGGCGTGGCACGCCTGCTGCCAAGCTGTGCCGGCCGTCTGATGCAAACCGAATTGCAAGCACTGGAAAAGGCCCTGTCCAAGCCGGAACATCCCGTTGTCGCCGTTGTTGGCGGGGCCAAGGTTTCCAGCAAGCTCGACCTGCTGGGCAACCTGATCCCCAAGGTGGACCAGATCGTCATTGGCGGCGGTATGGCCAACACGTTTCTGGCGGCCCAGGGCATCGACGTGGGCAAATCGCTGTGTGAACATGATCTGGCCGATACAGCCCGTGACATCATGGCCGCAGCCAAGGCCGGCAATTGCGAATTGATCCTGCCGGTGGATGTGGTCACCGCCACCGAATTCAAGGCCGGTGCCGCGGCCACAACCATCGCCGCAGACGCCTGCCCCGCCGATGCGATGATTCTGGACGCCGGCCCTGAAAGCGTCGCACAGGTCGCCGCCGTTTTCGATGCGGCGAAAACACTGGTCTGGAATGGTCCTCTGGGGGCGTTTGAAATCCCGCCTTTCAACATGGCCACCGACGCCGCCGCCCTGCATGCGGCCAAGCTGTCCAAGGCGGGTAAACTGCTGTCTGTTGCCGGTGGGGGCGATACTGTCGCCGCCCTGAACGGTTCCGGTGCCGCCAAAGATTTCACCTATATTTCAACTGCTGGCGGCGCGTTTCTGGAATGGCTCGAAGGAAAAACCCTTCCCGGTGTTGCAGCCCTTGAAACCTAAATAAAATACCGTTAGCACCGCTTTATTAACGCCTCGCATGCAATGGTATGCGGGGCTTCCTTATAAGCGGAGCATTCCCATGAAAGCCACTGGAACAGTCAAAAAAATCCTTGCCAATTACGGCACAGACAACCCCGGCGTTAAGGCCAACCTTTGCCGTATGCTCGGTCATGGCAAGCTCGGCGGCACCGGTAAAATGCTGATCCTGCCGGTGGACCAGGGCTTTGAACATGGTCCGGCCCGTTCCTTTGCTGCCAATCCGGACGCCTATGATCCGCATTACCACTTCAAGCTCGCGATCGAGGCCGGCCTGAGCGCCTATGCCGCCCCGCTTGGTATGCTCGAGGCCGGTGCCGATGAATTTGCAGGCCAGATACCGATGATCCTCAAGGCAAATTCCTCCAACTCACTGGTGCCCGGTTCGGCTGCGTTTGATCAGGCAATTACCGCCTCGGTCGATGACGCGCTGCGTATCGGGGCCGGTGCCATCGGGTTCACCATCTACCCCGGGTCCTCTGCCGGTCTGGACATGTTCGAAGAAATTTCCGCCATGCGCGAAGAGGCCGCCGCCAAGGGCATTGCCACGGTGATCTGGTCCTACCCGCGCGGCGAAGACCTGTCCAAAGACGGCGAAACCGCGATCGACATCGGGGCCTATGCGGCCCAGATCGCCGCCCTTCTTGGCGCGCATATCATCAAGATCAAGCTCTCGACCGATCATCTGGAATTGCCCGCCGCGAAAACCGTGTATCAAGACGAAAAAATCGACATTGCCGATTTGGCTGCCCGCGTCGCCCATTGTAAACAGGCCGCATTTGCCGGCCGCCGCATCGTGGTGTTTTCCGGCGGTTCCAAAAAAGGGACCGACAGCATTTATGACGACGCCCGCGCCATTCGCGATGGCGGCGGCAACGGCTCTATCATCGGGCGCAACACCTTTCAACGCGAACGCAGCGAAGCGCTGGCCATGTTGGCGCGGCTGGTGGATATCTACAAAGGCCGCGAATAACGGCACCACTACCACATCTGGTATATTTGAATGGCTCGCCCCTATGCGGGCCATTTTTTTTGCAGATGATTCGTTTTAGGGATTCACAAAACGAATCACTTGTGGCATGTATCGGTTAACCACCAAAGAGTGGGCTATGAGGCAAGGCAGTCATGAAACAGCAAAGTAAAACAGGTGAAATAATCGGAACAGGGGCTTTCCTCCTGATTACGCTCTTGCTTTCCGCCTATTTTGCTTTTGCTGCAATTCAGGGCGATTTTGGTCATTTTCGTCGGGTGCAAATCGAAGCGGATGAGGCCGCTTTGCAATTGCAACTGGCAGACCTCCATGCGGAACGCGCAGTTCTGGAAAATAAAACCCGACGTCTATCAGATACCTACCTGGATCTGGACCTATTGGACGAACGGGCGCGCAAGGTTCTAGGCATGGCAAGAGGGGATGAAATAATCATCCGTTAAACCCGTGACTTTCAAGGTGCAAAATCTCGGCCGCTGTTCCCAAGACAGCGGCCATTTTGCGTTTAAAAAAGAGCGTGCAACCCTGAACAAACCTGTGTATAATATAGTTTAGTACTGAACTATATTTAAGGTGATCCACTCATGGCCTCAGGCAAGAAGCCCGCGAAAGGCAGAAAACCGAATATTTCTGCCGAAGAACTGCTCTCTCATTATCGCAATATGCTGATGATCCGTCGTTTCGAGGAAAAGGCCGGTCAGCTCTATGGCATGGGAATCATTGGCGGGTTTTGCCATTTGTACATCGGACAAGAGGCCGTTGTTGTAGGATTGGAGGCCAGCGCCGAAGAAGGCGACCAGCGCATCACCTCCTATCGCGACCACGGCCATATGCTGGCCTGCGGGATGGACCCCAAAGGCGTGATGGCCGAGCTCGCCGGTCGGGCAACGGGTTATTCACGCGGCAAGGGTGGCTCCATGCACATGTTCTCCAAGGAAAAAAACTTCTACGGCGGACACGGGATTGTGGGGGCGCAGGTGTCGCTTGGTGCCGGTTTGGCCTTTGCCAATTGGTATCGCGGCAATGATCGCGTGTCCTTTGCCTATTTTGGCGATGGCGCGGCAAATCAGGGGCAGGTTTACGAAACCATGAATATGGCCAGCCTATGGAAGCTGCCCTGTATTTTTGTTATTGAAAACAACCAGTACGCTATGGGTACCTCGCTTCAGCGCGCGTCTTCTACACCCGACCTCTACACGCGCGGGGCCGCCTTCGGTATCCCTGGCGAAGCCGTGGACGGTATGGACGTGCTGGCGGTCAAGGCCGCTGGCGAAAAGGCCGTGGCCCACTGCCGCTCCGGCGAAGGTCCCTATATCCTTGAAATGAAAACCTACCGCTATCGCGGGCACTCCATGTCGGATCCGGCAAAATACCGCAGCCGTGAAGAGGTCCAAAAGGTCAAAGAGGAAAAAGACCCCATCGACCACATTCGCGATATGCTGACCGCTGGCAACCATGCCACGGATGAGGACCTTAAGGCCATCGACAAAGAGATCAAAAAAATCGTCAGCGAATCCGCCGATTTTGCCACCAACAGCCCCGAGCCCGCGCTCGACGAGCTGTACACCGATATTTACGCTTAAGGGATTAACAAAATGCCAATTCAAATCCTTATGCCCGCCCTTTCCCCCACAATGGAAGAAGGCACGCTCGCAAAATGGCTGGTCAAAGAAGGGGACGCGGTCGAAAGCGGCGATATCCTCGCCGAGATCGAAACAGACAAGGCCACCATGGAATTCGAAGCCGTCGATGATGGCACAATCGGGGCCATTCTGGTGCCTGACGGTTCCGAAGGGGTAAAAGTCAACACCCCGATTGCGGTGCTGCTGGAAGATGGTGAAACCATGGCCGACGCCCCTGCCCCGACCGCACCCGCCGCTGCCGAACCTGTCGCGGCAACACCGGCACCTGCCACTGCTGCCCCCCCGGCGGTTACGGCCCCTGCCTCTGAAGAAATTCCGGAAGGCACCACCTTTAAAACCCAAACCGTCCGCGAAGCCTTGCGCGATGCTATGGCCGAAGAAATGCGCGTAGATGAAAACGTGTTCTTAATGGGCGAAGAGGTTGCGCAATACCAAGGTGCCTATAAGGTCAGTCAGGGTTTGCTCGACGAATTCGGCCCGCGCCGTGTGATCGATACCCCCATTACAGAACACGGCTTTGCCGGCATTGCCACGGGGGCATCCTTTGTTGGTTTACGGCCGATCGTGGAATTCATGACCTTTAACTTTGCCATGCAAGCCATTGATCATATTTTAAACTCTGCGGCAAAAACACGCTACATGTCCGGTGGACAGATGGGGGCTCCGATCGTATTTCGCGGTGCCAACGGTGCCGCCTCGCGCGTTGGCGCGCAGCACAGCCACGATTATGCCAGCTGGTATGCACAGGTTCCGGGCCTGAAAGTGGTGATGCCCTACTGCGCTGCCGATGCCAAAGGCTTGCTGAAATCTGCTATTCGGGATGAAAATCCGGTGGTGTTTTTGGAAAATGAAATCCTCTATGGCCGCGCTTTTGACGTGCCCGAAATCGAGGATTTCACCGTCCCTATCGGCAAGGCCAAAATCTGGCGTGAAGGCACGGATGTAACCATCGTCAGTTTTGGCATCGGCATGCAATACGCGCTCGAAGCCGCCGACCGGTTGGCCGAAGACGGTATTTCCGCCGAGGTCATAGATTTGCGCTCCTTGCGTCCGCTCGACAGTGAAACCGTGGTGAATTCAGTCAAGAAAACCAACCGCTGCGTCACCGTAGAAGAGGGCTTTCCCGTCTGTGCCATCGGCAACCACATCAGTTCCATTCTGATGCAACAGGCATTTGATTATTTGGATGCGCCTGTGATCAACTGCACGGGCAAAGACGTACCGATGCCCTATGCTGCCAACCTTGAAAAACTTGCGCTCATCACCACAGACGAAGTGGTAGAGGCCGTAAAATCAGTGACTTACCGTTAGGAAATCCCCATGGCAATCAACATTCTGATGCCCGCTCTTTCCCCTACAATGGAAGAAGGCACACTCGCTAAATGGCTGGTCAAAGAAGGCGATACCGTTGAATCGGGTGATCTTCTGGCCGAAATCGAAACCGACAAGGCCACCATGGAATTCGAAGCCGTGGACGACGGGGTTATCGGTAAAATTCTGGTGCCCGAGGGCGCGCAAAACGTCAAGGTCAACGCCCCCATAGCGGTGCTGCTGGAAGAAGGCGAAGATGCCTCCGCCACCCCCGAACCGGCAGCCGCCCCCACCGCCACCAAGGCCGAGCCAGAAAAAACAACGGCGATTTCTCCAGTCCCGATAGCGCCGGTAAAAACCGGCACACGCGTCTTTGCCAGCCCGTTGGCACGGCGTATCGCAGCGCAAAAAGGGATTGACCTCGCAACCATTACAGGTAGCGGACCGAACGGACGTATCATCAAAGCCGATCTGGAAACCGCCAAACCTGCGCCGGTCCCGGTGGCCAGCACGGCAGCCATTTCACCACCTGCTTCACCTGATGCAGATAGCGTGAAAATGCTGTATGAGGACCGCCAATATGAGGAAATTTCGCTTGATGGTATGCGTAAAATTATTGCGGCCCGCCTGACCGAAGCCAAACAAACCATCCCGCATTTTTATCTACGACGCGGGATTATTCTGGATAACTTGTTGAAATTCCGGTCTGAAATAAATTCTGGTCTGGCTGCGAACGGTCAAAAACTCTCGATAAACGATTTCATCATCAAGGCCAGCGCCAAAGCCTTGCAAGCGGTTCCGGCCTGCAATGCGGTTTGGGCCGGTGATCGTATTTTGCAAATGAAGGCCTCGGATGTGGCCGTTGCTGTTGCGATTGAGGGCGGATTGTTTACGCCCGTCATTCGGGATTCCGAAACGCTGGCGCTCACCAGTATTTCGGAGAAAATGAAAGACCTCGCCACGCGTGCCCGTGATCGCAAGCTCGCGCCGCATGAATATCAGGGCGGGAGTTTTGCCATTTCAAATCTGGGTATGTTCGGCATTGAAAATTTTGATGCTGTTATCAACCCGCCGCATGGTTCCATCCTTGCCGTCGGTGCCGGAATGAAAAAACCGGTAGTCGGTGATGACGGACAAATCAGCGTTGCAACCGTTATGTCCGTGACCTTGTCCGTGGATCATCGCGTGATCGACGGCGCACTTGGCGCGCAATTCCTGGCGGCCTTTGCCGGCTACATGGAAAACCCGCTAACAATGCTGGTTTAGGCGTAACCGTTTTTCAATCGCCCAACAACTGGTCCATACTACTGGAAGGCTGGGAACACCCGGCCTCCCCCACGACCTTGGCCGGAACACCCGCCACGGTTTTGCAGGGCGGAATATCCTGCAATACCACCGAACCGGCGGCAATCCGGCTACAGTATCCCACGGTTATATTTCCCAAGACCTTGGCACCGGCCCCGATCAAAACCCCGTTTTCAATTTTGGGATGCCGATCGCCATCAGCCTTGCCTGTCCCGCCAAGGGTAACCGAGTGCAACATTGACACATTATCCCCGACGATCGCGGTTTCCCCGATGACAATCGAATGGGCATGGTCGATCATAATACCCTTACCGATTGTTGCACCGGGATGAATATCAACGCCGAACACTTCGGACGCACGCATCTGGATAAAATATGCCATCGCCGGACGATGATTGCGCCATAACCAGTTGGCCACACGATGGGCCTGTATCGCCTGATACCCCTTAAAGAACAACAAAGGTTGTACCATCCGATGGCACGCCGGATCGCGATCAAAAACCGCCATAATGTCAGCCCGCGCCGCATCTCCGAGTGTATCATCCTCGGCATATGCCCTGTCCAACAGCTCCCGAATAATCTGCGAAGGCATTTCCTCCGATTTCAACTTCAATGCCAACCGATAGCTCAGCGTTTTTTCCAGCGAACGGTGATGCAGCACACTTAAATGCACCATCCCGCCCATATCCGGTTCTTCTTCGACCATGGCATGGGCTTCAGTGCGAATTTGTGTCCATACCGGATCCAGTGCCGACACTTGTTGTTCTGTGTTCCCCATAGCGTTCATCCCGCGTCTCATTCATACTAGTGTATAATAGTTAGTACGGAATTAACATCAGCAAAACAATTTCTAAATATGGATCACCAAGTTCACAAAATCGCGCCTCTTAACTTTTTAAAAACAAATGCACGCTATCCAGGGTAAAAGCCGAACCGAAATCAGCCATCACCCTACCAAAGGAGGAGAGGTATCGCCCTGTTTTCAATCATATTACTTACCCGAGCGTACATTGACAACGGCCTGAAGAGCCGTAACCAGACAGGCCGCATAGCCGGGATCATCCGGATAGCCTTCAGCCGCCTTTGGCAGGCTGGAGCAGGCCGATTGCAATGTACCGTCACCCAATATCGGGTGCGCACGGCCTGTTATGCGCCGCCAATGGTCGGCCTCGAACGCCACCTGTATGCAGCGACGGGCATAGGCCATTCGGTGCCGCTCTGCCACATGCAAAAGACAGCGTGCCAGAGCCACCACATCCTGATGCAACACCCGCCGCATCAGGTTGCAAGGGGAATAGTTGCACTTGCACCGACACCGTAGCCCTCTGAAATTTGCGCTATGTTAACCACGGCAGCTGTACTGGCAGCATCCGCCAGGGCATCTACAGCCAAATAGATCCACTCAGGCGTTGCAACATACACTTCCCGCACCACAAGCCCCATATCAACCACCTGTACACGATAGCTTTCGCTCGCCTCTCCAAGCGGGACTTCCATGCCTTGCCAACTATCTCCTCCGACACGGGTCCGTCTGATCCAGCTTACAGATTTATTACCACCGGCGAGATCAGCCACTTCCAAATGCACAGGTGCATAAGGACGCAGAGCAACTCCGTCAAAGGATTTGATTTTATGGGTAAAACTCATATCAGAAACCGGCTTGTTCACGGGCCCGATACGATAATTACGCTCAAGACCCCGATCAGAATCCCCCAGATCCAGCTGAACCAGCCGATCATCCAACAACACCACCTGTGTTCCGGACGGCCAATTTATCGCGATTTCACTGCCAAGCTGCCCACGCAGGAAACCGGACAATAAATAGCTCCCGTCCCCTTGCAAGGCCGCTGATTGGAACTGGAAAATTTCCCAACCATCCTCCCCGCCAATCGCCAGTGCATTTGCACCGTTCAAGACCTCCAGTGCACTTCTGCTTTGCAAAGAACCGGACGCAATGCGGACCCCGAGCGATACGCCCTCTTGCCAGATACCGAGCGGTCCAGCAGGCAGATCTGTTAGCGTTACGCCCACAATTCCCGGCTCTTGCACCACCGTGTTAAGCGTATAGCCATCATCACTCGGGGCAGAATACACAGCCGCCCCGCCTGGCCAAGGTTTACCCGTCGCCGCAACATAAGGTGCCGCCGGATTCTGGTTCTCCCGTAATAATGGCAAATCAAGGAATATCGAATACAAAGGCAGCGCCGTAGAAGGGGTTATCCCATCCGGAACAATTGTCGTTATATCCTTGAGTTTAAAGACCTTTTGCTCCATGCGAATGGCTTCTACCACACGCGCACCCTGTTCCTCTATCCGCTCGACCCGATAGGTGGCATCCGTGCCCCCATCCGCCAGCTTGATGACATCCCCGACGGTCACATGCCGGACCGCCGGTGGCAAAGCCAGCTTGACTTCGTCGCGCGCCACTTCTGAATCCACCAACCAACGGCTGGCCACATTACGGGCTGCGGTTTCGGTCATCACCACAGGCAGCTCCACGCTCGAAGTTGAAACTGACGGATCATCCGCCATGATAAACTGCGCTGTGCCGGTTTGATAATCACGGGATTTATCCCAAAAACCCACTCGTACCCGACCGGCGGTTTCGGCCTCTGGTTGGCGGGTTTTGGCAACTACCGGTGTATCCGCCCCACTATAAACCAAGTCCGTTTCAATGGCGGTAAAGGCGATTTCCTCGCGCCGGTTATGAAAGCGTAAAACACCATCGACTTCATACGCAGAAAAATCAAAGGCCATCATCAAGGGTTGCAGGCTTTGACGGCCCGTTTCTGTGGCGCGCATGGCAAAACCGGTGGTGTTGCCATAAAGCTTGCTCACATCAATGTCGGACACTCCCGAAATCTCGCAAATTTCCGACACAATCGCGGCAAGGGATTGCTCACCAAAACGCCCGCTTAACCAATGACCGCGCGCGTGATTGCCGCCGTCGCTCCAGACGTCCAACCGGTTGGGAAATTCCGGCCAGGGACGCGCATCCCACGCCCAGACATGGCTGTTTGCCAAGTCCAGCATCGGCGCAAAATAGAGCGATGACACCGGATTATTCGCCGGGTCCTGCCAATGGCCATAAATCGCCCGCAGGTATTGTGCCTGCATGAAGGTATCCTCGGAACCATTTGAATAATAAGGCAAAGCGGACTCAGACGACTTAGGATCATAAAACACATTCGGCTGATTTGTTCCTTTATCCACCGCTGGACACCCAAGCTCTGTAAACCGGATGGGTTTGCTCTCGGGGGCCCAACCGGTGGGGGTTGTTTCCCGCACACCGCCAAGACGGTTGTAATGCGGTTGCTGCCACCAGTTCACCAAATCCTTGTAGCGGAACACCCAGTCTTCGCCATAGGCCCCATCCGTGATCGCCACACGATTTTGCGCATCGCGGTCCAGATCACTTGGATAATACCAGTCAAACCCTTCGCCACCGGCCACATTGCCACGCAGGTATTCAAGCGCGTAAATCGACCCGTGCCCTTCATCCAGATGGCCCAGATCATCGCGCCAATCGGACAGCGGCATATAATTGTCTATGCCGATATAATCAATTTCCGGCTGTGCCCAAAGCGGGTCCAGATGGAAAAATACATCCCCTGATCCATCCGCCGGATGATAGCCAAAATACTCCGACCAGTCCGCCGCATAACCAATTTTAACACTGGTTCCTAACACACTGCGCACATCCTGCGCCAGTTGAACCAAGGCCGAAACTGCCGGAAAGGTAGTGGCTGAATCCCGAATCTGGGTTAGCCCGCGCATTTCAGACCCGATGTTGAACGCAGAAATTCCGCCCGCAATCTGACACAAAAACGCGTAATGCAGAATAAAGCGCCGATAGGACCATTCCGCCGGACCACTGTAAACTACCGCACCATCCACAACCGCAAAATCGCTGACCTGAGCCGTGCCAAAGAACGCCGCGACCTCGGCACCGGCCGCCGCCGTTTGGTCGGTGCTTCCGCCACGACCGGGGGCTTCAACCGTGGTAATCCGGCCCCGCCACGGCATCACAGGTTGATCCGCATTATCCGACCATGGATCCCCAAGCCCATTACCCGCCTGAATATCCATCAGGATAAATGGATAGAAAACAACATCCTGCCCGTTGTCCTTAATGGCTTGAATGCCTTCAAGCACTGCCGCATCATCGGGTGTTCCCCCGAACACGGGGCGCCCATCCTGTGTGCTCACCAATTGTGCCGTGCCGCGATCAAGGCCCGAAACAGACCAGGCCATCGGTGATCCTTCGACCGTTGACTGGTCCACTTTGGGCTGCAATTGACAGTTCCCGCAGCGCAAATCATCGCCAAACCAACTGACCACCATGGACACCGATCCCACATTCGGCAGGTCCAGCGCCATGTCCTCGAGCGCATGAACCACATCCGCACTGCCGCGCGCGGTGTTGACATTGGCCGAACGGTTTTCCCCGAATTCCCCCGGGAAATGCACCGGTGTGGTCGCAAGCGAATACTCCCCCGTGCCTGGTATCAAGCACACCCCCTGCACATCCTGCGCCGGATCATCCAGCGTTGCATGCTCCGGCTGTGCCTTGCGAAAAACTTCAAAGTTGAACTGCGGTATCCGGTTTCCGAACGGTTCCAGATCCAGATCCTCAAAAACAACATAGCTGGTCCCGCGATAGCTCGGCGCGTTTTCCAAGCCCTCGATCGCGGCAATCGTCGGGTCCGGCCCCTGGGTTTCATCCCCCGCATAAAACGCCAGATTGAGCGATCCACGGTCAATTTCCTGCCCATCCGCCCAGATCCGCCCCAGCTTGGACACAACGCCTTCACCCAGGGCAAAAGCAATGCTGATGGAATAGGAATATTTATTGGTCGTCACCTTGGGGCTTCCGGTCGCCTTGCCACCGCCACTGCTCGACGTCGTCACATTTTCGCGAAACTTCGAGGACCAAATCAGCTGCCCGGCAATCCGCATCCGTCCCATAACGCGCGGCACCGGCACACCTTCGGTGACCCCCTGCAGGCGAAATGTCTCGATCCGCCCCGTTTCCACGGTGCGCGAACCGGTCCCCATGATTTTCTGGTCAATCAAGCCACCAATAGAGGCCCCGACCGCCTTGCCGATCACGGCACCGGTAAGACCCAATACCGTACCGCCAAAAGTACCACCAAGCGCGGCACCTGCCGCTGAAAGTAAAATAGTCGCCATTATCCCCTCCTGTCGGGAAATCGAAATTGCGCCACAATGTGGCGCGCCCATGCAGGCGTCAGCGGCGTTTCCACGACGCCGGCACCGCTATAGGCATGAATAATCGTTGCATATCCGCGCGCATCACCGCCCAGTATCGCCACATGTTTCGCAACCGCCCCCCGGCGCATGCGAAACAAAACCACCTGACCTGCCAATTTTGGATCAACTGGCGTCTTGCATAAATGCCGCGCCGCGCCCTCCCACATGCGCTCAAGCCCACTGGATTCGGACCAATCAGGGGTATATGCTGGCATTTCTTCCGGCTCCGCGCCAAGAACCTCGCGCCAAATCCCCCGCAGCAGGCCCAGACAATCCGCCCCCTGCCCGCGCACCGAACATTGATGCCGGTACGGCGTGCCAATCCAGCCCCGCGCCGCCCGCAAAACCCGTTGATCCATCCTCATTGCATCCGCGATCCGCCATCCAGATCGCCTCCGGCAACCGGATAGGTCACGCTCCAGTCTTCGCCGGGCAGATGTGGGAAACCGCGAAAATTGGCGAATTTGGCGAATTTGTCCTTGCACGCCTCCGAGGATTTATCGCACCCCGCATGCAGCCGCAGCGTGTCGCCGTTTTCAATGGAAAAACGGGTTTCTTCCCACAATTCCAGCACCCGCACATTACCGCGCAATTCGTCCACACGGATCAATCCCTCGGCTCCGGCATTGGCTCCGGTCAACCAAACCAGCTTGCCATGCAAAAACCACTGATCGGAAAACCCGTCGATATCCTTCAACTCGACCACCCGCCGACCGGACACAAAATCCACTACCGCATCGGTGACGAAACCCGCTGAATCAATATCGAACCCGCATTTTCCATCCCCCAGAACCCGGTCACACTGACGCAAATAGGCGCGCCCCACGGGCCGGTTAAGCGCCTCTGACATCCCGCGCAACTCGGCCTCGAACGCACCGGACCCGCGCCGGATTTCACCCATAGTCCCCCGAAACAAAAGGGTTTTCTGTGACGTATCCTGCCAGTTCACCAACCAGTGCCAAACCTCTGTTCCGTCAAATTTACCGGTTTCCACATCCAGATCGGTGATCCCCGCCGAAGACAAGGCCCCCACTGCCTGCGCATTATCCACCACCAAACCGGTGCTGCTCTCAAGCGCGCTGGCATCCATCCCGGAGGCCGCTTCGCACACCACCCCGTCCACGGTCAGCTGTTGATCGTGATCACTGAACCCGAACACCACGCCATCCGCACGGCGCAGGATCCATGCGCGGCACAACGTCGTTGCCCCGCTATCCAGATGTGCCTGTAAGTCTGTTTGAACCTGCCGCATCAGACCCGTACCTCCACCACTGGTACCGAAGGAATTTCACCGGCTTGAAAGCTGGCAATGCTGATTTCCAAACGGTCACTTTCAAATCGAACCGGCACGTCAAAATAAAACCCAGCCGTCACGCGCGCGGCCTCCGGCGGGGGATCATAAAACGTCAAAATGCCGGTGGCATAGTCACAATCAAAATGTGTGCCTTCGAACAGCTCCACATCCTCTACCCCCACATAAACCGTGTTCAAAACCGGTTTGGTAATTGCACGACAGTAAACCGCCGTGCCGGAGCGATAGTTTTTGCACAGCTGGAATTCTGTCTGGATACTGTCGCCCACACCGATTTCCTGATCGTCATAGGCCGGTTCCTGACTGGGGACCGCGGTCTTGTAATCGGCCCAATCCTTCCAGCGAAACCCGAACAACGGCCCGCGACGGGCCTCGTAAAAGGTCAGCACCTTGTCCAGATCATCCAGCGACCGCATCGCCACCCCCGCATCATAACGCCGGCGCGAATGCGCCCAGGGGCTGTTGCGTTGTTCAAACCCGCTGTTCAGCGTCACAATTTCGGTGCGTCTCTCTGGCCCGCCGGTCGATCCCAATGACAGGTTCGCCGGAAATCTTTGTTCGTGAAAATTCATTGTCACCCCCTATTGGTTCCGGTTCCCGCGCGCGATTGCCCGGCTGATCCCCGCCGCAACCTGCGTTTGCGAGCGGCGAAAGCTATCCGCATCCGGCGTGGTAATATTCATGTTTACAGTTACATGGCTGCCGGCACTGCCCCGTACACCCAGCTTGCCATCCGCCCCGCGGCTCAACGGCATGATGGCTTCGGGACCGGCTTCGCCCATCAGGCCCGTTCCCCCGCGCATCGGAAACACCGTCGGCCCGTTCACAATCCCCCCCGTGGCAAAGGCAGTTTGCCGCCCACCCACAAATGCATTGCCATTGGCCGATCCGAACAGCCCCCCGAACAGATTCCCCAATCCACCGGTAACTGCACCGGAAATCGCATTGCTCACCGGCGCAAGCGCCTGATTAAAGGAACTCCGGATCATCTGTTGCGCCAGGTTCCCCAGCACATCCGACAGTTTCGCCCCTTCCAGCACCAAATCCCCGAACGCCCCGCGCAATCCCCGGCTCAGGGATCGGGAAAACCCGCGTGCCTCTTTTTCGGCCAGCGAAATGCTTGATTGCATACCAAGCAATTCCCGCTGAAAGCTCACGGTCATACCCGTGGCCGTGCCCAACGCCCCTTCCAAGGCCCCGAGCTGCCCATCCAGCTGATCCAGCTGGGTTTCAAAATCCGCCATTTTCTACTCCGTTTTTTCATCTGGAAAGGCAGCGCAAAGCTCTGCCAGTCGCCCCCGCGTCACCACGGGTGCATGTCCGGGCAAGCCACCCGCCATCAGGGTTAATTCCACCGGTGTCAGTTGCCAAAACACCTCGGGCGTCAGGCGCAACTGCTGCAGCCCCAACGCCATCAATTGTGGCCAGTCAAACATGTTTTACTCCGGCAGGCTAAACGCCAGCTTCAACAACCGTCCGGCCAGTCTGGCCGCTTCGATCGGACCGCCGCCGACCTCGGCCTTGGCCAAATCACCTGCCGCGCCAGACCAACCGGCCCCGCGCAGCCCCGCCGTCAGCAACGCAATCAGATCCCGTGCCGAAAAGGCCCCGCTCTCGAACCGTTCCACCAACGCCGACAAAGACCCGCATTCAAGGCTGGCCTCCAGTTCCGCCAAGGCCCCGAGCGTCAGGCGCATGGGCAATTCCTGCCCATCCACCATCAGCATCACTTCACCGCGATAAGGATTCCCCATCAAAGCGCCGTGAACGTCAAAGCACCCGCCGACGCCAAAGCAATTTCATAGGTCGCCTCGCCGTCATAATTGCCGGCATATTCAACCGACGTCATTTGAAACGCCCCCTGAATTGTGCCGAAATCCGGGATGATCACCTGGTAATCCAACACCAAACCATCAAAGAACACCTGCTGCGCGCGGGCATCCGTGACCGCATCCACAAACACACCGGAACCGCTGATCTGGGCTGTTTTCACACCGCCCCCCGACAATAATTCACGCCATCCGCCGCTGCTCTCGAGCGACGTCACATCCACCGTTTCCGTATTGAACGAAATCCTGCTTGCGCGCAGCCCCGCCAGGGTCACAAACGTGCCCGCACCATCCATATCAATCTTGACCAACAGGTCCTTGCCACTTTGAGCAACCATTTTATCTCTCCATTTTCAAAAGGTTAAATATCTTGTACCAAGGCACGAAACGTCAGAAATATCTGTCGTCCCTCCGGCGGAGTGCCCCGCTGTGCCTGTGCTTTCAGGAATTGCAAACTGATCAAATGCCCCCGTGTAAGCACCAAAGGTGCATCCACCAGCGCATCATTCACCGCCGCCGCCGCCTGCTTGGCTGCGGAAAATCCGGGGGCGTCCGACACCACCTTGACCACAAAATCATGCTGTGCGCCGGCGCTGGTTTTGGACGACCGGTCTTTGACCACCTCCGCCCCCAACAACACATACAGCAACGGCGGCGTACCGGCCGGCGGCGCATCAAAAATCGCCGTCCCCACCAATGCCGCCAAAACCGGGTCAGCAATCAACTGCCCATACACTGCCTCTTGCAAGGCAAAAGAAACCGCCACACTCATTGTAATACCTCCTCATGCGCCCAACACTCCAGATACAGCCCCGTCCGGTCTGCCTCTGACACCGCATCAATCAAAAAAATTCTCGTGCCCTCGATAAACCGCTGGCCCGGCTTGGGACGTGCCGACGATCCTTGCGCCACCGCGCGCACCAAAATACGGTAACGCACCGTTGACAGATCCCCGCCAACCGCCCCCGCCCCAACTGCCGTGCGCGCCTCCACCGACGCCCAGAGCGATCCAAGCCGCAGCCAAACCTGGCTAAACCCGCCGGCCCCGTCCCCGCTCCGTTGGCTTTCTTCCAGCTCCAACCGCCGGTTCAACACCACCATCACACGCCCCCGAACACACGAATGGGCCGAAACCGTTCCAGCAATGCCAAAATCCCCGAAGGCAGGCTGGTCGCATCCTGCGACGCCCGGTTTTCATAGAAATCCGCCGCCAACATAATCGCGGCACGGGCCAAATCCGGTGGCACATCGGCCCACGTGGCCCCATAACCGGCATTAAACGCCACCTCGACCGACCCGTTTGTCGGAATACTGGGCAATGCCAACCCGCTCGCCGCAATGTAAGGGGCCAGATCATCCTGCACCAAACGATAGTGCAACGGGTCCACCACGGTTTCCCCCCCGACCATATCCACCAGCTTGACCTCCGTAATCGCATTCAGCGGACGCACCGGCAGGCATTGCTTGTCGTAATGACGCCACGCCGTCAGCCCCCAGCTCATATTTTTGCTCAGCAATACACACCCCGTACGCCCCTCCACCGCCGAAATCGCGGCGCGCAGATAGGCCTCAAGCAGCGCATCCTGATGGCCGTCATCGGCAAAACCGGTGCCCAGGCGCAAATGCTCGCGCAGCAGGGAAATCGGCAATTGCGCCGTTAAAATACTTGTTAGTTCGGTAAGGATCATCGCGATCATCTCCAATTTTGGACAATAAATGGCGCCTCCCGCCCTGTTCGGACGGAGGGGAGCAGCTAGACAGCACGGAAGGCACCCAAGGGGACAAGCCCCACCCCGGGCAAAAAATGCCCGACACCCCCGAAGGGGATTCACTGTTTCAGGTATTCACCCTTGAACGCTTTCGAATTCGTCCAAATATCCCCGCCGGAGGCATCCGTACCTCCGGCAAGAGCAGGTGTTGCAAATCAACCGGTTACGACACCGAGAATTTCAACAACTTGATCGCGGCAAAATCGCTCACATCCCCGCCCACACGCTTGGTTGCATAAAACAACACATGTGGTTTGGCACTGAATGGATCCCGCAAAATCCGCAGGTCCGGACGTTCGGCAATGGTATAGCCCGCATTAAAATCACCAAAAGCAATCGCCAGAGAATCCGCCGCGATATCCGGCATGTCTTCGGCAATCAGCACCGGATAACCCATCAAACGCGCAGGCTCCCCCGCCGCCAGCCCATCGGACCACAGGAAACGCCCATCCACGTCTTTCATTTTGCGTACGGCCCCCGCGGTTTTGGAATTCATCACAAAACTCGCATTGGCACGGTAACGCGCCCCCAGCGCATAGACCAGATCCACAATCGAATCCGCCGCATCCACCGCCGCAAAATCACCGGCCGCACCAGTGGCCACATAGCCCAGATTTCCCCAGGTCCAGCCCCCGTTGGCCACGGCCGTGTAGTTCAGAAAACCCGTCGGCTTGTCCACACCGTCGCCATTGATAAACGCCGTGCCCTCAGCGCGCGAAAACTTGTCCGCAATCCGGCTTGCCAGCCAGCTTTCGATGTCAAACGCGCTGTCATCCAACAACCGTTGCGATGCCTTTGGCAGGGCTGACAGCTCATGCAGCGGAATCGAAATCCGGTCCAGTTGCGGCGTGCCGGTTTCCGTGGACGCCGCCAGTTCCGTGGCCCAGCCCGCGCCAATATCCGTGTGATCCACCAGCACATCAAACGCGGTACTTTCCACCGCAACCACGCTGGCAATCGACCGGATGGACGCGTTGTCATACAAAACACCGGCAATCTGCTCGGCGGTTTGCGGGTCTACCAGATAGCCGCCATCCGCTGAAACTGCGGTGCTCAGGCCCTTTTCTTCCAGACCGAGGCCGCGCATCTGGTCCTCGTCACCGGATCGCAAATAGGCGTTAAAGGCCTTCTTGTGTGGCACGTCGATTTCGGCCACAGCAGACAAGGCGGG
>CAMZLM010000175.1 GCA_947311485.1 uncultured Paracoccaceae bacterium
CATGAACGGCATGTCCGGCATGAACGGAATGTCCGGCATGAACGGTATGTCCGGCATGGACGGAATGTCCGGCATGAACGGTATGTCCGGCATGGACGGCATGTCCGGCATGAGCGGTATGGCGGGTATGTCCGGCCAAGGTGGTGGTTCCGGTTGGAGCTGTACACAATGGACTGTCACCAGTTGGGGTACTCCCAGCTATGGTGCCGGCGCAATGCGCGGCATGTCGGGTATGTCCGGCATGGGTGGAATGAGCGGCATGTCAGGTATGGGCGGTATGTCCGGCATGGCTGGCACTTGGACCCCTCCTTCCAATTAAGTCTACAAACACAACAGGAAACGGCGGCATGTCGCCGTTTCCACCACCAGTCCGTACACATCCACTTGGGGACACCGAAAAATGAAGAAAATTGAAACGTTGATAGGGTATCTGTCTCTTGCCGGGTTCCTGAGCACGGCTGCGCTTGCGCTGTTTGCTGTGGGGAATCTGATTTTCATGGCCGTGCCCGATGCCGCAGTTGCCGCATCGTCAGAGCCAGCCGCACAAGAACTGGCCACAGCGCCTGACGCCACAGAGGGAGAAGACCCCGAAGAAGATACAACCTTTTTGGATGGGTTTACCAATCCCCCGGTCCGTACGGCAGAAGAGCAATCCTCAATCGAGGCCCGTGTCGCCGCATTGACGGCAGATGTCGAAGGTATGGATTACGAGCGCGCGCGCTATCACCCGCTGCATTTCCCGCCACAGGCCGCACAGGCCAGCAACGAAGAATGCCTTGTGTGCCATCAGGAAATCATGACAGCAAAACCGCTTGAGCAATCGCCGGCCGGTGTGTCGGCCAGTGATACAATGGCGTGGTATCAAACCCTTGCCACCTATGGCGGCGATCAGCAAACATTCCACTATCGCCATCTTCAAAGTGATTACGCCAAATCGGTGATGAACCTGCAATGTACGTTCTGTCACAAAGGCAACGACCCTCGCGAAGAAAGCCCTGATATGATCCCCGGACGCGATCTGTTCAGCGCGGCTTCTACCCCCGAATTTACCCTGCGCAAAATGGTGAACCCATCAACAACCTGTCTACGGTGCCACGGTGCATTTCCCTATGAACACATGGACGGGGTCGAGGCCAACTGGCCCGAAGCGCGGCTTGATTTTGAAGACGAGGAAACCCCCAATGGCTGTCTGACCTGCCACGGTGAATACGGCTTCCGCACCAATCGCCATAACGTCACTTACCTGAACGCCCACGAGATCGAAGATCTGGCAACGGCCAGTTCCGACACTTGCTATGGCTGTCACGGCGGGCGGCAATGGTATCGCATTTCCTATCCATATCCGCGCCATGTGTGGCCTGATATGGACGAAGAAACGCCGGATTGGGCGATTGATCGTCCGACACAATCCGATCCCGAATATCAGCGGCCTGAAACCGCACAGTCTGAGTAACAGGAGAATATGAACATGAAATTCCTGACAAATCCGGCAAGCCTTGCCAAGATTTTCAACCAGACCCGTCGCGATTTCCTTAAATCCAGTGCAGCCACCGCGGCTGTGGGTTTAGTGGGTGGCGGGCTGGCGGGCAAACAGGCCAAAGCCTTTGCCTATGAGCCTTATCCGCTTGATGATGATCTTGAAACGGTGGTCACATCCTGCGCCCATAACTGTGGCTCGCGTCACATGCTGGTGGCCCACAAAAAAGGCGACGTGATTGTGCGCCTGTCCACCGATGACGGCACCCATCAGGGCGATGACGAATACGGCACCGATACCGAGGAAAAACCACAATTGCGGGCCTGTTTGCGTGGCCGTTCCTATCGCTCGCGGCTCTATTCGCCCGAACGTCTGCTGTATCCGATGAAACGGGTTGGCAAACGCGGCGAAGGTAAGTTCAAGCGCGTCAGCTGGGACGAAGCCCTGACCGATATCGCCAAATCCATGACCCACCTGAAAAATACCTACGGGCCAACCGCGATTCTGGATCAATCCTATGCGGGGGCCTCTTATGGGGTGCTGCATAAATCGGATCAAATCGAAGGGCTGCTGGGCCGTTTTCTGGGTATGTTCGGTTGCCGCACCAACAGCTGGTCTGTGCCGTCCTATCAGGGCAACACATTCGCCAGCCGGATGAGTTATGGCACCATTCAGGACGGGAACGAAGACGACGCGTTCATGCATTCCAAGCTGATCATCATGTGGGGCTGGAATCCGGCCTATACATTCCATGGCGGCAACACCTTCTATTATATGCGCAAAGCCAAACAGCGCGGTTGCAAATTTGTGGTGATTGATCCGCAATATACCGACAGCGCCAGCGCCTATGATGCATGGTGGATCCCGATCAAGCCAAATACTGATGCGGCAATGATGGCCGGTATGGCGCATTATATCTTTGCCAATAACCTGCAAGATCAGGATTTCATCAACAAATTCGTGCAGGGCATGGATAAAGGCACCATGCCAAACTGGGCCGCAGGTCAGGAAAATTTCCGCGACTATATCATGGGTGATAGCGATGGTATCGCCAAAACCCCTGAATGGGCGGCGGAAATTTGCGGGGTGTCTGCCGAAGACATCATCAAACTGGCCGATATGTATGCCACCACCAAACCGGCAGCCCTAAAGGCCAGCTGGTCACCGGGGCGTAATGCGTATGGCGAACAATACGCCCGCATGGCTAATGCGTTGCAAGCCATGACAGGCAATGTCGGCAAACTGGGCGGTTGTGCCGAAGGTGTTGGCAAAGGCTGGCACGCCGAGGGCGTGGCCTATCCTTATGATGAATATGCCAATGTCTGGTATGCGGCGATCAAATCCGATCGCTGGGCGCATTGTGTGATCAACTATCCCAATGTCCGGCGCGAGGAAATCGGCATCTGGCCTCGCCAAGACCCGACCGATGGCCAAATCCCCAATATTCGCGGGATATTCTGGCAGGGCTCGGACTGGTTCAACCAGCTAACCAACATCAACAAGGAAATCGAGGCGATCGACAAGCTGAATTCCTATGGCGAAGGCGAAAGCCTGCTGGTCTGCATGGACAGCACCATCACACCCACAGGTATCTGGGCCGATTACCTGCTGCCGATTGCCACCCACTTTGAACGCCACGATGTGGCCTTGCCTTGGTATAAAGGGCACTACTATATCCACCGGCCCAAAGTGATTAACCCGATGGGCGAAAGCAAATCGGATTTCCAAGTGTTCACCGAACTGGCCTACCGTTTGGGATTTGGCGAACGTTACAATCCCAAAGCCAACCGCGATTATTTCAACAATCCCGATTGGGTAGACGAAGCTTACCTGACCGACTGGTGGGAAAAAGTTCAGCATCATCAACACGTAGATTGGACATGGGAAGAGTTCAAAAAACGCGGTGTTTACAAATTTGTGTTTGATAAACCCCATGTGGCGTTTAGCGAACAGATCGAAAACGGCAAACCGTTTGATACATATTCCGGCAAGATCGAGATATTCTCGGGTCAACTGGCGGAAATCAAGGATTGGACAAAAACCCAGTATGGTTATTACATTCCGGCAATCCCGAAATGGATCGAACCATGGGAAAGCTTGAACCATCCGTTGACGGAAAAATTCCCGTTCCACATGATTTCGCCGCATCCGCGGTGGCGCACCCACTCGATTTTCAACAACATTCCATGGCTGCGGGAAACCTTTAGTCAGGAAACCACGATGAACGCCGCGGATGCGCGCAAGATGGGCATTGAAATGGGCGACATCATCGAGGTCTGGAATGATCGTGGTCGGGTGATTACGCCGGTTTATGTGACCGAACGCTGTATGCCCGGGGTGGTTGTTCTGCACGAAGGCGCGTGGATGGATATCGACAAAGACGGGGTGGATCGTTCCGGTAACCCTGATTTCCTGACCAAGGATGATCCGTCACCGGCAGGGGCTTTTGCCTATAACACTGTGCTTTGTAACATCAAGAAAACCACGCTGAACCATCGGCCCGGCTGGGATAAACTGGCCACCGCGCGCAGCCATGTTTTCCGTCGTGATCTGTAGGAGGGTATCAAAATGACAAACACTATAGACAAAGCACGGATCAAGGAAAACGCAAAGCGGATCAAACGCGAAGGCTATACGCCGGTGATTCCTGATATGCAGATGGGGTTTATCCATAACAACGTCGATTGTATCGGCTGTCGGGCTTGCGAAATGGCCTGTAAGGATAAAAACGGGCTGGATGCAGGGCCGCGTTTTCGCCGTGTGCAATATATCGAAGGCGGCGTGTTCCCCGATGTGTTCGCCTTCAAGGTCAATATGTCGTGCAACCACTGTGCCGAACCTGCCTGCTTGCCCGCCTGCCCAACCGGCGCGATCTTCAAGCACAAGGAAAACGGTATTGTCGATATTGACAGCACCCTGTGCATCGGGTGCCGCAAGTGCGAGGCGGCATGTCCGTTTGGCGCGCCGCAGTTTGATCCGGATGAAAACGTGGTCAAGAAATGCAACATGTGCATTGATGAACAAGAGGCCGGACGCAAACCTTATTGCGTGGCCGCCTGTATGATGCGCGTGCTGGATGTTGGCCCGATTGACGAAATTGATACAGGTGGGTTCCAAACCACCGCCATTGGCCCGAATGATCATCTGGTGCGGCAAGTCAAAAGCATGGCCGACCCTGAACTGACCAATCCGTCGATCCGCTTTGTGCCTCATTCGAAAGGGATCGTTGATGGATAAGGATCTGTCCATGCTGGAACCGGCGAAATACGGGTTGTCCCTGTTGATCCGGTTCCACGATCGCGAGGCCGATCAGGAATTTCTGAACGGCCTGCGCGAAAGCGACGCCGCAGGGTTCTTTGCGGATATCCTCCCGGAGAAGGCGGCAAAGGCCGATGCCAAAGCACTTGGTGATGCCATCGCAGCCTTGCCCGATCCGTTAACCGACGTGGTGTGCGATGAACTGGCGGCGGAATATGCTGATGTGTATCTAACCCATTCCTACCGGATTGCGCCCACCGGATCTGTCTGGTTGACCGAAGAAAAACTGGAACGTCAGGAACCGATGTTTGCTGTGCGGGAATGGTATGACCATTACGGTGTCACCGTGCCCGATTGGCGCTTGCGCTCTGATGATCACATCGTGCATGAATTGCAGTTTGTCGAACATCTGATCGGCCTTGGCACCGAAACCGCAACCCGCGATGCGGCGCGGTTCATGGACAAACATATCATGGTCTGGGTGCCGGATTTCTGCCGTTTGATGTCGGAACGCTGTGAACAGCCGTTTATGGTTGCGGGGGCCAAACTGACCGCGCATTATCTGGACGGGCTACGCGATTTGCTTGAGGA
>CAMZLM010000176.1 GCA_947311485.1 uncultured Paracoccaceae bacterium
GACCGACCGGCCTGTTTTCTCGGTACAACACCACCCCGAAGCAAGCCCCGGCCCGCAGGACAGCTTCTACCTGTTTGAACGGTTTGTCGCGTCGATGTAAAAAAATCGCGCGCGTCTCTGTCTGATTAAGAGCAAATTAACTTTCAGCACCGAGGATGACGCTATCCAATAGAGATAGCGCAATGTCCCTTGATGCCCGAAATATTTCCCAGAATCGCCGCATCGCCCCCAAAAAACGGGGCGGAGCAGAACGCATCGGTGATATCCTATTGCAAAACGGGGCGCTCGACCCCGGGGATTTGTTCAAGGCCCTCGCCTTGCAAAGATATGAGGACTTGCGCCTTGGCGAAATGCTTTTGGGGTTACAAGCCACCAAGGAACACGCCGTTGCGGATGCCCTTGGCGAACAGGCAGCCCTGCCCGTGGTCGATTTGGTCCGCGACCCGCCATCGCGTGATCTGGCACAGGTGTATTCCCCTGTGGAGGGCATTAAACAAGGCTTTGTAATCTGGAAAAAGCTGAACAATACGTTGGTGGTTGCGATCTCTGATCCGTCTCAAAGGGATCAAACCCGCGCGGCTTTGGCTGATATTTCCACCAATATTGTCTTTGTCTTAAGCACCCAAAACGCCATATTGCGCTATTATCAAACCACCTTTCAAAAAGAGCTTTCCGAGGCAGCCAATACCCGTTGTCCGGAGCCGTTTAGCATTCGGGGCTGGCACGGCCTGAAACCCAAAATCTGGGGGGGGATTTTATTTGCTGTTTTGGTGGCGGCTGCAGCCCTTGCACCACAATTGTTGGTCGCTGCTCTGCTTGGCTGGATTCTCGTGGCCCTGATAGGCAACAGTTTCCTCAAACTGGTTACGTTGATTGCCTTTTTGCGTCATCCAAAGGGCCGTGAACCGGATGTTCGGGCAAAAAAACTACCTAAAATTTCCATCATGGTGCCATTGCTGCGCGAAAGCGACATTCTGGATCGTTTGGTGGATCGCATGTCTACGCTGGTTTACCCCAAGGAACTGCTCGAAATCTGTATCGTTTACGAGGCCGACGACACCGAAACCAAGGACCATCTTGCCGCCCGCCGACTACCCTATTGGATGCGCGCGATTGAAGTCCCGGCAAGCCATCTGCAAACCAAACCAAGGGCATTGAATTACGCGCTGGATTTTTGTCGGGGGGATGTCATCGGTATTTATGACGCAGAGGATGCCCCCGAACCGGACCAGTTGTACCGTGTGGTTGAAACCTTTGAAAACGCAGCAGAAAACGTTGCCTGCGTGCAGTGTCGACTTGACTATTACAACAGTAAAACCAATTGGTTATCCCGTTGTTTTACCATAGAATATGCCATCCTGTTTCGCGTTATCCTGCCCGGACTGCAACGGCTTGGCTTGCCAATACCGCTTGGCGGGACATCGGTGTTTTTCCGGCGTGACCATTTGGAAAAACTCGGACGTTGGGATGCGCATAACGTCACCGAAGACGCCGATTTGGGCATGCGTCTGCACCGGCAAGGCATGCGCTGCATTTGCGCCCCCGCCACCACCTACGAGGAAGCAAATTTCCGCATCCTCCCCTGGGTTCGGCAACGTTCCCGCTGGCTCAAGGGGTTCTTGCAAACCTGGATCACCCATTTGCGCAGCCCCGTTGCATTGTATCAACAACTCGGTGGATTCGGGTTTGTGGTCTTTCACATCCTGTTTTTAGGCACCTTCACATCCTTCGCCGCCACCCCGCTGGTATTGCCTCTCTGGGCCTTTTCAATGGGGTATGAGCTCCCGCTTTATTCGGCGGTTTCTCCGACATTCATCAACATCTTGGTTGTGGCTTTCCTCGCAACGGAGGCTCTTTTGCTTGTCCTTGGCTTCGTCGCCCTGCGCCAAAGAGAGGACCGCACCTTATTTGCAGCCTTGCCATTGATGCTGTTCTACTGGCCTATCGGATCCTTTGCAGCCTACAAAGCATTATACGAACTTTTTGTGAAACCGGTTTACTGGGATAAAACCTGCCACGGCATCAACGACCGCGAACACCAAAGCGAAATCGAACGCCTGACCGCACCTTCTAGCGCAGTTTAGGATTATAGCTCGCCGCATCCAGACGCAAACGGGTCTCAAATGCCAATGACAAATGATGGCGTACCGCCGCATCGGCCTCCTCCGGTTGGCGATTGGAAATTGCGGTGACAATCGCCTGATGTTCATCCAGCGATTCCTGCCCCCGCCCCGATGCCGCCAACGATGTTTCCGTCAAAAGCGCCATCGAGCGATGCACCATTTCCAGCTGCCGAACCAAATACCGGTTGCGGCTGGCCATGTGGATTTGATTATGAAACCGCCGGTTGGCCCGGGACAGCTTGCGCGGATCATCAACAATGGTGCGATCGGCTTCGATCATGCCAAACAATACGCGGATTTCTTCGTCTGACGCATGTTGCGCCGCCAAGGCTGCCGCCAACCCTTCGAGCTGCGAACGCACTTCGTAAAACTCGGCAATCTGGTTATGGTCAAGCGAGGCCACAATCAGCGACCGACCATCCCGGCTGAGCATGGCTTCGGTTTCCAGACGCTGCAACGCCTCCCGAACCGGGGTCCGCGACACCCCGAAACGGTCTGCCAAATCCGATTCAACCAACCGGTCCCCCGGCGCAAAAATGCCTTCGTCAATCGCATTCAGAATCAGGCCATAGGCATCTTTCGGATCATTCTTCGGGGTCATTGCGTCTCTCCTCAGCGCCGTTTGCGGAACAGATCATCCACACCGGCAAATTCGATCAAATCATACCCGTGATCGAGCATGAATTCAGGTAACACACTGCTTTGGCTATTGTTTTCAATGCTCCACAGCTCAATATCAAAATCGTCAAAGGCGAAATTTTCCAGAATATCCATTTCGCCCCCCTCCACATCCAGCGACAGATAATCGATTTTCGACAACCCCGCCGTGGCCAGAATTTCCGCAAGCGGTTTGGCCTTTAGTTGATGGATAATCTCTTTGTGGCGCGCATCCCCGCGTACCCGTGCCAGTAAATCGGGGTCATAGCTGTCCAGAAAACCGCTCATCTGGGTATACCCGTCGGTGATTTCCATAAACGCCATATCGGCCGCATGCCCCGCCACCGCATAGCCAAGACAGGGGCAGCGCCGCACCTGTTTCGCCTTGCGCAGCTGGGTCGGTGACGGTTCCACCAAAATGCCGGACCATCCGCGAAAAACCTCGAAAAACAGGGAGTTGGATCCGGTCGCCCCGTCATATCCGCCAATGTCTGCAAATACACCACCGGTTTTTCCCTGCAACAAACGGTCGATCACCCGGTCTTGCCCCGCCTGTGAAAAATAGGTGCCGCCCTCCCCCAACATGCCGGACAGAGCATGTAATTCGCGCACAACTGCCCCGCGTTGACGGCTGCGGTCTTTTTGCAGCAACTCAACCAGTTCATTGCGCGCTTCGATCAACAGCTTGCGGCCGGCGGTGACTTTTTCCTGAATGTTCATTGTATACCTTTGTGCGTCATTTCCAAAATACCCTCCCCTTTAATACCATAGCAAGCAAACTGGCAAATGCGGGCGCATTTGCCGCAAACGGTTCTTTGCACTGGCACATCCATCGCGGCCTGACTATTCTAGCACTATGAAAAACAGCTTCTCCCACGTCTGCCACTGGATTTTTGATCTGGACAACACGCTTTACCCCCCCAAAGCGGCGTTATTCGATCAAATCGAGGTCAAAATGACAGCCTATGTCATGCGCGAACTCAAGGTCGATCACGCCCGCGCCAATTACTTGCGCGACCACTACTGGCAAAAATACGGCACCACGCTTTCGGGCATGATGCAGGAACATGACGTGGATCCCTTGCCCTATCTGACCGAAGTACATGATATTTCGCTCGACCACATGGAACAGGATTTACCCCTGCGCAGCCACATACAAAACCTGCCCGGGCGCAAAATCGTTTATACAAACGGGTCCGAATTCCACGCGGAACGGGTATTGGAGAGCCGCGGCCTCTCCGGCATTTTCGATGCGATTTACGGCATTGAACACAGCGATTTTCACCCCAAACCGACACGCGCTGCCTATGAGGCGATTGTCAAAAGGGATGGTTTTAACACCACGCAATCCGCCATGTTCGAAGACGATCCCCGCAATCTGGAAATTCCCTATGAAATGGGTATGCAAACGGTTCTGGTTGGTCCGCCGGCGGCGCGGCCCTATATTCATCACCAGACGGATGATTTAACAGGGTTTCTCGGACGATTGGTGGCATAGATGCAAAGAGTTCAAACAGATATTCTGGTTTCCGGCGGTGGTATTGCCGGATTGACGGCTGCTTGTGTGTTTGCCTCGGCGGGGGTCGATGTGATCTGCGTTGATCCAGCCGCCCCGATCACCGAACCGGCCAATCCCAAGGCGGATTTGCGCAGTACCGCATTTTTGCAACCGGCACAGCGCACGCTGGAACAGGCGGGGATCTGGTCACATCTGGCCCCGTTTGCCGCGCCGTTACAGATTATGCGGCTGGCGGATGCAGGGGGCGAGGCCGGCGTTATCCGCAAGCTAGCCGATTTTGATGCCTCCGAAATCTCTGACCTGCCCTTTGGCTGGAACCTGCCCAACTGGCTGCTGCGGCGTGAATTGCTGAACCGGGTTGACGAGCTGGACAATCTGGATTTCCGCGCCGGTGTGGCCAGCCTGCGCATGACCCCGCGTCTGCACGAAAATCTGGTCACGCTGGATGACGGCAGCCAAATCGCCGCGCGCTTGGTGATCGGGGCCGACGGGCGCAATTCCGCCATTCGGGAAATGCTGAATATCGGTGTAAAAACATGGCGGTACGGGCAAAAAGCATTGGTGTTTTGCGTCACCCATCCGCGCCCGCACAACAATATTTCCACAGAAATCCACCGCTCTGGCGGGCCTTTCACGCTGGTGCCGCTCCCCGATAGCGATGGCACCCACAACAGTGCGATTGTCTGGATGGAAACCGGCCCGAATGCGGTGGCGCTGATGGCCATGGATGACGCCGAATTTCACGCCGCGCTGAACCTGCGCGCCTGTGATGTGCTGGGGCCGTTGCAGGTAAAAGGTGACAAAAAAATCTGGCCGATCATTGCCCAAAAGGCCGATCATTTGACCGGCCCGCGCAGCGCCCTGATCGCCGAAGCCGCCCATGTGGTGCCGCCGATTGGCGCACAGGGGTTGAATATGTCGCTGGCGGATATTCAATGTCTGCGCGATTTGATGGAAACCACGCGGGGGGACCCGGGCGCGCCATCGCTGTTGCAAACCTATGCGCGCAAACGTTTTGCAGATATCGGCGCGCGGGTTCTTGGCGTGGACCTGCTGAATCGCGCCGCCATAGCCGAGGCCGAAAACCTGCGGGATTTACGGCTTAAGGGGTTGGAAACCCTTTATGAAATGACAGCCCTGCGCCGCGCCGCCATGAAGGCCGGCCTGGGCGCACAGTAGCAACACAGTAGCAAAAGGCCCCGCAATTTGCAGGGCCTTGGTGTTTTACAGATCATCCAGCGCCGTTTCCAGCGTGGTGACCGTGCGGTCGATGTTCATCAGCTTGTCCAGACCGAACAACCCGAGCCGGAAGCTCGAATAATCGGCCGGTTCATCAATTGCCAACGGCACACCGGCGGCGATTTGCAGGCCTTTGGCGGCGAATTTCGCGCCGGTTTTGACATCGGGATCTCCGGTAAAGGACACCACAACCCCCGGGGCCTCAAACCCCGGTGCCGCCACGGATTTGAACCCGCGCGCCGCCAGCATATCGCGCACACGCCGCCCCAGTTCCAGTTGCCGCGCCTTCAGATCGTCAAAACCGATTTCGCGGGCTTCCTCCATCGCATCGCGGAACCCGCGCAGCGCGTCTGTCGGCATGGTGGCATGATAGGCATGGCCACCGTTTTCATAGGCTTCCATGATTGAGGACCATTTTTTCAGATCCAGCGCAAAGCTGGTGGATTCCGCCGCGTCACAGCGGGTTTTGGCCGTGTCGTTCATCAACACCACCCCCGCGCTTGGCGAGGCAGACCAGCCCTTTTGCGGTGCGGAAATCAGCACATCCACACCATTTTCCGCCATATCCACCCAGACACAACCGGATGCAATACAATCCAGCACAAACAGCCCGCCGTGTTCGTGTTGGGCAGCGGACATCGCCTGAATGTAATCATCCGGCAGCATCATACCGGAGGCAGTTTCCACATGCGCAGCAAACACCACGTCAGGTTTTTCGGCCTTGATCCGGGCGACGACCTCTGAAATCGGGGCCGGTGCAAAGGCGGATTGTGGATCATTACCGCTGGCGCGGGCCTTCATCACGGTTGATGAAACGGGGATTTTTGCCGCGTCAAAAATCTGGGTCCAGCGAAAGGAAAACCAGCCGTTGCGAATAACCAGCGTTTTGCGGTCGGTGGCAAACTGGCGCGCCACAGATTCCATCGCATAGGTGCCCCCGCCCGGGACCAGCGCCACATGTTGGCCGTTATAAACCTGTTTCAGCGTCGCGGAAATGTCGGTCATTACCTTTTGAAACGCGCCACTCATGTGATTGAGCGACCGGTCCGTGAACACAACCGAATATTCCAGCAACCCGTTCGGGTCGATCTCTTTGCGCAAACCTGCCATGGTGAAGTCTCCTAATGTTTCAGAGCAGATCAACAGGGAAAATCACCGGCGGTCAAGCCCCCTGCTGTCGCAGGCCATATACCACAAAATATAGCGGCCCTGCCCCATTTGGCCGCAACCCCTAGAAATTTCTTGATTTGATGGTCAAAATCGTAAATCCTGTTCGTTGGACAGGGGATCGCCCTGTTTTACCAAAAAAGCCGCAAAAAGCGGTGTATCCAAATAAAAAGGGGAGACAAATGTCAGATATTTCGGGGAATTATAAAGACCCCAACGTTATGCCGCCGCTCGCGCAGGCAGTGCCGTTGGGGTTGCAGCATGTGTTGGCGATGTTTGCGTCCAATGTGACGCCTGCGATTATTATTGCCGGTGCCGCCGGTTTCGGGTTTGGCTCGGATCAGGGGGCGCTCGGGTTTCCGGACATGCGCTATATGATCCAGATGTCGATGCTGTTTGCCGGCATTGCCACGTTGTTTCAAACCATCGGCATGGGGCCGGTCGGGGCGCGTTTGCCAATCGTTCAGGGCACGTCATTCGCATTCTTGCCGGTGATGATTCCGGCCGTGGCCGGTCAGGGCGTTGATGCCATGGGCGGGCTGATGACCGGTGTGGTAATCGGCGGGGTGTTCCACTTTATGCTGGGGACCGTGATTGGGAAAATCCGTTTTGCCTTGCCGCCGCTGGTGACCGGATTGATCGTTTTGATGATTGGTCTGTCGCTGGTCGAGGTGGGTATTAAATACGCCGCCGGTGGTGTGCCAATGATGAGCAAACCCGAATTCGGTTCATTGAACCAATGGACACCCGCGCTTGTGGTGATGGTTGTGACCTTGTTGATCAAGTTTTTCACCCGTGGTTTCATGGCAGTGGCTGCCGTGTTGATCGGGTTGATTGCGGGGTACATCGTGGCCTTTTTCATGGGTCAGGTAAACCTGTCCGGCATTGGTCGCGCCGCCGTATTCGAGGCCCCCATGCCATTAAAATGGGGTTGGGATATCAACTGGGCCATCGTGATCGGCATGTGTTTGATGGCGGTTATTTCCGCAATTGAAACCGTGGGCGATGTTTCCGGCATTACCAAAGGCGGTGCCGGACGCGAAGCCACCGACAAGGAAATCACCGGCGCGACATTTGCCGATGGTCTGGGTACAGCGGTTGCCGGTATCTTTGGCGGTTTGCCAAATACCTCGTTCAGCCAGAACGTGGGGCTGGTGTCCATGACCGGCGTGATGAGCCGGCATGTGGTGACCATCGGGGCGCTGTTCCTGATCGCCGCAGGCTTCATTCCCAAGGTGGGCGCGGTGATCAACACGGTGCCGATCAACGTTCTGGGCGGCGGTGTGATCATCATGTTCGGGATGGTTGCCGCAGCGGGTCTGTCGATGCTGGCGGATGTGAACTGGAACCGGCGGAACATGGTTATTCTGGCAACGGCGCTGTCGCTGGGGCTGGGGCTGAAGCTGGTGCCAGAGGCCCTGCAACACATGGGCAAGACCGCGCAAATCCTGCTGACATCGGGTTTATTGCCGGCTGCGATTATCGCAATCGTGCTGAACCTGATCCTGCCTGAAGAAATTTAAGGCGCTGAAAACAGGGGGGCCGAAACCGTTCATGAACGGTTTCGGCCCCTTTTTATCCTTTTGAAACAGCGGAAAGTTAAAAACAGCATAAAATTGCGCATGTTTTAATTTTTTAGTTGCTTATTCGCCAAAGTTGTGTAGCATCCCACTATAAGTTGTGACTATACTCACTATACTTACTTACGCGTCAAGGCCGCCCTTTCGGGGCGGCTTTTTCTTTGGCCCTTCCTTAAACACCAAGAGACCTCAGCGAAACTATGGGATTCACGCGGGTTTGATTTACCTGTATTCTCAGCCCATGAGAAAATCCTTCACGACACAACCCGCCCTTTTTGCCACGCATGACCTGCTTGACCATCCCGCGCTCTCCGCATTGGACGAGATCGAAAGCTTGATCGACTGGCGCGCTTTGGAACCGCTTTTGCCGTTGGGCAAGGGCAATACGGGGCGGCTGGGATATCCGGTATTAACGCTGTTTCGGGCGCTTCTTTTGGGGCTTTGGCATGACCTTTCGGATGTGAAACTGGAGGCACAACTGGCGCGGGATTTGATGTTTCGCAAGTTTTGCCGGCTGGAGCTGGATCAGGGTGTTCCACAGGCAAGCACCATCGGCCGGTTCCGGTTGGCGCTGGAGAAATCGAGAAGACTGGAGGCGGTTTTGGCCGAGATCAACGCCCAGCTTTCTGCCGCGAATGTGATCCTGCAAGAGGGCCGCGTGGCGATTGTGGACGCCACCGTGATCGAGGCCGCCCAAAGCGGCATTCGCAAGAATGACCCCGAGGCGGGCAGCCATGTAAAGGTTAACGCAAAGGGTAAAATGCAGGCGAAATGGGGCTACCAGGCCTTTGTAAACTGCGACGAGGACGGGTTTATCTTCGCCACCACGATGACGCCGGGCAATGAGCACGAGATCAAGTCGTTAACCAGATTGCTGGATGGTCGCGAGGATATGCTGTTTGCAGACAGTGCCTATAGCTCACAAAAAATACGCGACTGGATGGCGGAGCATGACATCAAGGACCGCGTGCAGAGGAAGGGCTATCGCAACCGGAAACTCAGCCCCGAAGACCGCGCTCGCAACGTGGAAATCGGCGTCACGAGAGGCCGCGTCGAAGCTATCTTCGGCCACATGAAACGGCTCTGGGGAATGGCGAGATCAAGATTTATGGGGCTGGCCCGCACCCACGCCCAGTTCCAGATCGCGGCTATCGGATGGAACCTGCAAAAAGGCGCAAGGTTCAGGCAGATGTTTGGCTGAAGCAGGCCGACAGGCGACAATGACACACCAACGCCCGAAAATTAACACCTAAAATCAACAGGCAGAATGCTGGTATTCGAAATATCGAGGGCCAATAGCCAACACCTCAGCTAAAGCACCTGTTTCGCTGAGGTCTC
>CAMZLM010000177.1 GCA_947311485.1 uncultured Paracoccaceae bacterium
CGCTCGTTCTTTCTGGAACAACTGGAACGGCGGGGGGTGCATTTGGCAGCGGGGCCACAGGCCTATTTGCTGGCGGTGCTTTCGGTCAAGGATTTGATGCGCGGGCAGGATATGTTGATGGCGCAAACCCGTGAATTATGCACGCATATGATTGCCGAGGGCGTGTTTGTGACCGAAAGTTCAACGCTGGAGGTCGCCTTGCCGAAATTCGAGGTCACAGGTCAGGATTTCCTGCCCGTGGTCAGCACCGACCCCGAGCCGGTCCTGTTGGGGGCGGTGTTTCAGGTGGATGCGCTGGCGGCCTATACCAAGGCTTTGGCGGAAACCGCGCGCGAGGAACATGCCTAGAGCATTTCGCCTTTAACTTGAGGTAGCATATCACCAAAAGCCTGAGAGCGCCAAGGGCGTGGCAAGGTTTTGGTGATTCCGGTTTAAGGCGAAGTGCTTTAACTGATGCTTTCGACCGTGGCCTGTTCCGGATCAAAGGCCAGATAACCGGCAATGGCGGCAAGGTTTTTGCCGGGCGTTTCATAGGTCCAGGCCACATCGGTTACGGTCCGGCTCTTGCCGACAAAGCTAAAATAGGTTGCGGCCCCTTTGTGTGGGCAGGTGGTGGTTGTGTCGGATGTATCCAGAAAGGCCATGGTGATGTCCTTGCGGGGTATATAAACAACCTCGGGAAAATCGCCTTCCTTGAGCAGCAGCGCGTTGTTGGTTTCGCCAATGATGGCCCCCAAAACCCGCACAACCCAGCCCGCCTGTGATTCTTCGATCGTAATTTCCGGTCCGGCCATGTTTTCCTCATTTCATCTGTTTTGTGCTCAATAACATAAATCCCGCGAATGTCAGGGGGGCAGATCGGCGCAGAAGCGATTTTTCATCGGCAATAAAGTGCATCAGGCCCGGAACATCCCGCCCGGCGTTACCGAAAACATTTGCCAAAACGATTTGATATGGTATAGCCCGCACAGATTCAGCCGAGGTGGGCTGCTTGCCTTTCACAAGGCGCCCTTGGATGCCCGGGTTAATGGGCGACAGCCAAATACGGGGGATCACCCCCAAAACTATGAGGACTAACCCATGAGCGATATTGCAGATCGTGTTAAAAAAATCGTTGTAGAACACCTGAGTGTTGACGAAGACAAAGTTGTAGAAGGTGCTTCCTTCATCGACGATCTGGGCGCAGACAGCCTCGACACCGTAGAGCTGGTTATGGCTTTTGAAGAAGAGTTCGGCATTGAAATCCCTGATGATGCAGCCGAATCGATTCAATCTTTTGGCGACGCTGTGAAATTCATCACCGACGCTTCCTGATCCTTTTCAGGAAAATGATATTTCGAAAAACGCGGCCCTCGGGTCGCGTTTTTTGCTTTTGGGTCGCTATGGGGAGCATCCGGTGCCAGCGCAAGGAGCGGGGGTTTGGTTAATTGGCCCCCTTTACTTGCCGCGCGGGTCGTCTACCTGTAAGGAAAGATCAACAGAATTATATGAATAAGGGGTGCGCAATGCGTCGTGTCGTTGTTACTGGACTTGGAATGGTTTCGCCGTTGGCATGTGGTGCAGAGGAATCGTGGAAACGGTTGCTCGAAGGGCGCTCTGCCGGGGGAACAATCAAAAAGTTCGATGCGGAGCATCTGGCCACCAACTACGCTTGCGAAGTGCCGCTGGGCGACGGGTCTGACGGCACATTCAATGCGGACGACTGGATGTCGCGCAAAGAACAGCGCAAGGTGGATGATTTTATCCTGTTCGGGATTGCGGCTGCCGAAATGGCGGTGCGGGATGCGGATTGGAAACCGACGGACGAGGAAAGCCTGCTGCGAACCGGGGTTTTGATCGGCTCGGGTATCGGCGGATTGCAATCCATTGCCGAAACCGCAATTACCTTGCGCGATCGTGGACCACGGCGGGTGTCGCCGTTCTTTATTCCGGGGGCGCTGATCAATCTGGTGTCCGGTCAGGTGTCGATTGCGCATGGCTTCAAGGGGCCGAACCACGCGGTTGTAACGGCCTGTTCAACCGGTGCCCACGCGATTGGCGATGCGGCGCGGATCATTCGTGCCGACGAGGCCGATGTCATGGTCGCCGGTGGTGCCGAAAGCGCGATTTGCGAAATCGGAATTGCCGGTTTCAACGCCTGCAAGGCCCTGTCCACCAAACGGCGTGACGACCCTGCACATGCGTCGCGGCCCTATGATGCGGATCGGGACGGTTTTGTCATGGGCGAAGGCGCGGGCATTGTCGTGCTGGAAGAATACGAACACGCCAAGGCGCGTGGTGCCAAGATTTATGCAGAGGTTCTGGGCTATGGTATGTCGGGCGACGCCTATCATATTACCGCGCCTTCTGCGGATGGCGACGGCGGGTTCCGTGCCATGCAGGCGGCGTTGAAATCGGCGGGCCTGACACCGGATTCGATTGATTATATCAACGCACACGGCACATCGACCATGGCCGATACGATTGAATTGGGGGCCGTGGCGCGCCTGTTGGGGGATCACGCGAAGAATGCGACGATGTCTTCGACCAAGTCATCGATCGGGCATCTTTTGGGCGCGGCAGGCGCTGTCGAGGCCATTTTCTGTATTCTGGCCTTGCGGGACCAAATAGCCCCGCCAACGATCAATCTGGATAATCCGGATATCGATTCTGACATTGATTTGGCACCGAACAAGCCGGTCAAACGTGAAATCAATAAAGTTTTGTCAAATTCGTTTGGATTTGGCGGCACCAACGCGTCCTTGGTTATGGGCAAGGTGGAAGACTAATCCATGGCAAAACATTTTGCGGCGAATTTTGTTAACCTGTTGATCCTGCTGTTGATCGCGGCTGCCGGGGTGATTTACTGGGGGCAAAGCGAATTTCGCAAGCCCGGCCCGCTGACGCAATCGGTGTTTATCGAGGTTCCCCGTGGCGGGAGTATCAAAGGTGTTTCCGAGGATCTCGCCGAAAAAGGTGCCATTTCGAATGCCATGATTTTGCGGCTCGGGGCGAAGTACACCAAACAATCGCGGAATTTGAAGTACGGAAATTATGAAATTCCGGCTGGTGCGACAATGGAAGATGTGCTTGCGATTATCACCAAAGGCGGGCGCAGTACCTTTCGTTATCTGGCGTCCTATCGCATCAATATCAACGGTGCGACTTTGGTGTTAACTGAACGTGATGCGGAAAATGGCGGTATGAAAGAAATGCTGCGGTTTAAAGCCACCGAGGAAAAACCCGCCGCCTATCAGGAACTGGTGGCGACACGCGTACCAATTAATTATCGCGTTACGGTTGTGGAGGGTGTCACCAGTTGGCAAATTGTCGAGGGGCTGAAAAAAGCGGATTTCCTTGGCGGTGACGTGTTGGAAATTCCGCCCGAGGGCATGCTGGCACCGGATTCATACGAGGTTCGGCGCGGGACATTGCAAACCGAGGTTCTGGATCAGATGTTCGCGGCGCAAAAACGTATTTTGGCCGAAGAATGGGAAAACCGCGCCGCCGGATTACCGCTGAAAACGCCGGAGGAAGCCTTGATTTTGGCCTCCATCGTGGAAAAGGAAACTGGCGTATCGCCCGAACGGGGCGAGGTCGCGGCGGTGTTCGTCAATCGTTTGAACAAGCGGATCAAACTGCAAACCGACCCGACGGTGATTTACGGGCTGACTGATGGCAAGGGCGTGCTGGGGCGGGGGTTGCGCCGCTCCGAGCTGGTGAAAAAGACGCCGTATAACACCTATGTTATTCCGGCTTTGCCGCCGACACCGATTGCCAATCCGGGGCGGGCGGCCATTCATGCGGCCTTGCACCCGAATGCGTCGAATAATCTGTTTTTCGTGGCCGATGGCAGCGGGGGGCATGCCTTTGCGGAAACGCTGGTGCAGCATAATCGCAATGTTGCCAATTGGCGCAAGATCGAGGCCAAGCGGCGCAAGGAAGCGAAAAAGAAGAAAAACTAGCCCTTTATCAATGGGTTAGGCTAGGGCGTGCGTGTGGGTAATAATCCCTTAACGTTGTTTTCATTGACAAAGCGTACGCTCTTAGGTATACCTTGTGGCAAGCTGGAAGAAGTGGGTAAACGACACAGGCCAAATTGGCGTGGGTCGTTTTTTCATGTCTATCGGACGGTCAAACCGTCGGAGTGCTGAAAATTTATGACTATTGACGATTCCCATGGGGCGTTTGATCCGGTGCAAGAGCTGGAACAGGCGCGCCTGATATATTTTAGATTTAAAGAACAGATTTTGAAGTTGCAGGAAGGGTTGGGAGAGCACCCTGAACCGGCAAAAGCGGTGAAGGAAATCACTGTGTTTGGTGCTGAATATTTGAAGGCGCTGAATAATCTGACAAGACAAGAGGTAGACCTTGGAAAACAACGCAATGCGATCAGAGGCGTGCTGCAGGGCGGCGCGCTCGACCTTGACGCCGCGCGAGCGGAAATCCTTGGGAGAATTGCTCGCATCCGTGAGCACGGATGAGGTTGCAAAATTTCTGGAGGGGCTGGGCGAAAATGCGTTGGCCTCCTTGCCGTGGCTGTTTGAGTTTTGGGCGTTGCCCCATCAGGTGCCCCCGCAAGGGAAGTGGACCACCTGGGTTGTTATGGGCGGGCGCGGCGCGGGGAAAACCCGTGCCGGTGCCGAATGGGTTCGCGCACAGGTAGAAGGTGCGCGACCAGCCGACCCCGGGGCCTGCCGGCGTGTCGCGCTGGTCGGGGAAACCATTGAACAGGTGCGCGAGGTGATGATTTTTGGCGACAGCGGCATCATGGCCTGTTGCCCGCCGGACCGAAAACCGGAATGGCATGCCTCGCGCAAGGTGTTGGTTTGGCCAAACGGTGCCGAGGCCTGGGTGATGTCTGCGAGCAACCCCGAGGCCCTGCGGGGGCCGCAATTCGATTGTGCCTGGGTGGACGAGCTGGCGAAATGGAAGCGGGCGCGCGAAACCTGGGACATGCTGCAATTTGCCCTGCGTCTGGGGGATCACCCCCGCCAGATCGTCACCACGACACCGCGAAATGTTGCCGTGCTGCGCGAACTGCTATCGGCCAGGGACACGGTTGTTACCACGGCCCCGACCTCTGCCAACAAGGTTAATCTGGCCAAAACATTTTTAGACAAAGTCTATGCAGATTATGGCGGGTCGCGTTTGGGACGTCAGGAACTTGATGGTGAATTGCTCGGGGATATCGAGGGGGCGCTTTGGCACCTTTCGGGGTTTGACGATGCACGGGTGGAACAGGCCCCGCAGCTGGATCGTGTGGTGGTGGCGGTGGATCCGCCGGCCTCTAGCAAGAAAACATCGGATGCGTGCGGCATTGTGGTGGTCGGGGTGCAGATGAACGGCCCGCCGCAGGACTGGCGGGCGTTTGTGCTTGCGGATGAAACCGTGCAGGGGGCCACGCCCAATGTCTGGGCGCAAGCGGTTGTGGATGCGGCCAAACGGTTTGATGTGGATCGTGTGGTGGCCGAGGTCAATCAGGGCGGTGACATGGTCGAGGCGGTGTTACGCCAGCAATCGGCCCTGTTGTCGTATCGGGCGGTGCGGGCGACGCGGGGAAAGACCACCCGCGCGGAACCGGTGGCAGCGCTGTATGAACAGGGTCGTGTGGCCCATGTGGGGGCGTTGCGCGATCTGGAAGACCAGATGTGCGAGATGACCCTGAGCGGCTTCAAGGGAAGTGGCAGCCCGGATCGGGTGGATGCGTTGGTTTGGGCGTTGACGGATCTGATGATTGATCCGGGGGCGGCCTATCAACGGCCACAGGTGCGCGGGTTGTAGGGTTTCAGGCGCGTAATTTTTAATCAAGTTAATCAGGAGCGATAGAATGGTTCTGCAATTTTTGCGGGGTGCTTCCGCACGGGAAGTTCCCGAGGTCAAGGCGTCGGCGGCGGCACCGGTGATCGCGTTTCACGGATCCGGACGCGCGATTTGGTCGGCGCGGGATGTGGCGTCGCTTACGCGCACCGGGTTTATGGGGAATCCCGTTGGTTTTCGGTGTGTCAAAATGATCGCCGAGGCAGCAGCGGCGGTGCCGTGGGTGTTGTCCGATGGCACCCGGCGTTTTGATGTGCATCCGATGCTGCAACTTCTGGGGCGGCCAAACGGGATGCAGGGCGGGGCGGATTTGCTCGAGAGTTTTTACGGGCAACTGCTGCTGAGCGGCGATGGCTATCTTGAGGCTGCCGGTGTTGATGACAACGGTGCGCCGCGCGAATTATACGTGCTGCGGTCGGATCGAATGCGGGTTGTGCCGGGCAAGGATGGCTGGCCGGTGGCCTATGAATATGTGGTCGGCGCTCGCAAGCACCGGTTTGATATGCGGGGCGATTTTATGCCGGTTTGCCATGTGAAGTCCTTTCATCCGCAAGATGACCATTATGGTTTATCGCCGCTGCAAGCCGCAGCAAATGCGCTGGATGTGCATGGGGCGGCGAACAAGTGGAGCAAGTCATTGCTGGACAATGCGGCACGGCCAAGCGGGGCGATTGTGTACCGTGGGGCGGACGGGCAAGGCACGCTGCAAAACGACCAGTATGCGCGGTTGGTCGAGGAAATCGAAACCAACCATCAGGGCGCGAAAAATGCCGGGCGTCCGATGTTGCTGGAAGGCGGGCTGGATTGGAAACCGATGGGATTTAGCCCGTCGGATATGGAATTCCAAAAGACCAAAGAGAGTGCCGCGCGGGAAATTGCGCTGGCCTTTGGTGTGCCGCCGATGTTGCTTGGAATGCCCGGGGATGCGACCTATGCCAATTATGCAGAGGCCAACCGCGCGTTTTACCGGCTCACGGTTTTGCCACTTGTTGCCAAGGTCGGGTCGGCAATTTCTAATTGGTTATCAAATTATTACGGAGAGACATTAAAGTTAAATGCCGATCTGGACGGGGTGCCGGCGCTGGCGCTGGAGCGTGAAGCACACTGGAAGCGGATTTCGGCGGCGTCGTTTTTGAGCGATGCCGAAAAACGCCAAATGCTGGGGCTGTCGCCGGTGGCGAATGCCTAAGCGGGGAAGCGGCGGCTCGCGCTTTCTCTATGAGCCATTCGAGGCAGCGGCACGGCTGGAAACCCATGCTCAGGTGAACGATGAACGCTGGCGGTCGCTGGAACGGCGGCTCGGGACCATTGAAACGGCGCTGGAGCGGCTGGAACGGCGGTTGTGGCTGGCGGTTTACGGGCTGGCGGGATTTGTTCTGGTGCGCGGGGCGTTGACGCTGCTGGAAATCACACAACAAACGGGAAATTCAGGATGAATCATGGATATGATGGCCTCGGGCTGGAAACAAAATTTGCGGGATTTGATCGGGAAACCGGGCTGAAAGGGGATTGCGAGATCTCTGGCTATGCATCGGTTTTCGGCGCGCCGGACCAAGGCGGTGATGTGGTGCAAAAGGGGGCATATCTGGGGTCGCTCAAGGCACTGGCCAAGGGCGGGCGCGCGGTGAAAATGCTCTGGCAACATGACCCGACCCGCCCCATTGGTGTTTGGGATGAAGTCCGCGAGGACAAAAAAGGCCTGTGGGTCAAAGGCCGCATTCTGGCAGATGTTCAGGCCGGAGCCGAGGCTTTGGCGTTGATTTCTGCCGGTGCGATCGATGGTTTATCTATTGGATATCGAACATTACGGTCCGAAAAATACCAAAAAGGCCGTAGATTATTGCACGAAATCGATATTTGGGAGGTGTCGCTGGTAACTTTTCCGATGCTGCCCGAAGCCAAGGTTGAAACCGAGGCACAAGCCGATAATCAGCTGGCGCAAGAGCTGTTGGCGGGAATTGCCGCTGCCAGAGAAGAGATGCTGGCCTAGGGCCGGCAATTTTCGGGTTGGCCGTGGCCAATCCGGTTTTTCATCATTACCGAGGATTATTTGATGAGCACTCACGAGACTGAAAAACGGGCAACCGGTAACGCCGGCATGGAAGTGAAGGCCGCCATGGACGGGTTCTTGCGGGACTTTACCAAGGTGAACCGTGACATGAAGACCACCATTCAGAAACAGGAAAAACGATTGAACATGCTTGAACGTAAAACAACCCCCGTGAACCGCCCCGCCTTGTCTGCTGTGGCCGAAATCGACGTGCCACACAAGAAGGCCTTTAACGCCTATTTGCGATCCGGTGACGAGGACCAGATGCGCGGCCTCGGTCTGGAAGAAAAGGGCCTGAGCACCGCAGTTTCAGCGGATGGC
>CAMZLM010000178.1 GCA_947311485.1 uncultured Paracoccaceae bacterium
GCATTCAGCACCGCCGCACCGCCCCGACGCAACCCGTCAAAAATTTCCGCCTTGGCCTGCGCGATTTCGGTCACGTCCTTGAACGCGGCCATATGTACCGCAGCAACGGTGGTCACGATCGCCACATCCAGATCGGCCATCCGTGCCAGCGGCGTAATTTCTCCGGGATGGTTCATGCCGATTTCGATCACCGCGAATTCCGTATCCGCCGGCATCCGCGCCAGCGTCAGCGGCACCCCCCAGTGATTGTTGAAACTGCGCACCGCCGCGTGAACCCGCCCTAAAGGCGCAAGTGCCGTGCGTAACATTTCCTTGGTGCCGGTTTTGCCAACGGAACCGGTCACGCCGATCACCTTGGCATCCGTGCGGGTGCGGGCGGCGCGGCCCATATCCTCTAGCGCGGCCAAAACATCGGGCACCAGCAACAGCGGCGCATCAGCGGCCACACCATCCGGCACACGCGACACCAACGCCGCCGACGCGCCCTTGGCCAATGCCTGCGCCACAAAATCATGGCCGTCGCGCACATCGCTCAGCGCGACAAACAAATCCCCCGGTTCAAGGCTGCGGGTATCAATCGAAACCCCGTCCGCCTGCCAGTCCACAGCGCAACGCCCCCCCGTCGCAGCGACGGCTTCGTCCCGTGTCCAGAGCGCGCTCATGCGCCCAGCCCATCCAGCGCATGCACCGCAACGCTGGCCTGTTCCACATCGTCAAACGGAAACACGTCATTGCCGATGGTTTGCCCCTTTTCATGCCCCTTGCCGGCGATCAACAGCGCGTCCCCCGGTTGCAGCGCATCAACGCCGGTCAGGATGGCCTGCGCCCGGTCACCGATTTCGGTGGCCTCCGGCGCGCCCGAAAGCACCATTTCACGGATGCTGGCGGCATCTTCGGTACGCGGGTTGTCATCGGTAACAAACACCACATCCGCATTTTGCGCCGCCGCCTGCCCCATCAAGGGGCGCTTGGTTTTGTCACGGTCCCCGCCCGCGCCAAACACCACGATCAACCGCCCCATTACATGCGGGCGCAGGGCGCTGAGCGCGGTTTTCAGCGCGTCCGGTGTGTGAGCGAAATCTACAAACACATTGGCCCCGTTGGCCCGTGTCGCCGCCAGTTCCATCCGCCCGGGCACCGTGCGCAATTCCGTGAGCGTCGGAAAAACATGTTCCGCCCGCGCCCCGCACGCCATCACCAGCGCCGCTGCCATCAACACATTTTGCGCCTGAAATCCACCGATCAGGTGCAATCGCGTTGCATGTACCTGCCCGCGCCATTCAAACCGTAAATCCTGCCCTGTTGCATCAAACCGCGCGTTCAGGATTTTCATATCCGCCGCATCCGTGGACCCGAGCGTAATCACGTCCTGTCCGCGTTTCATGGCGATTTCCGCAATTTCCGGGCCTTTGGCATCATCCAGATTGACGACCGCAGAACCCTCTGGCGGCAACACCCGTGAAAACAATCCTGCCTTGGCGTTGAAGTATTCCTTAAAGGTGTGGTGGTAATCCAGATGGTCCTGCGAAAAATTGGTAAAACCGGCCGCCGTCAAATACACCCCGTCAAGGCGGCGTTGATCCAATCCGTGGCTTGACGCCTCCATCGCCGCATGGGTGATGCCCTCGTCCGCAAGCGTTTTCAACAGCTTGTGCAGGGTAACCGGTTCCGGCGTGGTGTGATTGAGCGCGGCACAATAGGCACCTTCAACCCCTGTGGTGCCAAAATTTACCGCCTTTTTTCCAAGCAACTCCCAAATCTGGCGCGCAAAATTCGCCACCGAAGTTTTGCCATTTGTGCCGGTTATCGCAATCATCGTTGCGGGCTGTTTTCCAAAAAAACGGCTGGCGGCAATGGCCAGATCACGGCGCGGATCCTCTGAAACAACAACTGGAACCGTGGCGTCCTGAAGGTTGTCAAATGCCAATTCAAGACCGCGCGCATCGGTCAAAACCGCAGCAGCGCCCATGCGCATGGCAAACCGGATAAAATCACCACCATGCATGTATTCCCCGGGCATGGCCGCAAACAAATCGCCCTTGCGACATTCGCGGCTGTCCACACAAATACCGCTAATAGGAGGATTGGAAATCAGCCCGTAATTCGCCGCCAGTTCCAGATCAAACAGCCGACGCACCGGTTGTGCCTCTTTGTTCATATCCTGATCCCCCATTTTATCGCTCCCGCGTCAGTTTCCTGAGGACGTGTATTGGATCGCGCGCACAGAGGCAACGTCTGGTGCTTCACCCAAAACCGGCATCAGGCGGGTAATCAGTTCGGCCGCCACCGGCACCGCTGTCCAACCGGCGGTACGGCGCATTTTACCAAAGGTTTTGATCGACGGTTCATCCAGTGTCACCACCAGCACATATTTCGGATTCGACGCCGGAAAAACCGATGCAAACGTGGCAATAACACGGTTTTTGTAATAACCGCCTTTGGGGTCGGGTTTGTCCGCAGAACCGGTTTTCCCCCCCACATCATAGCCCGCGACCTCGCCATAGGACGCGGTACCGCGCACCACGACCTGACGCAGCATTTTGCGCAAGCTGGCGGATGTTTGCGCAGAAATCACCCGTTCGCCAAGTTTTGCAGGGCCTTCCTGCTTAATCAACGTCGGTTGCACCCGTAGCCCGCCATTGGTAATTGTGGCATAGGCCGCCGCCAAATGCAGCGGTGTCGCCGCGATGCCATGACCATAGGAGACCGTCATGGTTGAAATTTCCGACCAGCGTTTAGGCAACAGCGGGCGCGCATGGCGTGCTTCGCTTATTTCCACCGGCAAGGCGTCGAAAAAGCCGAGCTTCTCCAGCATTTCCTGCTGTGCCCCTGCCCCTGCTTGCAACGCTAGTCGCGCCGTACCGATGTTGGAGGAATGCACAATCACATCCATCAAAGACAGCTGTTTGCCGTAGTCATGGAAATCGCGAATGGTGAATTTACCCCATTTCAGCGGGCCACGCGTGTCCACCATGGTGTTTTCATTGGCCAGTTTTTTCTCCAGAACCGTGGCTGCGGTGAACAGCTTGAACGTCGATCCCAGCTCATAAATCCCCTGCGCCGCCCGATTAAACAGCGGGTTGGTCGAGGCATCTTTGCTCTTGGGGTTGGCGGGTCGGTCATTGGGGTCGAAATCCGGCAAAGAGGTCATCGACACGATTTCCCCTGTATCCACCTTCATCAGGATCGCAGCCGCGCCTTTGGCATTCATCAACTTCACCCCGCCCAACAACACGCGGCGCATGGTGGCCTGTGCAGTTAGATCAAGCGACAGCTGCAACGGCTTGGCCGTTTGCGCCGGATCACGCAAGCGGGTGTCGTAGTATTTTTCAATCCCCGCAACCCCGATCAATTCTGCAGCGTTCACCCCTTCATTGCCAAAAGTGGCCCCGCCCAGAATATGCGCCGCCAGTTGACCATTCGGGTAGAGCCGCATTTCGCGTGGCCCGAACAGCAAACCGGGTTGACCAAGGTCATGCACCAACTGTTGCTGTTCCGGGCTGAGCGTTTTCTTGATCCACAGGAATTTACGTTTGCCGGTAAATTTCTTGAGCAAATCAGCCGCATCCAGATCCGGAAAAATACTGGCGAGCCCTTTGGCTGCTGCCTCCGGATCCACCATTTGCGGGGGCTGCGCATAGAGCGCGGTTGTAGCCAGATTTGTAGCCAGCACATGTCCGTTACGATCCACAATATCGGCGCGCTGATTGGCAATTTTCGGAATGGATCCCGCAGAGCGCGGCTCGGTCGGTTCGCTGCCGGCCAAAGCAGCCATGCGAAACCCAACCGTGGCAAAGGCGGCAAAAAACACCAGTCCCAGAACCACCAGCCGGGTTTCGGCACGGCGGCGCATTTTGGCCTGAATGGCCAGATTACGCTTGGCGCGTTCCTCGGCTTCGATGTGATCGGGGTTTTCGCCGTGATCGCGTGCCTCCAGAACACGCGCAAGAGGCCGCAGAGGCGTTCGC
>CAMZLM010000179.1 GCA_947311485.1 uncultured Paracoccaceae bacterium
ACTTGGTGCAAAGCACCACCGAAAAATGCCTTGGAGGGTATAAAGATGAAACTGTTCAAAAACTTCAAAAACGACGAGTCCGGCGCAGTAACTGTTGACTGGGTTGTTCTGACAGCCGCTCTGGTTCTGGTAGGCGGCACAGTGCTTACCGCTGTATCCGGCGGGATGGAAAATCTGGCTGGCGACATTCAGACACAGCTGAGCGATACCGCTCTGGGTACTTCCTAATCTTGTGATTGGAGCCTTTGGTGGTATGTTTGCCAAAGGCTCACCTCACCGCAATTATGTATGGGGACCACAGGCTAAAAATAAATATAAGAAAGGCCTGATATGAAACGAGTGAACCTAAATATTTTGAACGATGAATCAGGTGCGGTCACCGTAGATTGGGTCGTTCTAACGGCTGCCATAATTACGGTTGGTGTTGCAACGACTGTTGCGATTAATGCCCAAGTCGGAGGAATTTCAGAGAATATTTCAACGTATTTGGCGGACATAGATGTAAGTTAACCGCATGCACTTGAGGGTATGAGGTGGGGCGACCCCCGGTGTGGGGTTGATAGAGAGTAGAGGAATGAAATGCGTATAGTATTTGCACTGGTATTATTTGTGGGCATAGCGATTGCCGGTGGCGCGGTCTATCTGGCAATGCAACGCTTTAACCAATATGAAACAGCTTTGGCGCGCAAAAATACGGGTATGGCCAATGTAAACCTGAAAACCGTATTTGTGGCTGCTAAGCCGCTGGAATACGGGCAGCCGCTGACCAAAGAAGATATTCGCGCTGTTAAGGTGCCGTTGGATGCAGCCCCTGAAACGGCCTTTACCGAAGAAGCCATCCTGCTTGGTAGTGGTAGTGATCGGGATTTCCGCACTGTTATTCGCGCAATGGATGCGGGTGAATTTATCATGGCAACAAAAATCACCGAATTGGGGGAAGATGCGGGTGTGTCCTCTCGATTGAAAGCCGGCATGCGTGCCTTTGCGATTAGCGTTGACGTGGCCTCCGGTGTTTCGGGCTTCTTGCGCCCCGGGGACCATATTGATGTATACTGGACGGGTCGAAATCGGGACGAAACCGTGACCAAGCTGATCCTTGAGAGCTTGACCCTGATTGCGATTGACCAATCCGCAGATGGTGGCAAACGCAACCGGGCAACCGTTGCGCGGACTGTAACGGTTGCTGCCGATGCCCGCACGATTGCCGCATTGGTTCAGGCGCAGTCCACAGGTAAGCTCCTGTTATCCTTGCGCGGGATCAATGATAAAACCACCTCGTCCGATGTGGAGGTCACCAAAGATGATCTTTTGGGACGAGAGGCGAAGGTGGCTGTGAAAAAAGCAGAAGTTTGCACAATCAAAACCCGCAAAGGGGCCGAAGTAATCTTTATTCCAATCCCTTGCTCTAACTAGAACCAGAGCATCCTGACGTTTTTGGCGGGCACTTCGGTGTCCGTCTTTGTGTCTTTTAGCCCGTTATTATACCGTAACGTGAAAATGTGTTGCCATTAGTCAACATTCGAAACCCCTTGTATAATATTGATTCTTGTAAAGAAAACAGAACTGGCGCAGTATGATTGCGAATAATAGGGCAAAAAATGCCCATATCGGCGCAGCAGTGGTTTTGAGAGGCAGGATCACATGAAATTTCGAAACCTGTTAATAGCAGGCCTTTTTGGGCTATGTGTGGGCAATCTGGCTGTTGTTTCAACGGCTCAGGCTCAGAATGTCTTGCGCGTTATGCGCGGGGCCACTTCCAGTAATATCAAAGTATCCGTTAACCGAGCCATTGTGATGGAATCTGATCAGCCGTTCGCAGAACTATCTGTGGCTAATCCGGGGATCGCGGATATTGCGACACTGTCGGACCGCACGATTTATGTGCTGGGCAAGGCACCAGGGCGCACAACGCTGACCCTGTTAGGGGCGGACGGGCGATTGCTCACCAATGTAGAGGTACAGGTCTCCCCGGATATTGCGGAATTCAAAGAACGCTTGCGTGAAATTTTACCCCGTGAACGGATCGAAGTACGTACCGCGAATGATGGTATTGTACTGAGCGGGCGGGTGTCAGGGAAGCAAAAGCTTTCCAAAGCTTTGGATCTGGCGGAGCGCTATGCACCGGAGCGGGTAACAAACCTGATGACCATTGGCGGTTCCCAGCAAGTCTTACTCAAGGTTCGCTTTGCCGAAATGCAACGCAGTGTTGCCAAAAGTCTGGACGCCAGCATCGGCCTGCGCACCATTGGCGGCAGCGCGGGGGCGACGATCGGCACGGGTGTTTATACTCAAGGCAATAATTTGTCGAACTTTGCCAACGGGCTTCCGATCACGTCTTCTAACGATGCGGCGGGCTCTTTGGGCATCGGTTTCTCAAGTGGCGGTGTTGCCATCGGTCTGCTATTGGAGGCCTTGGAAACCAAAGGCATGGTTCGGACACTGGCGGAACCAAATATCGTTGCGATTTCCGGTAGCGAAGCCGGTTTTCTGGCGGGGGGGGAATACCCGATCCCGGTTGCCGATGCCGATGGTATCAAGGTGGAATACAAACCCTTTGGTATTCAGTTGAACTTTAGGCCGGTTGTTATTGATGGCGATTTGATCAGCCTGTCACTGGACACAGAGGTCTCGCAATTGGATCCTTCCAATGCGGTGAATTTCAACGGTAACATTATCAACGCCTTCTCAACCCGTCGCACCAGTACAACAGTGGAAATGCGTGATGGTCAAAGCATGTCCATTGCGGGCCTTTTGACCGACGATTTCAAGGATTTGAACAGTCAGGTTCCCTGGCTCGGGGATGTTCCGATATTGGGGGCGTTGTTTCGAAGTGCTGAATATAACCGTCAGCAAACCGAATTGGTTGTGATTGTGACACCACATTTGGTAACGCCGGTTGATGGTGATACCTTGGCGTTGCCGACCGACCGTATTAAAATCCCAAGCGAAAATGATCTGTTTTTACGGGGTAATGTCGCGGGCAAACGTAATGGTCGCCAGAAACCGGCCGCTGGATCTGTGGCATCACAGGACTTTTCCGGCTCTTATGGCTATGTGATGGAGTAAGGCTATGAAAAAATCTCTCTTTATTCCTGCATTTGCAATGGTCGTTCTTGCACTGCAAGGCTGTACAAACTCTATTGGCGGGGAAGCTGGATCAGAAATTGCCAATGCAGGATTTGGCATCGCGACGGCGAATAACATCGGTATGCAGAATGGTGACCTGACCAATACAATGGTTTCCAATCTTACCCGCAAATTTGCCAGCGAAGCACCGGCACGGGTGAATTTTGCCTTCAATTCCGCAACGCTGGATGCAACGGCACGGGACGCTCTGCGACAGCAGGCGCGCTGGATCAAAGCCCACAACCAGATCAAGTTCCGCGTGTATGGTCATACAGACAAGGTTGGATCGGCAAATTACAATCGTCGGCTTGGGCTACGCCGTGCCCGCGCGGTTGTGAACTTTCTGGTTTCCCAAGGCGTTAGTCGATCCAAAGTGCAAGCAGTTTCGTCCTTTGGTGAAACCCGGCCTTTGGTCCTGACCGAGGGGCCAAACCGGGAAAACCGTCGCACAGTAACGGAAGTATCAGGCTTTGTGAAACGGGGGCGTGGGGCCGTAACGGATGGCAAGTATGCGCTGACAGTTTACAAAGCGTATATCTCCACGCCGTTTAAAGTAAACTCGCTGACACGTTTTGAGGCAGCCAAGAAATAAACGTTTAAGCGGTGCCCGTTGGGCGCGTGGTTTGAATGAAAAATGGGTGAATGCACGCGCGAAAAACGGGTGCTGAATCGGATGGATTGAACATGAGTGGCGAAGACAACAACGAAGTTTCCGGTGTCGTAAGGGCCTGCGCGATTGCACGCAGCATAGAAGACTTTGACCTGCTCATCGAAGATATGGAAACTGAGTTTGGTGAAAGCTGGGGCGGGCTTACGTTTGAAAATGCCCCCGATATTTTGCTAAGCGATTTGGCCAGTGATCTGGAATGCATCGTCGTTGCGGTTGACAAGCAAGACGAAGATGAACTGGCACCGGTGGCCAATGTGATCCGTGTCGCCAAGGAACAAAAGATTAGCGTGATCCTGGTTCCGCATGACCTGAATACGGTGGCATTGCATCAGTTGATGCGCATGGGGGCCGATGATTTTGCGCCCTATCCATTGCCAGAAGGTGCGCTGCATGATGCAATTGAGCGAAGCCAGTCGGTACCCGCGCCGGCAGCGCCGGTTGCTGCGACTGTTGAACCTGTTGCACAGGCGGCCCCCTCTGCGCCAGCGAGTAACCGTCAGGGAATCATCTTGCCTGTTTACGGGTTGGCTGGCGGGGTTGGCGCGTCCACATTTGCGGCAAATCTGGCGTGGGAACTGCAACAAAGTCTGGAGAAAGAGAATAAAAAAGTCTGTATTCTGGATTTTGATTTTCAGTATGGCTCGATCTCGACCTACCTTGATGTGCCGCGCACAGAACAAGCATTCGAATTTCTATCCGAGGCCGCATCCGCAGATGCAGAGAGCCTGAAGCAAGCAATGTCGAGCTACAAAGACCGGTTGGATGTGTTGCCTGCCCCCCCCGATGCGTTGCCCCTTGAATTTGTTGGTGCCGAAGAGGTTGATCATCTGATCAAATTGGCAATGAGCAGCTATGACTTTGTTATCATTGACCTTCCTCAGGCTTTGGTGAGCTGGTCGGAAACTGTTTTGGACCATGCACATTTGTATTTTGGTCTGGTCGAGCTGGATATGCGCTCTGCCCAGAATACTTTGCGGTTTTTGCGGACACTAAAAGCCGAGGATTTACCCTTTGAAAAAGTGCAATTTATCCTGAACCGTGCGCCGAAATTTACCGATATGAATGGCAAGACCCGGGTAAAGCGGATGGCGGATAGCCTTGAGATTGTTTTCCGGTTTCAGTTGCCGGATGGCGGTAAACCAGTGGCAAATGCGGGCGATGAAGGCGAAGCACTCAAAGAACTGGTGCCAAAAAATCCACTTCGTAAGGAAATTCTAAAGATCGCTAAGACACTCTCGGAGATGGCAAGCGATGATGATGGATAGGGACCGCGCGTATGTTTAAACGGTATCAGAAAAAAACAACAAAACCGGTGGCCGTTGTAGCACCGGCCGCAGTTGAAGAACCCGTTGCACCAACGGCTCCTCGCGCAGAGGAAAAGAAGGTGGTTGCCAAGGTAAAGCCGGTAGCCCCCGCCGCCCCGACCAAGGATAACGCGCCGAGCCGAGAAGAAAGACGCGCGCAAAAACTGCGCGATCTGCGCATGGACATGCACACGCGGCTGTTGGAGGACTTAAACCTTGGAGCCATTGAACAAGCAACCGAGGCAGAATTACGTACCGAAATTGCTGCAATCTGTGCGGATGCCCTGCAAGAAATCGGTATGGTCCTGAACAAACAGGAACGAACCGAACTGTTCTCGGAAATGTACGACGAGGTAACGGGTCTTGGCCCGTTGGAACCTTTGCTCAAGGAAGAGGCCGTCAACGATATTTTGATAAATGGGCCTTACCAGATTTTCGTCGAACGGGATGGGAAACTGGAATTATCCGGTGTTCGTTTTCGGGACGATAAACACTTGTTGCGGGTGATTGATAAAATTGTGTCGGCAGTGGGCCGGCGTGTGGACGAAAGCAACCCTTATGTGGATGCGCGTTTGGCAGATGGTTCGCGTTTTAACGCGATGGTATCGCCAATTGCGGTGGATGGTGCGCTGGTGTCCATTCGTAAGTTCAAAAAAGAAAAACTCAGCATCGATAAACTTGTGGCCTTTGGGGCCTTTACCGATGAAATGGCCGCCTATCTGCATGCGGCTGTGGCGTGTCGGCTGAACATTATTGTGTCCGGTGGTACCGGTTCCGGGAAAACCACAACACTGAATGCGTTGTCGGGATTTATTGATGATGCCGAACGGATTGCCACGATCGAAGACACGGCGGAATTGCAGTTGCAACAAACCCATTTGGCCCGCATGGAGAGCCGCCCGCCCAACGTTGAGGGTAAGGGGGCCGTCAGCCAGCGCGATTGTTTGAAAAACGCTCTGCGGATGCGCCCAGACCGGATTATTGTTGGCGAAACCCGTGGCGATGAAGTAATCGACATGCTGCAGGCGATGAATACGGGCCATGATGGTTCCATGACCACTATTCACGCCAACTCTGCGCGCGACGCGGTGGCGCGTTTGGAAAACATGATTGCGATGACCGGCGTTGAAATGCCCTTGCGCGCGATGCGGTCACAAATTGCATCTGCGGTAAACCTGATTGTGCAGGTAAAGCGCCTACAAGACGGCTCGCGCCGGATGGTTTCCATTACCGAGGTTGCCGGTATGGAGGGGGAGGTAATCTCTTTGCAGGAAATTTTCCGCTACCACATCAATGGCACGGGTAAAGACGGCAAAATTGACGGTTTCTTTACGGCTACGGGGCTACGTTCGTTGTATTCGGAACGATTTGCGCAATGGGGTTTTGACCTGCCGAGCAGCATTTACACCGTTCAGCAAGCGGCGGAGTAGATATCATGGGATCACAGGCAATTATCCTGATATTGATGTTCGTCGGGGTCGTACTGATTATCGAGGGCATTTATCTTGTTGCTTTTGGAAAATCGATCAAGCTCAATTCCCGGGTTAACCGCCGTCTGGCGTTGATGGACCAAGGTAAAGACCGCGAGGAAGTATTCGAAGCGCTTCGCAAAGAGCGGGACCAGCACCGTATTGGGTTCAAGTTGCCGATTGTGTCGATGCTGAGCAATAAGGCACAGCAGGCAAATATTGCCTTTTCACCCAATGCCCTGCTTGCAATTATGGCCCTTGTTGCGGTTTTTGCCTTTTTGGGGCTGACGTATTTTGCAAAACTGGGGCTTTCGCTACGTGTTCTTGTTGCGCTGATAATCGGGATTGGCGGGGTGTATTTCTGGTTGAATGGCAAGGCAAAAAAACGCATGGACGCGTTTGAAGAACAGCTGCCCGATGCGGTGGATTTGATTGTACGTTCTTTGCGCGTTGGTCATCCTTTTGCCAACGCGATCAATATTGTGGCCACGGAAATGCCGGATCCGATCGGTACGGAATTCGGCATGATTGTCGACGAAACCGCTTATGGTGCAGATGTTGCGGTTGCGCTGCAAAATATGGCGGATCGGATTGCTGTACCTGATCTTCGTTTCCTGACCGTGGCGGTTTCGATTCAGGCAAAATCAGGCGGTAATCTGGCTGAGGTTCTGGATGGTTTGTCCAAGGTGATCCGTGCTCGTTTTAAACTTTTTCGACGCGTGAAAGCGATCACTGCCGAGGCCAAATGGTCCGGAATGTTTTTGTCAGGGTTTCCTCTGGCCGCTTTACTCGGAGTGAATGTTTTGAACCCTCATTATTACGATGCAGTAAAGCCGACCGAATACTATGTTCCTGCAGCAGTTGCAGTGTTTGCTATGTTGGCTGTGAATGCGGTGGTTATGCGCGCCATGGTTAATATTAAAGTGTAGGATTACGGCTGTGCTGGAAAATATATCAACCTTTTTGACCGAGGTTTTGGGTCCGGCAGGCCCCCTGATTGCTATGGGTGTTCTAGGTGTGTTTTTTATCATCATGACCCTGCCAATGTTTTTGGCACGCAAAGAAGACCCATTTGATCGTTTGGCGGGATCCGGGGTGGGGATGCCTTCGAAGTCGAAAAAAGACCCGGCGAAGGAAACGCTGCGTCAGAAGCAGTCAGGCCCGAACCTGGACAAATTTGCGGCCTACCTGGAACCTCAGGACCAGAAAGAGTTTTCAGCTCGACGGTTGAAATTGATTCAGGCAGGATATCGTGCCAAAACCGCCGTGAGGACCTATTATTTTGCACAACTTGTTCTTGGCCTTGGCGGTTTGGCGCTCGGGGCGTTGTATACGTTTACCATTGGCGGAACCGCCGATATCAAATGGACAATGCTGCAGTTGTTTGGTCCCGGTTTTGCCGGCTATTATGGCCCGAATTATTGGGTGGAAAAACGCCGCGGGAAACGTCAGGATGAAATTCTGGACGGATTTCCGGACGCGCTTGACCTTATGCTTGTGTGTATTGAGGCGGGTCAATCGCTGGATCAGGCCATTTTACGGATTTCCAAAGAAATTGCCCCGTCATGTCCGGCGCTTTCCGAAGAGTTCACCATCGTGTCCAACGAAATGCGGGCCGGCAAGGAACGTCCGGAAGTGTTGCGTGATATGTCTGAACGCTGTGATATTCAGGATATCAGCGCCTTTGCTACAGTGATGATCCAGTCGGCAACGTTCGGGACGTCACTGGGCGAGGCATTGCGGGTTTACGCCGCTGAAATGCGGGATAAACGTGTTACCCGCGCCGAAGAAAAAGCCAACACACTGCCAACCAAAATGACATTGTGCACAATGATGTTCACGGTGCCACCACTCTTGATTATTATGGTGGGGCCTTCTGTATTTTCTATCTACACGCAGATGGTTTTAAAGTGAAAACGGCATACACACAGATTTGGCTGGTCGGCCTGTTGATGCTGGGGGCGTGTTCCCCCTTGGGGCTGGGAAATTCTCATTCACTTGTTGAGCATCACAAAGGGATCAAAGCACCCAAAGGCACGCCAAAGGTTACCGAAGCCGTGGATGGCCTAATCGTGGGGCATCGTTTGATGGCAGCGGGGGAATATGAACTCGCGCTAAAAGCATATCAACGGGCGGCAAGTGAGCAAGGTTTGACCGCAGATACGCTCAGCGCCATGGGTTCAGCGAACTTGCGTTTGGGCCGATTGAAGCAGTCAGAAGAGTTACTGCGCCTCGCGGTGGCAAAGGACGACCGGTTTGTCCCTGCTTGGAACAATCTGGGTGTTGTGTTGCAAAATCGGGGTGAATATGGCGAAGCAAAACGCGTTTTTCAGCTGGCCTATGGATTAGACAACGGAAACTCTGAAGAAATCCGCGCTAACTTGACGAAAATGATCGCAATTTTGGAGAATTCAGGTTATTCTTCGGATAATGAACCAAAAAAATTCGAATTGGTGAGGCGCGGAAATGGCAGATATCTGCTTCTCCAGACACCAAATTTGAAATAACGGGCAGTACAGGATAATAAAATGGGCAAACCGATAGCAGGTTTTATGGCCATCGCCGGAATTCTGGCGATTTCAGGCTGTGGGGATTTTGGCAAAACCTCCAAAACAAAGAGCATCGATCCGGTAAATGTTGTCGATGCGACAGATTTGAACGACATCATGCTAACGGTTGCTGATCCCAACGAAGCGGTGAATTATTTCCGAACCTCGTTGACCAAAGATCCTGGCCGTATCGAGTTCACACGCGGTTTGGCCAAGTCATTGGTTCGGGCCGGTCGTGCGACAGAGGCGGTTCCTGTTTGGGAAAAAGTGATCAAACACAAAGACGCTAATGATCAGGATCGCATTGGTTACGCTGATGCCTTGATTCGCATCAGTGATTGGAAAGCGGCTGAAAAGCAGTTGAATTCCGTGCCGCCGACAGTTGAGACGTATAAACGTTATCGGCTTGAAGCGATGGTGGCTGATAGCAACAAAAAATGGAAAAAAGCTGACAGTTTTTATGAAATAGCCTCTGGTCTGACCACAAAACCCGCGAATGTTTTGAATAACTGGGGATACTCGAAACTGGCGCGTGGGGATTATAAAGGTGCCGAGAAGCTGTTCATTGAATCAATCACCTATGACAGCAAGCTGTTTACATCCAAAAACAATCTTGTTCTCGCCCGGGCGGCGCAAAAAAAATACAGCCTTCCCGTTGTTCCCATGACCGAAGAAGAAAAGGCGCAGTTGCTGTATACAGCCGGATTGAGTGCGGTCAAACAGGGTGAAACGGATATCGGGCGTGGCTTGCTTCAAGATGCGATTGATGCGCATCCACGCCATTTTGCTGAGGCCGTGCGCAGTCTTGATGCGTTGAACCACAAGGTAAGTGGCTGATAAATGATGGTTTCTGCGGCGCTTGTGCTTTTGCTTATCGCGACACCGTTTAGCATTTATGCAGCGGTTACCGATTTGCGATCGATGAAGATCTACAATAAATGCAATTTGGGCCTGTTTTTTGGTTTTTTGATTGTTGGTTTTTTTGTGTTCCCGTTAGACCAATACGGACTTCGAATATCGCAAGCGGCAGTTATGTTTGCAGTCGGGGTTGTTATGACCAATTTTGGCATGATGGGGGGCGGTGACTCAAAGTTTATCGCCGCCATGGCACCCTATATCGCCTTTCAGGATGCGCTGGGATTTATATTCTTACTGTCTGTGTTGTCGCTGGTCACGGTGGCATTACATCGCGGCATCGGGGCGATTAAACCGCTGCAGCCAAGCCTTGCGGGATGGCGTTCATGGAGCGCGGAACGACGCAAATTTCCGTTTGGTGTGACACTTGGGGCATCGCTTGTATTGTATTTGGCGCTTAAGGCATTTTAAAAATGCCGCTGCCCGGTTTTGTTTTCTCAAGTAATATAAACAAATCATTGCGCGTAACTTCTGCGAAATCCAACCCGGGGGCAAGGGCGATCTGCTTTAACATCACAGAACGTACTTGTGTATCCATAGGGCATCGCGGCACCACTAAATAGTCGGCGTTGGCAAAACCGGGTGTGCCACCGTAATACCATGGTGCGCCGCCAGGCAGGGGGGCCATATCTGAAAACATCCACAACCCACTTACCCAGTCGGTATAGATTGCTGTTTTTCCCGCGCTGTCAGGAATGTCGTTGATCCGCTTGCCGGTTTCCACAAGGTCTGCAATCAGGCCGTTTTCTTTGCGGCAATCAGGCAGGGCCTCAGCTCCGAGCATGGATAGTTGAGGAGCCTTTCCCAAGGCTGGAAAGGGGGTGTTAATCCGGACAATCTCTTGTGTGGGGGGACGAAAACGCAGATCTTTTGGGATATTGCGCGGAAGGTAAACCGAAAACTGTGTACCTTTTAATCCTTTGTGAACCAAAAGGGATTGCAGTTGCGTCAGGGATAGCGGCAGCCCCATCACAATCAACGCAATACCCATCACCTGCACGGCCTTTTTCAAAGGCCAGCCGTATCGGTTATACAAAACAATAGGGTCAGCCAGCACGAGCAGTATCAAACCGGCAAAGACCATCCAGTGGGGGTCATTTTCCCAATTCTGATAGGTGACAAACCACCATCCGCCCCCCAAGACCAGTAAAACCAACCCTTGATTTTTCTGCTGTGCCTGCCGCAGAAATACAACAGAGGCGAGCAAAGCAATCAGCCCGGGAAAATGGCGTGCGGATAGCGCCATTTTAGGGAGGCTCAGGCCGGGATGGGGTCTCAGACTATCACCCGCAACGCTGCGCAAATCTGCAATATAGGCTGCCCAGTAGCTCAGCCCCCCAAGCGGGAGTGTAAATGCGGCCAGAAAAACCAGACTGACGAGGATCGCAAGTAAGAGCTTTTGCCATTCTTTGTTTAGGGCCAGGGACAGTATAATCGCGGGTAACAAGTAAACCGCATATGTGGCTTTGGTCAGGGTCAAAAAGCCAACGCCGATCCCCAAAATAACGGCGTCTATCATCAGGGCATGACGGGTGCTGCGACCGGGCAGTACTGCAATCGCCACCACGATCATGGCGATCGCCCATCCCCAATTATTGTAATACATTGACGCGCTGACCGTTGGCAGCAAGCCGCCGTGGATATAGGCAAAAATCATGGCAAAAAAGATTGCAGCAAAAAATAGGGCGGCAGCTGGTTTAAACCGGCTCAATCCGACCCAATAAACCGCAGGAAGGGCCAAAACCGCAAGGATAGAAGGCGCATAGGCAAAGGCTTTGCCCAGACCGAAACCGGCCTTGACCAAAGTGGCAATAGGTAAAAAAGCCAACAGTCCCAGTGGCGTCAGGAAATCGCGGTGGGGGATCTCTCCTTGGGCCATCCTCAACACGGCCTGCGCCATATGCAGGGCATCACCCTGAAAGCTCATCACCAAAAAACCGTCGGGATTTATGCGAGCCACCGTGAAAAGGGACCAAGCCCCAATTAGCAAAATTGCGTACCAGATATAGAAAATACGGCCCAAAACACCCTCGTCGCTTGTTTTTTCGCTAAATCTAGTGGAAAAAACGGCTTTGCGCAAAAGCGAATTGCGGTTTTTGTTTACCTAAATGCGATAGCCCCCTAAAACAGTGGAAAAGAGCAGTGGTTAGGCAATAAAATGAACATGCAGGCGCGGATTCCGCATCGCCCCCCCGTCCCGATGTCAGTGGAGGCAACCGGCCTTAAGCCGGTTTTTGCCCGTGACATTCTGATTAAGACCATGTTTCGCAAAAATGTAGAGACGTCACGGGATGTAGAGCGTGAATTGTGCTGCTCCGCCCCTGTGGCGCTGGAATTGATCGAGCTGGCGCGCGCGCAAGGTTTGATCGAGGTTATGGGGTCCACCGGTGAGGGGTCTGCCAAATTGATGCGCTATCAAATGTCGGACTCTGGCAAGGCCCGTGCGCTGGATGCATTGCATCAATCCGAATATTTCGGGGCATTGCCAATTCCGCTGGAGGTCTACAAAAAACAGGTCGCGTTGCAATCTGTGGCGGATGTCGGTATCACGCGTTCCGCGCTTGAGGGGGCAATGGGGCATTTAGTGGTGCCGGATGGCCTGCTCACCCAATTGGGGCCAGCGGTAAATTCCGGTAAATCAATTTTGATGTATGGCCCGCCGGGGAATGGTAAATCGTCCATTTCAAATGGTATCCGCGATGCTCTTGGCGACCGGATTTTTGTGCCAAAGGTGCTGGAATATTCCAATCAGGTGATTTCGGTCTATGACCCGATTGTGCATGGCGACGCGCAAGAAAGCCAGATTGACCCCAATTCCTTGCGTCGCAACACGACGCAGTTTGATGCGCGCTATGTGTTGTGCAAGCGTCCTTCGGTGATTACCGGTGGCGAGCTGACGTTGTCGATGCTCGAACTGAATTATAACCCGAACTCCAAAACGTATCAGGCACCGTTACAGCTCAAGGCGACGGGCGGTGTGTTCATTGTGGACGATTTGGGGCGTCAGGCGGAACCGCCACAGACGCTTATCAACCGATGGATCGTGCCGATGGAGGGCGGAGAAGATATCCTATCCCTGCAATCGGGGGAAAAATTTCTGGTGCCGTTTGATACTTTGGTGATTTTCTCGACAAACTTTCATCCTGCCGAAATTTTCGACGGTGCGGCGTTGCGGCGAATTTATTACAAGGTTCTGATCGACCGTCCGTCACGTGATGAAATGATCAAGATTTATGCCGTGGTGGCCAAAGCGATGAACATGCCGCTGGACGAGCAGGTTTTAATCCATCTGTTTGCCAAACTGTATCCGGAAACGGACAATACTTATGCCGCCTATCATGCGCCGTTTTTGATTACTCAAATGAAATCCATTTGCGACTACGAGGGTATTCCCCATCGTATGAGCATTGATCTTCTCGAGCGGTCATGGGCGAACCTGTTTGTGGCCGAGGGTGAAATTGCCCACTAATGGCGCGATATGTCTGGCCGGTTGTGGCCGTATGGGGCAGCCGATGTTGGCGGCGCTGTTGCATGCGGGGTTTCAGGCGCAGGGGTTTGATATTCGACCCGCGGCGAGCTATGGCGATTTTGCAGGGCATATGTGTGATCAGGCGAATGACATCAATCCCGATACGCGGGTGTTGATTTCGGTTGTACGTGATGTTCCGCAGACCGATGCGGTTTTATTCGGGGCGCAAGGGTTTCTTCAGCGATTGGAACAACTGGAATGTCTGGTCATCAGCTCCACGCTATCGCCCCGTTATATTGATGCGCTAAAGGCCCGAATCGGGGCGGTGAAACTGGTAGATGCGCCGATGTCCGGTGCTGCAATTGCGGCAAAAGAAGCCCGCCTGTCATTTATGCTCGGTGGGGCTGATCAGGATATTTCCACCTTGATGCCGATGTTTCGCGCCATGGGAAAACACTTTCATCATATGGCTTGGTGGGGGCCGGAATGACCGGTAAGGTGCTGAACAATCTGGTGGCGGCGGGATCGGTTGCGTTAACGCGGACGGCGCTGGACTGGGCCGATAGTGCCGGCATGGATACGCAAAAACTGTTGGACTTGATGCACACAAGCCCGGGTCAGAACTGGTTTGCGAGCGGGTTTGAAGATATCGAATTTTCACGTGACGGCTATGATCCCTTCAATTCCATTGGACTGTTGAAAAAGGGAGAGTGTCAGATCTTTTGTATATTAACCCCGATTCTGGATAAGGGGTTGTTGAGGGGGATTCACGAACCGACATTTCTGTGATTCAAGATCGTATCTCTTACAACACGATCGGTCCCCCTCATGTCGACGTCTACCACCGCTCTTTATTGCTGCATAGATGATTTTGCCAAAATTTACGCAGACTGGGAAACTCATCAC
>CAMZLM010000180.1 GCA_947311485.1 uncultured Paracoccaceae bacterium
ACCGGGTTTATCGTGACGAGAAAGGAAAATGGTGGGTGATAAGAGACTCGAACTCCTGACATCTTCGGTGTAAACGAAGCGCTCTACCAACTGAGCTAATCACCCGTGAGGCGGCTTTTAGCGAGTAGCTTTGGCGGGTGCAAGGCCTGAAATGATCTTTTTTTCGGGAATTCAAAATTTATTGGGGTACCGCAATTTATGGCCGAAAATATCCCGTATTTTCCGTTCACTCCTTCTGAAACAAACCCAGCCCCCCTGCAAACGAACACGACAAACCGCCCTGCGCTGTGGGGAGCATTTGTTGGCAGCAGCCTCGCATATGTCCGCTTTTGTGAGGTCAACCTTTCGGAGCCGGTACAAAGATAATGCTCTGCTCAAGATTTCGCTTCGCGGTTTCCCGTCTGCCAAAATGGCTGGCATGTATCGGCACAGTACGTTTCAAATATTCGGTGGTTTGTCCGCAATCTGGCCGGCCCCGGCGGGGAAATGAATGCTTCCGCCTACAATTCAAGGGGTGTTGGGTGAATTTTTCTATCGTAAATCCAACATTATTCGATTAAATTTGTCTATTTTTTGATTAAAAATATCACTATTAAAACATTTCGGTGATTTGCATGCAAAATGCATCAATGTGAATGCACCCGGCAGACAGATCATTGGGTACAATTAAAAACCCTTGGCACGACACCGCGCCAAGGGTTGAAAACAATCAGGTTTCAACAACAGAATCATCTTCGGTCGGGGGAGGCATGTCAAAATCCAGACCATGGGCTGCACGGATTTTATCCTCGACTTCATAGGCGATCATCGGGTGTTCTTTCATAAACTTTTTCGCGTTCTCGCGCCCCTGCCCCACACGTTGATCGCCATAGGAAAACCAGGAACCGGATTTTTCAATGATTCCCGCCTTGACGCCAAGGTCGATCAGTTCGCCGCGCTTGGAAATACCCTCGCCATACATGATGTCGAATTCCACCTGTTTGAACGGCGGAGCCACCTTGTTTTTCACGATTTTAACGCGCGTGGAATTCCCCACGATTTCATCGCGATCCTTGATCGCGCCAATTCGGCGAATGTCCATGCGCACCGAGGCATAGAATTTCAGTGCATTACCGCCGGATGTGGTTTCAGGGGATCCGAACATCACCCCGATTTTCATCCGGATCTGGTTCATGAAAAATACCGTACAGCCGGATTTCGAAATCGAACCGGTCAGTTTCCGCATGGCCTGGCTCATCAACCGGGCCTGCGCACCGACCTGATGGTCGCCCATGTCACCTTCGATTTCGGCCTTGGGGGTCAGGGCGGCAACCGAATCGACAATCACCATACTGACAGCGCCGGAGCGAACCAATGTATCTGTGATTTCAAGAGCTTGCTCGCCGGTGTCCGGTTGGGAAATCAGCAATTCATCCAGATTGACCCCAAGCTTCTTGGCATAGGCCGGATCCAGCGCGTGTTCCGCGTCCACAAACGCACAAACGCCGCCGGTTTTTTGCATTTCGGCAATGCAATGCAGGGCCACGGTGGTTTTCCCCGAACTTTCCGGGCCATAAATCTCGATCACGCGGCCTTTGGGAATGCCGCCAATGCCAAGCGCAATATCCAACCCGATTGAACCGGTGGAGCTTGCCTCTACATCCATTGCCGCGCCTTTTTGGCCCAGCTTCATAATCGACCCTTTGCCAAATTGGCGTTCGATCTGCGCCAAGGCCGATTCGAGTGCTTTTTCTTTATCCATTGCGCGTCTTTCTTTCAGATCAAGTAGGGGAGTCGCCATTTTTCTGTCCTCTTATTTCATATCACACGCAAAGCAGCAATCGTCACTGGTGTTCGCCTAATGTTCTACGTTCTGTATGGGATCAAAACGAGAACAAATCAAGGTAAATTTTCAATTCCACAATTGCGTAATAAGGTTTATGATTTGTAAAAATGCACCGTAAAAGTGTAATTATTATGAGGCATGTATCGCGTATGATGATTTTTCTAAAAGAGAAGCTGGTGTTTTTGGCGACACCCAAGACTGCATCCACATCTATTGAAGGTGCTTTGGGGCGTCATTGTGATATTCGTTTGTCCAAAACGCCAAATGCCAAACACACCCCTTTGCGCAAGTATAAACGTATGCTGGAACCGTTTGTTCAGACTCTGGTCACGGGGGAAATCGAAACTGTTGCCATGATCCGCGAACCGGTGGATTGGTTGGGCAGTTGGTACCGGTATCGGCGGCGGGAGAGCCTGAACGGCAAGCCGAACAGCACGGCAGGTGTGAGCTTTGACCAATTTGTCGCCGCCTATTTATCGGATTCCCAGCCCGAATATGCCCATGTTGGCAGCCAGTTCCGGTTCTTGAGTGACAAAGACGGCAATCTCGGGGTGGACTACCTTTTTTGCTATGACGATGTGGAAGGCCTGTTGCGGTTTTTGGAAAACCGGCTGGGACGCACGATTTCGATTGGACACGCAAATGTATCCCCTGTTGTCGAACTGGCCCTAAGCCCAGATTTACAAAAAGAGCTTAGGACCGCCTATCCGCAAGACTTTGAAATTTATGAACGGTTTCGAAAATAAGCCGCACGCGACCGGCTGCTCCTATCGCGAAAGGTCACGCACCGTTTCGATCAGCTGTTTCAGCGAGAACGGTTTAGGCAAAAAAACCGCTTTTTCAATTTCGGGATGTTTTTGGGAAAACGCCTCCTCAGCATAACCGGATACAAAAATCACTTTGGTATCGGGGCGTGATTTCAACGCTTTGCGTACCCAGGTCGGACCATCTATGCCGGGCATGACCACATCGGACACAATAATATCCACAAACTGATCCGGATCGTCGAGGATCTCCAACGCGCTTTCTGCGGAATCTGCCTCGGTGACCTCAATCCCGTGTAACCGTAACGCTCGCGCTGCAAAGGCACGCACGGGGGCCTCGTCCTCAACCAACATCACACATAATCCTGTCAGCGAGGTGGCCGCCGCTTTTTTCGTTTTGGCAACAGACCCCGCCGCGACCTCCTGACCGTCATATTCCGGCAGTAAAATCGTGAAAACTGTGCCTTGGCCCAATTTGCTCTCTACAAAAATAAATCCGCCGGTTTGTTTGATGATGCCGTAAACCATCGACAGGCCAAGACCGGTCCCCTCACCGGCCTTTTTCGTTGAATAAAACGGCTCAAAAACTTTATGGATCTGGTCGTGGCGAATGCCGCTGCCGGAATCACGCACTTGAATGCTGACATACCGCCCTGCGGGGACGGTTGCTTTTTGAATTAAGGTGTTGGTTTGGTAATCTTCCAGACCGGAAACAATCTCGACTTCACCTCCGGGCTGCATCGCGTCGCGGGCGTTCACGACCAAATTCATAATTACCTGTTCCAACTGCCGCCCATCGACAAAAATATCCGGTAAATCCTTGCCATAGATGGTTTGCAAGCGCACCTTCTCGCCGACCAGACGATTGAGCAAATGTGACAGGTCTGACAAGGAATTGTTCACATTTATGATTTGGGGCTGCAACGTTTGCTTGCGTGAGAAAGCCAGCAATTGCCCCACCAAAGCCGCGGCACGATTTGCATTTTGGCTGATTTGAACCAAATCCCCGTAATCGGGATCCTCTTGTTCATGGCGCAACAACAATAAATCGCAATACCCTGAAATCGCGGTCAACAGGTTGTTAAAATCATGGGCAACACCACCGGCGAGCTGACCGATGGCCTGCATTTTCTGACTTTGGGCAAACTGCGCCTGAAGGGACTGCAATTGCGTGGCATCCGACAAGGTCGCCAAAAGTGTCCCATCCGGCGTACATTGGGAATCAATCAAGGACACCTGTAAAACACTGGCCGACGTATTCCGACGGGTTTCCAGCACCTCTGGAACCGAAGTTTTGCCTGTATTCCGGTACGAATTGATCCACGCCGAAACACTGCGCCCCAATCCGGTCACCAACTCATCAAAACGCGGGCTTTCACCATCTTTCAGGCCCAAATACTCGCGCGCGACACAATTGCAATAGGTCACGCGGTCGTCCGGTGAAATACGCAACACCGCAATGGGGAAATCCTCATAAGACCGAACAATAGCTTTGGCGGGTTCAAACGGTGTCGGCGCTGGTGCCTTCAAAGGGGGACGGTCGGCTGGCGCAGGATCAATCTGCGGGGTATCAAAAATCGCACTGCCTTGTTTTTTCGACGGATCCGGCAGTGGCCAGCGGGCCGGTTTTGGCTGACCGTGAATCAAAAAAGCCAGAACCAGTAAAAAGCTCGCGGCCATGATCGAAGTTGGCACAACATAAGGGCTCGCCGTCAAGCGGAAGAGCGCAAAAGCCGTGAATAAAACCAAACTAAGGCAAATGCTGGTGATTAACCAAATACGTGATCTACATTGTGTCATTGTCTCCCAGTCTCATCTGTTCATTCCTATGAAAATGCCGATTTTGGGTTAACAAACGATAAATTTCATCGTTTTATGCTTATTCGCTAGTATCTTTCCAAAATTGCCAGAAAAAATCCATCCCCAATGTTGCCTACAGCAAAATTTCGATGCGATTTCAGCCGCCAATCGGGGTTTTCGGCGCAAAAATGGTCGATCTGATCCTGATTTTCCGCGCGCAACACAGAACAGGTCACATAGGCAAGAACACCATTTTCCGCAACAAGGCCGGCGGTTTTTTGCAAAATACCGGCCTGAACATGCTGCAATTCGGCAAGGTCATGTGGCTCGAACCGCCATTTACCTTCGGGATTTCGCCGCCAGGAACCCGACCCGCTACAGGGGACATCAAGCAGGACCAAATCAAACCGGTCGGTATCTTTGGGGGATTTCTTCAATAATTGCACTCTGGCCCCTGCCCTTTTGGCGCGATCGGCAAGCGGGGCCAGACGGGCCGGACTGGCGTCATGGGCGACGAGGGTTGCCTTGGGGGCAAGTGCCGCCATCGCAAGGGTTTTGCCCCCGCCACCGGCGCAATAGTCCAGAACCCGTTTGACATTTTGCAAGGGTAATGCGGCCACAACGGCTTGTGATGCGGCATCCTGCAATTCAACCGCCCCTGCCAGATAGGCAGCCGATTGCGCCACACGGCGCGGGTTTTCCGACACGCGCAGCGCGGTTGCAACCGATTCAACCGGTGCGGTAACAATCCCGTCTTTGGCAAGCGCGGCCTGTGCGGATTGGCGTGTGGTTTTGGTCAAATTTACCCGCAAATCCACCGGTGCGCGGGCTTGCAAAGCGCGGCAATAGGCCGTGGCCTCCTCGCCCAGTGCGGATTGCACCGGCGCAAGCAACCAATCAGGTAAATCCAGCAGCGCCGCATCGGACAGCGGTGCATTTTGGGCGATTGCATCAATTTCCGCCACGTCCAGCACCGGCGGCGCATAGCCTTCGCCGGTGAAAAACTGCGCCGGATCCAGATCATGCGCCAACAGATGCCCCACAGCCAAGCCCCGCCCGCCGGTAAAACCGGCGCGCCCCTGATAGGAGCGCAAACAGCGCAGGCAATCGAACACGATATCCCGCACCGCCGCGCGATCCTTGGATCCGGCATAGCGGTTGCCCCGCGCCCAGTTGGACAAGAGCTTTTCCGCCGGTGCCCCGGCCAAAAAACCGTCCAGAACCCCGATCGCGGCGGCATAGCGTGCGGCAGGTGTCATTTATCCGGCCCGATAGTTCGGGCTTTCGCGGGTGATCTGAACGTCATGCACATGGCTTTCCTTCAGACCGGCCCCCGAAATTTTAACGAATTTGCAGATCTCTCGCATGTCCTTGATGGTGGCACTACCGGTATAGCCCATGGCCGCACGCAATCCGCCGATCATCTGGTGGATCACCGCACTGGCGGAACCTTTGTAAGGGACCTGCCCCTCGATGCCTTCGGGCACCAGCTTGTCGGTGCTGGCCTCTTTCTGGAAATAGCGATCCGCCGATCCGCGCGCCATGGCCCCAACGGACCCCATCCCGCGAAAGGATTTAAAGCTGCGACCCTGATACAGGATCATTTCGCCCGGAGCCTCGTCCGTGCCAGCGATCATGGAACCCACCATGGCACAGCTGGCACCCGCGGCAATGGCCTTGGCAAAGTCGCCGGAAAACTTGATCCCGCCATCCGCAATAATCGGTGTGTTCGTCGAAGCCGCCGCCGTGGCGCAATCGTCAATCGCAGTCAGCTGTGGCACGCCAACACCGGCAACGATACGGGTTGTACAAATGGACCCCGGCCCGATGCCGACCTTGACCGCATCGGCCCCGCAATCGATCAGGGCCTTGGTTGCCTCCCCCGTGGCCACATTGCCCGCAACCACCTGAACCGTGCTTGACAGTTTCTTGATCCGTTCAACCGTTTGGCCCACAGAAATCGAATGCCCGTGCGCGGTGTCGATCACAATCAGATCCACGCCCGAATCCAGCAACATTTCCGCGCGTTCAAACCCCGCATCGCCCACGGTCGAGGCCGCCGCCACCCGCAACCGGCCAAGTTCGTCCTTGCAGGCAGACGGGTTCAACACCGCTTGCTCCAGATCCTTGATGGTCAGCAATCCGGTCAGTTGATCGTTTCCATCCAGTACCAGCAGCTTTTCAATCCGGCGGGCGTGCATCAGGGATTTTGCTTCTTCCAGACCGGCCGGTTCGCGCAGGATGGCCAGATTGCTGGAAGTCATCATCAGGGAAACCGGCGTATCCTCGGCGCTGACGAACCGCATGTCGCGGTTTGTGACAATGCCCAAAACCCGCCCCTTATCATCCACAACCGGAAAACCGGTGACGCGATAACGTTCCTGAAGCGCCTTGGCATCGGCCAGGGTTTGATCGGGTTTCAGGGTGATCGGATTATACACGATCCCCGAAACAAACCGCTTCACCCGTCGCACCTGGGAGCTTTGTTCCTCGATGGTCAGATTGCGGTGAATCACGCCCATGCCACCGGCCTGTGCCATGGCAATGGCCATGCGGGCCTCGGTGACGGTATCCATTGCGGAACTGAGCAACGGGATATTCAACGGGATATTTTTGGTAACAAAGGTGGATGTATCCGCCTCGCTCGGCAGCACGCTGGACGCGCCCGGAACAAGCAATACATCATCAAAGGTAAGGGCCTCACGAATCTCCATAACGATCTCCTGATGGAAAGTGGTGTTGCCACGTCCCTATTTCATGGCTGACCGCAAAAGAAAAGCCCCGCAGCAATAAAACTGCGAGGCTTGGTCATTTTATAGGTAAAGCAACGGTCCTAAACCACGGCGGCACCAGATTTCTCGGACAAGGCCCCCGTCACCCACGCCATAGACGAACGGTACACGATATAAAAAATAACCGGCGTACCAAAGGCCAGCCCCACGATCACCCCGACCTCGGCGA
>CAMZLM010000181.1 GCA_947311485.1 uncultured Paracoccaceae bacterium
CAGCGTCTTTGATTTGCTACTGGTGTAAAACATTTCAGGATCAATACCTGAAATATACCGGATTCCGAACAAACGAGAAGCGTTTTGCGCCCCTCTTTCGTGTGCTCAGGAACCGCCTGCCAGCTCTTCCAGCTCCAGCCATTCCTCTTCGGCATCCGACAGCTTCATGTGGCGTTCGGTCAGGGCTTCGCTGGCTTTGGCGAATTTCTCGGGGTGTTTGGTGAACAGCTCGGGATCCGCCATAAATTCTTCCAGCTTGGCAATTTCTGCTTCCAGCCGCGCAATCACGTCGGGCAATTCCTTTAAACGATGTTCCAGCTTGAACGTCATTTTTTGGCTCGATGCCTTGGGTTTTTCCGATGGTTTGCCGTTTTTGGCTGCTTTTGACGGGACCACCTCTTGTGGCTGCTCCAGCTTGGCTTGTGCCAGATAATCAGTATACCCGCCCGCATAAATTACCGCGCGCCCGTCGCCATTCATCACGATGGACCGCTGCGCCACCCGATCCAGAAAATCACGGTCATGGCTGACCAACAGCACCGTGCCCTGATAATCGTCGAGCAGCTCCTGCAACAAATCCAGCGTTTCGATATCCAGATCGTTGGTCGGTTCGTCCATCACCAACAGGTTGCTTTCCTTGGCCATGATTTTCGCCAGCAACAACCGCGCCTTTTCTCCGCCAGACAGGGCAGACACCGGCCCGCGGGCCTGATTTTCGGAAAACAGGAATTCCTTGAGATAGCCAACCACATGTTTGGGCTGCCCGCGCACCATGATCTGGTCATTTCGGCCGGACACGCCCAGTTCCTTGTCCTCGGTCAGGCTGTCCCAGAGCGACGCCTTGGGGTCCAGATCGGATCTGTTCTGATCAAAAATTGCCGGCATCAGGTTGGTGCCGAGCTTGACCGACCCGCTATCCGGCTGCGTTTTACCAATCAGCATATTCAGCAGCGTGGTTTTACCGGCCCCGTTCGGCCCGATAAAGGCAATGCGCTCCCCGCGCAGCACCCGCATATCGAAATCCTGCACGATCACCTTGTCGCCAAACCGTTTGGAAATACCCGTGGCCTCGATCACCCGTTTGCCGGATTTAGGACCGCTTTCGAAGGCCATCTTGGCGGCACCGGCGCGCATGATCTGTTCGGAACGTTCCTGCCGCATTTCCTGCAACCGGCGCACACGGCCCTGATTGCGTTTGCGGCGGGCAGAAATTCCCTCGACCGCCCAACGGCCCTCGGCCTTGAGCAGGCGATCCAGTTTGTGGCGCTGCATGTCCTCGTCCTCGAACACCTTGTCGCGCCATTCCTCGAACCCTTCAAACCCGACAGGATTTTGCCGCACCACCCCGCGATCCACCCACATGGTCTGGCGGGTGAGGTTGCGCAAAAAGGCACGGTCGTGGGAAATCAGAATAAACGCATCGCGCGTTTGCGCCAAATGCGTTTCAAGCCAGCCAATGGCCTCGATGTCCAGATGGTTGGTCGGTTCGTCCAGCAGCATCAGGTCCGGTGCCTCGGCCAGAATTTTCGCCAGCGCCGCACGCCGCCGTTCCCCGCCAGAGGCCGCAGAAGGGGCCTGATCGAGATTGAGCTTCAGCCCCTCGGCCGCCATATCAACAAGGTATTCCTGCCCCGGTAACAGATTGGACTGGGTAAAATCCCCCAAAGTCGCAAAGCCGGATAGATCGGGATGCTGTTCCATGTAGCCAACGGAAACCCCGGGCTGCACAAAACGGGTGCCGCTGTCGGGTTCGATTTCCCCCGCGATCACCTTGAGCAGGGTTGATTTGCCCGACCCATTCCGCCCGACAAGGCAAATGCGCGCAAAAGGATGTACCGTCAGGCCCATGCCTTCGAATACGGGATTTCCGCCAAATGTCAGCGAAATATCAGAGAGAGTCAGAAAAGGAGGTTTAGCCATAGCCGTGCTATCGCGGATTGGCAGGCACAGGTCAAGTGCCGTCGTGATCTGTAATACGGTTGCGCCCCGTAAAAGGAGCGCAACCTTGATTGTTAGCTATTGTCGGCTTCCAACAATCCCGTGCGAAACAACATGCCCGCAGCAATCGCCCCGAGAACCGGAGCCGCTATAAACAACCACAACTGACTCATGGCCTCTCCGCCTTGAAACAGCGCCGGCCCGATGGAACGCGCCGGATTTACCGATGTGTTGGTGATCGGGATACCGATCAAGTGGATGGCGACCAACATCAGGCCAATAGCAACACCGGCAACAGCGGTGGGCGCACCGTTCTGGGTAGCCCCCAGAATGACCACGACAAACAAGAACGTAGCAATGGCCTCAAACACAAAACCGGAGGCAATGCTGAAATCACCCTGCATCGCGTTTGCCGCAAAATTCCCGTCTGTGGCACCGGCAGCAATCACCGAAAGCGCAAGTGTTGCGACCATGGCACCGGCAATTTGGGCAATGATATACATCACCATCTCGCCAGCCGACATACGGCCAGATACAAAAACGCCCACAGAAACAGCCGGATTAATATGGCAGCCAGAAATAGGCCCGATGCCATAGGCCATCCCGATCAACGCCAGACCAAAAGCCAACGAAATTCCGGCCAGCCCGATTTGACTGCCCGCAAAAATAGCCGCACCGCACGCGATGAAGACGAGTGTGAAAGTGCCAATAAACTCGGCGACAGGTTTTTTCATGATATTTCCCCCCTACAGAATTAAAACCGTAATCCGGTTTAGATGGGAAGGTTTTGACCAATTACAAGATCCCCCTGAAAAATGGAGCGTTGCGCTCAGGGGTTGCGCTGGCTATCTTTTGCTGGACAATTCGGGAGAAAGGCATGCCCAAACAGATAAATCCGGCCTTTGATGCCACCTTTGCCCCACCTGTGATGGAGGCCCGTCGCTGGCTTGAGGGAGTCCATTTTTCGCCAGATCGCCCGCTGATCAATGTGTCACAAGCCGCCCCCGTTGATCCGCCCCCTGCCCCGTTGTTGGCGGCGCTGGCCGAAACGGTTCTGAATGATCCGGGCGCGCATCTGTACGGGCCGGTTCTGGGGTTGCCGGCGTTACGCGCCGAAATCGCGGCGCAGTGGACAACGGCCTATGGCGGGGAAATCGTGCCGGATCAGGTGGCGATTACCTCGGGCTGCAATCAGGCCTTTTGCGCCGCGATCGCCACGCTGGCCGGTGCGGGGGATGCGGTAATCCTGCCCGCACCTTGGTATTTCAACCACAAAATGTGGCTGGATATGGCCGGCATTGAAACCCGCACGTTGATGTGCGGCGATGATATGTTGCCGGATGTGAAACAGGCAGAGGCGTTGATCACCCCCAACGTGCGGGCGATTGTGCTGGTCACGCCGAACAACCCCACCGGCGCGGAGTATCCGGCATCATTGCTGCGGGCATTTTATGATCTGGCCAAACGCCACGGGCTGGCGCTGATCGTGGATGAAACCTACCGCGATTTCGACAGTCGCGCCGGCGCGCCCCACGATCTGTTCACCGATCCAGACTGGGCCGACACACTGATCCAGCTTTATTCCTTTTCCAAGGCCTACCGCCTGACCGGCCACCGTGTCGGTGCGTTGATTGCCGGTGGTGGGCAATTGGCCGAAATCGAGAAGTTTCTGGATACGCAAACCATCTGCCCCAATCAACTGGGCCAGCGCGCCGCCCTGTTCGGCATGCGAAACCTCGGGGATTGGCTGGCCGGTGAACGGCTGGAGATCCTGCACCGGCGCACAGCCATCACCGAGGCATTCGGGACTCTTGGCGATTGGAAGCTAAAGGGTTCCGGTGCCTATTTTGCCTATGCGGAACACCCCTTTGATATGCCCAGCGATGTGTTGGCCAAACGACTGGTTCGCGATGCGGCGGTCCTGATGCTGCCCGGAACCATGTTTTGCCCGCCCGAAACCGCCGGCACGCGCCACATGCGCATTGCCTTTGCCAATGTGGATGTGGCGGGCATCGGCGAGATGTTCAGCCGGCTGGCGCAGTTTGATCCGGCAAGCGGCTAACCCGTAGCAACAACACCGTTTGCGCAATCGCCGCCAGCATCGACAGGCCAAAAACCACAGGCAGGCCGAAAACCATGACCAGCCCCCCTGCCAGCAACGGCAACAAAAATGCCGGTGCGGTAATCGCATTGAAATAACCGCTATAGGCGGGGCGTTGGTCATCGGGTGAAATCTCCATCAAAAACCCGATCACCGCAATGGTCAAACCATTGGCAAGCGCTCCCGACACGAAAAACAGCAACAGAAACGCCAGAAAGGCATCCGCCTGCGCCCCCAAAAGCAAAACCGCCAAGGGTGGGAAAATCCGGCCAAAGGCAATCGCCTTGAGCAAGCTCGCCTTGCCCAGATGATCCCCCCACCAGCCCCACAAAAAATTAGACACCAACGCACCGGTGGTCTGGGCACCCAGCAACAGCGCCACGCGTTCCAGATCAAACCCCGACACCTGCGCCTGCACCACATAAAACGGCATCGCCATCAAAACCGCACCACCACACCACTGGGCAAACACAAACAGGCGAAACCGGCGATTGGTTTTGAACACCGTTATCCCGTCACGCAAATATTGAAAAAATCCGGGCTTGGCCGGTGGCTTTTGCGACACCGGTTCCGGTTCCCCCATCAGGGTAAACACGGTGGAGGACACAAACATCAACCCCGACGCCAGCGCAATAATGGCCGCATAGGACAACGGGAAATCCAGCCCCGCCACCATTTTATCCGCCAAAGCCACCACAAGTAGCGCCAACACCCCGCCGCCAAAAAACCGCGTTGCCAACAGCCGGCTGCGCCGTTCCCCCGGGACAGAACGCGCGACGATGTCATTATAGGGCACCGCCACAATCCCGCTTATAAAAGCATAGAAAACCCACAAAACCATCACCGCCAGCGTCAACCAGCCACGCGGCCAATCCGCCCCGACCCACAACACCGCCGCCATCAGCGCCATCGCCGATGCCCGCCCGAAAGCGCCAATCACATAATAGGGCATGGACGCCCCGCTTTGCTGTGCCAAGAAACCAACAATCAACTGCGGAAATAACCAGCCAAATCGCAAAATGGCCGTCACCGCCCCGACCAGCACCGAATTCCCGCTGAGCTGATACACCAGCGCCGACATGATGGTCGCAGAGTCTATCGCCGCAGAGCCCGCCTGAAAACTGATCCCCGCAATGGCAACCCGCCGGAAACGGGCTTTTTCACCGGTTACGCCACCCATCCGCCGCCCCCGATCGTCCAGGCCATCCAGATGGACCAGATTCCCAAGGCCACAAACACCAAACCGATGACAAACTGTGCCTTGCCAAAATTACGGGCGGCCCGATCCAGAAGATTGGAAAATGCCGGAATGTAGATCATCACAGCCAACGGCACAGACAGGAAAAAGCCGAAGAGAAACATCATCACAAAGGCATTCAGAACCGCGCTGCTCGTTGCCGCCACCCCCAGCAGGCCCAACAGGATCGGGGCCGCACAGGCCGGAATATTCAACCCGAATGCCGCCCCCAGCAACACCGGATTTTGCGCATATTTCCATGCCTTCGGGGCCATATCTATTTTCTTCTTCAACACGTTTTCACGCCCGAACAGAAATGCCCCCCCGATCAACAGATAAATCACCCCGAAAATCATCGTCAAACCGGTCTGCACATCCGCCAGCACCGCCCCGAGCGTGGCCACCAAGACCCCGAACAGGCCGGTCACAAGCGCACGAAGCACCACAAAACTGACCACCGCCACCCGCCGCGCAGCCGGACTACGGGTCTTTTGCGTTTCGATAAACAACAAATGCCCGCCGATCACGCAGGGTTCGATAAACCCCAACAATCCCAGCCCGATCGGTAAAATCAGTGTTTCCAATGGTATCACGGCACATTCCCCATATTTCGGCAAAGGCTCGCAAATGCCCAGGGAAAGGTCAAGCAGTGCCCCCCACACACATATTTGACCTGCGGATCAATTGCATAACCGGAACCCGCTTGCCCTTCCCTACAAGCCGCTTTAAAACCTGTGCCAACCAGGGAAAATAAAGTAGGTCCAAGATGTCACACGCGCTCCGATCCACCCAGAACAGCAAGATCATGTATGTGATTATGGGCCTTTTGATGCTGGGATTAACCGGCTTTGGCATTGGCGGGTTTACCGGTGGCAATGTGCAATCCATTGGCACTGTTGGCGATGAAGAAATTCCCGTCGCCACCTATGCCCGCGCCTATCGTAATGCGGTGAACCAGATGTCCAATCGTATCGGGCGTAACCTGTCCCCGAATGAAATCAATCAGCTGGGCATCGGTCCGTCGGTGCTGGAATCGGTCATCGGACTGGCGGCAATCGACAACGAAGCCAGCCAGAAAGGCATCAGTGTTGGTGATGAAATCATCCGCGAACAAATCCTGAAAAACCCCAACTTTCAGGGCCTCACCGGTGGTTTTGACAAAGATACCTATAATTTCTATCTGGAACGCCAGTTGCGCCTGACCCCGAAAGAATTTGACGATCTGCTGCGCAAGGAAAATGCCCGCGCCCTGATCGAGGCCGCCATCCAGAGCGGCGTTGCGGCCTCGGATGAAATTCCCGTGACCTTGATCAGCTTTGCCCAGGAAACCCGCGATTTTGAATGGGCCTGGTTGACAGAACTGAATCTGGACCGACCGGTTGGCAAACCAACCAAGGCCGCGTTGGAGAAATTTTACACCGAAAACAAAGATAAATACCAAAGCCTGAAGAGCTATAACGTCAGCTATGCATGGCTGTCGCCGGAGATGCTGCACGACAAGGTCGCCGTAGACGAGGCCGAATTGCGCGAATCCTATGACCTGCAAGCAGACCGTTTCAACAAGCCGGAACAGCGCGCCGTTGAACGGTTGGTGTTCGCCACCGACGCCGACGCCAAGGATGCGCGCGAACGGCTGGATGCCGGGCTGGTGACCTTTGAACAACTGGTGCAGGAACGCGGGTTGGACCTGAGCGATGTGGATATGGGCGATGTGGGCGTCAAAGACCTGTCCCCCGAAGCATCGGAAATGGTGTTTTCCACCTCTGATCTGGGTGTTGTTGGTCCGGTGAAAACCGCGCTCGGCCCGGCATTGTTCCGCGTGAATGCGGTGATGGCCGCAGACAACACCCCGTTTGAAGATGTGCGCGATGAACTGCGTGCCGAACTCGCCGGAGAAGCCGCCCGCCGCATGGTTTCCGATCTGGTCACCGATATTGACGACCTGCTGGCCGGCGGTGCCACAATCGAGGACCTCGGCAAAGAAACCGACATGCAGACCGGCACCATTGATTTCAACGCCCAGAGCACCGGCGGCCTGAACGGTTATCAGGAATTTCGTGACAAAGTGCTCGATACCCAAAAGGGCGATTTCCCGGAACTGGTGGACCTGCCCGATGGCGGTGTTTTTGCCCTGCGCGTCAATGACATTGCCGAACCGGCGCTGATCCCGCTGGAGGAAATCAAGGACCGTGTCATTGCCGATTGGCGACAGGCGCAAACCCTTGACCAACTCGAAAAAATCTCTGCGGAAATGACCCCGAAACTGGCCGATGGTGCGGGATTTGCGGAACTGGGACTGGCCCCGAACATGGAAACAGCCGCCACACGCGCCGGTTTCTTTGAAGGGCTGCCCCCCCAAACCACCACCGAATTGTTCAAGCTGAAAAAGGGCGAGGTCAAAACCATCCGCACCCCGAACGGCCTGCTGGTGCTGCGCCTGTCCGCCATTCACGCCTTTGATCCGGAAACGCCGGAAAACAAGGCCGGTGTCGAACGCCTCACCGCGGCCCTCAATGCACAAATCGGGACCGATATGCTGGAACTCTACACCACCGCCCTGCGGAACCGTGCCGGTGTGGCGCTCAATCAGGCCGCTATCAATTCCATCAATGCACAAATTGCGACACGCTAATGGCCCTGACACCTGATTTTACCGCTTTCGAAACCGCTTATAACAACGGCGAAAATCAGGTGGTTTACAACCGTCTGGTTGCCGATCTGGACACGCCGGTTTCGCTGATGCTGAAACTGGCGCAGGCGCAAAAAGACAGCTTCATGCTGGAATCCGTCACCGGCGGCGAAATCCGGGGCCGGTACACGGTGATCGGGATGAAACCGGATCTGGTCTGGCAATGCCACGGCGATCAGGCCCGGATCAACCGCCATGCCCGGTTCGAGGCCGACGCCTTTGAACCGATGTCCTCCGACCCGCTGACCGCCCTGCGCGAGGTATTGGCCGAGAGCCGCATAGACTTGCCCGACGATCTGCCCGCCATTGCCGCCGGCCTGTTCGGCTACCTTGGCTATGACATGATCCGGCAAGTGGAACACCTGCCAAATGTAAACCCGGACCCGCTCGGCCTGCCCGATGCGGTGATGCTGCGACCTTCCGTGATTGTGGTTGTGGACGGGGTCAAGGACGAAATCACCGTGGTGTCACCCGTTTGGGCCAACTCCGGCCAGTCCGCACGCGCCGCCTATAACATCGCGGCCGAACGGGTGATGGACGCGATCCGCGATCTGGACCGCCCCGCCCCCGCCAACCCGATGATTACCGACGCGGCAACCTGCGTTGGCGAACCGGTATCCAACACCACCAAAGCCGAATATTTCGCCATGGTGGAAAAAGCCCGCGATTACATCCGCGCCGGCGATATCTTTCAGGTCGTTCCCTCGCAACGCTGGGCGCAGGATTTCAAACTGCCGCCTTTTGCGCTCTACCGCGCGCTGCGGCGCACCAATCCGTCCCCCTATATGTTCTTTTTCAACTTTGGCGGCTTTCAGGTCACCGGTGCCAGCCCTGAAATTCTGGTGCGGGTCAAAGACGGCGAAGTCACCATTCGCCCCATCGCCGGCACCCGTAAACGCGGGGCCACCCCGATTGAGGATAAGGCACTGGAGGCCGACCTCCTCGCCGATCCCAAGGAACGCGCCGAACATTTGATGCTGCTGGATCTGGGGCGCAACGACGTGGGCCGCGTTGCAAAAATCGGCACAGTCAATCCAAACGAGCAATTCATCATCGAACGCTACAGCCATGTGATGCATATCGTCTCCAACGTGATTGGCGAATTGTCCGACGATCACGATTCCCTGTCGGCCTTGCTCGCCGGCCTGCCCGCCGGCACGGTATCCGGTGCCCCCAAAGTCCGCGCCATGGAAATCATCGACGAACTGGAACAGGAAAAACGCGGCGTCTATGGCGGTGGTGTCGGCTATTTCTCCGCCAATGGCGAAATGGATGTCTGCATCGCCCTGCGCACCGCCGTCACCAAGGATGAAACCCTCTACATTCAGGCTGGCGGCGGCGTGGTTTATGATAGCGACCCAGAGGCCGAATTCGAAGAAACCGTCAACAAATCCAAGGCATTACGTCAAGCAGCCCAAGACGCCATCCACTTCGTCACCCCGCTTGGAAACGGCTAAGGGCGGAACATACGCCCCGCCCTGTTTCCATTTTCTTAAAATATCCCGGGGGAAAGGCCCAAAGGGCCTTGGGGCAGCGCCCCCCCCCCCAACAAATCAAGGCAACCGGATCCCGCCATCCAGCCGCACTGTTTGCCCGTTCATATACGGCGCTTCCACCAGAAACGCCGCCAGTTGCGCATATTCCGCCGGTTTGCCCAACCGTTTCGGGAACACCACATCCTTGGCCAATTCCACACACACCTCTTCGCCCAGCCCTTCCAGCATCGGGGTCATGAACAACCCGGGGGCAATCGCGTTACACCGGATCCCGTTATAGGCCAGATCCCGCGCCACCGGCAACGACATCGCGGCAATGCCGCCCTTGGAGGCCGCATAAGCTGCCTGCCCCTTTTGCCCGTCAAATGCCGCCACAGAGGCCGTGTTCACAATCACGCCCCGTTCGCCATCCGCGTTCGGGTCATTTTTGGCCATCTCTGCCGCCGCCAAACGCAAAACATTGAACGTGCCAACCAGATTGATATCGATGGTTTTGGCAAAGGCCCCCAACGGATGCGCCCCGTCGCGACCAAGCGTTTTCTTGGCTGTGGCAATCCCCGCACAGTTCACGCAAATTGACAGGCTGCCAAACGTATCGACCGCCTTGGCCACACCGGCGGCAACGCTTTCCTCGTCGGTCACATTTACCTCGGCAAAAACCACATCATCGCCCAGTTCGGCCGCAACCGCCGCCCCGCCTTCTGCGTTCATGTCAAAAATAACAACCTTGGCACCCTTGGCATGTAACGCCCGCACCGTTGCCTCGCCCAGACCGGAAGCCCCCCCGGTCACAATCGCGGTTGATCCTGAAATTTGCATGGCTGCTCCTGTATTCGAGTTTAATTGAACATGTGTTCACTTACCGCATACCACAGCATACAACAACCCAAAGCGCAATCAGAATTCGGACACCTTCTTGAGCTTGTTGAGTAAATTGATCATCTGCGGCTTGCCGAAACTTTCTTCCAGCGCATCGTAAACCTTCTTGGCTTCCGGCGCGATGGCCGCAATTTGTTCCTGTCCGGCGCTGGTCAGATGAATAATCTGCTTGCGTTTGTCGGTGGCGTGTTTTTCCCGCTGGATCAGCCCGCGTTTTTCCAGCGCACACAATATCCGCGTCAGGCTCGGCGTCAGCACCACACAGCGTTCCCCCAACAGGGTCGGTTCCAGCGGCCCGACCTCGTCCAACACCCGCAAGACGCGCCATTGCTGTTCGGTCAAATCATGCGCCAACAGGATCGGCCGCAATCGCTGTAACAACGCTTCCCGCGCCCGCAACAACATAATAGGCAGAGACTCTTCTGTCTTGGCGAAAAACTTGCTCATATCGGCCTTCATCCCCTTCGGGTTTATGTGCAGACCCTCCGGCGCACCTTCTGCCCCCGATATAAAGGTTTTACAGAAAAACTCAATGCAAACAGATAGGGTGCCGCCCCCCGCACACCATTCCCCCGATTTTTACAGATGAATAACAAACCTGTCACGCAGCCGCGCATCAAGCTCTGCAGGAAATGCCGCAGACGAAAGCCGCGCCAGAATTTCCAACTTGCGCGCCATGGCCTTTTGCACAAGGTTCGGCCGGTCGTTTTCCACCCACTCCTTGGGCGAAGACCGATCGCCAAGGGCCGGATAAATATATTCCTTCTGCATCAGATCAAGCGTCTGGGCATGGCCCAGATAATGCCCCGGCCCTTCCAGACACACCGACCGCATCGCCTCAAGCGCGACGCTGTCTTCTGTCACCTCTATTCCGCGCACACAGCGCAGGGACTGGCCCAGCAAATCATCCCCGATCAACAGGCTCTCGAAACAAAAACCAAGCAGAGACGCATGCATGCCAACGGCCTCATAGACCATATTCAATCCGGCCAAACCGGCCATCACATTGGAATGCGCCTGCTCATACCCCGCCTGCATATCCGGCATTTTGGCATCGGCAATCCCCGCAGCCGCGCCACCGGGCAGGTTGTAAAACCTGTGCATCTGTGCACAACCCGCCGTCAACAACGCCTGTTCACCAGACCCGCCCGACATCGCCCCCGTGCGCAAATCGGATACAAACGGCCAAGTGCCGAAAATCACCGGGTGCCCCGGGTCAATCGCATGCACATAAACCAGCCCCGCCAGACATTCCGCCAC
>CAMZLM010000182.1 GCA_947311485.1 uncultured Paracoccaceae bacterium
CCCCCCCCATCAGGTAATGCGCCTGCTGGATCGGCACGATCAACACCGCCGCCAAGGCCGCCAACCCGCAGCCGATGCCAAACACCATGGCGTAAACCTTTTCCACCGGAATACCGAAGGCCTGCGCCATTTCCCCGTCCAGCTGTGTCGCCCGCATCACCAGCCCGATTTTGGAGCGCGTCATCATCGCCCAGACCGCCAGCAAAACCGCCGCCGCCGCGCCAATCACAAACAGCTTGTAACTGGTGATCGACAGCCCCCACGGCCAATACATCTGCAATCCGTTTTCGCCCATTTCAAACCACGGCAACGCCAATCGCGTGTTGAACGGCGGCTCCACCGGACGCGCATCCGCGCCATAGGTCATCAGGGTAACTTGTTGAATAATATACAGCAATCCAATCGTCGCCACGATGGTACGTTCCGGATCATAGGCAATGCGTTTCAGGATCACCATATCCGCCAGCGCCGCCAGCCCCCCCACCGCCAGCGGCGCAATCAACAACGCCGCCACAAATCCCAACGCCGGATGTCCGCTTATGGAACTGGCCACATACCAGGCTATCACCGCGCCCAGCATGAAAAACTCGCCATGCGCCACATTCACCACCCGCATCACACCAAACACCAGCGACAGCCCCAGCGCCGTCAGCACCAGCACAGCCGCCGTTACCGCACCCTCCAGCGAGGCGAGCATCAAATATGGTCCAAAATCCATGGAAGTCCTGTTCGTTTCCAGCCATTGATCCGGCAACCGCCCTTGACGGTTGCCGGTTTGCGCCTAGAGGCTCTGTTTGGTGTAATCCACCTCGTCCGGATACAACCCGTCCTCGATGCTGGTGGTATGCACCAGATTGAGCCGCTTGTTTTCCACACGAGTGATGTACTGCGGGCCGAACACCTGATGAGTCTTGCCGTTGAACAGCTTGGCCCCTTGTGGATGGTCAAACCCTTCGGGCATGTCGGTGATGGCCTCGACGGCCTCTACCAGTGCCGCACGATCGGCTGTGGTTTTGTAACCCGCCGCCACCATGCCATCGCGAATGGTGTGCAGGGTTTCCCAACAGGCAAACATATGCGCATAGGCCGACACGTCCTTGGGATCACTGGCCAGCGCCCCGTTTTCATTCACCCCGACAGCCGCGCGATATGCTTTGGAAAACTCGGTGTCATTGGCCTGTGTATAGCGCGGCATCCCTTCCCAGAAATAGCTGCCTTCCAGAAACTCCAGCCCCGGGGAATTGATATCCACCGCTTCCAGTGAATCAATAAACCCGAACATTTCAGGCCGCGAGGGACCGAAAAACTCGCCCAGTTCCTTGACAAAGGTCAGCACCGACGGCCCCACCATCACGTGATAAATCACATCGGTGTTGCGCGGGATTTTCGGGAAATATTTGGTAAAGCTGCTCTCCGTTGGCGGGATCGCGATTTTTGCCACCACTTCGCCGCCCTGTGCCTCAATCGCGGCGCTAAAGAAATCACGGTGGTTATGGCCAAAGGCAAAATCGGGGAAGATCATCGTTACCTTCTTGCCCAGATTATTTGCCACAAACGGGGCCATGGCCGCCACTTGCGATTTTACATCGGTAATACCGGGCTGCAAGGTCCAGCGGTTCAACATACCACTGGCCACATGGTGGCCCTCGGAAACCACAAAATACGGCAGTTTCAATTCACCGGCACGCGGCGCGGACCCGATTACTACATGGGAAAACAACGTACCATAGCCCACGTCGACCTTGTGCTGGGTCGCGAATTTTTCCACCACTTCGGCCCCGCGTTTGGGGTCGGTGCCGTCGTCTTCGGTGACGATCATCATCTCGCGGCCATTGATGCCGCCCTCGGCATTGATCTTTTTCACCGCCGCCATGGTGGTGCGTTCATACCAGCGCCCATAGGCCGCCCCGATACCGGTTCGGTGCATCTGGAACCCGACCTTGATCGGTTCGGACGTCCCTGCCTGCGCATAACGCGCCCAAAGAGGCAGGCTGGTTGACGCTACGGCACCCGCCCCGATTCCAAGTGTTTTCAATGCATTACGACGACCTTGAGAAAAATTCTTTTTGTCGGTCATGGTTCTCTCCGTTGGTTGTTCAATTTATAAGTATAATCGCGGAATGTAACCTTCCTTAAGGGCGAGTTTGTATGCACACATCCAATTTGTCCAGTTTTTTCGTTATCACACCAACGAAGTTCCCCCCGAATGAGGCACTTTGGATTGACAAACCGGCCACGGGCGGTTTCATTTGTACACAAACAATAAACGGAGAAACCCATGCCGGATCAACAGGTGTCACAAGTGGTCGGAGTCGACGTGGGCGGCACCTTCACCGATCTGGTGATGCTGGATCAGGCCAGTGGCACCGTGCGGCTGGCCAAGGTCGCCAGCACCCTGACCAATCAGGCCGAAGGCGTGATGGATGCGCTCGCCACCGCCGGTGCCGATCTGGCGGGGGTCGATCTGATCGTGCATGGCACCACCACCACCACCAACGCGGTGCTGGAACGCAAATTATCCAGAACCGGCCTGATTACGACACAGGGCTTTCGCGATGTGCTGGAGCTGGGGCGGCGCACGCGACCACAGGCCTATGGGATGAAGGGCGAATTCACACCGATCATCCCGCGCAATCTGCGCCTTGAAGTCCCCGAACGCATGGATGCCGCCGGCCAGGTGATCACCGAATTGAACGTGGATGCGGTGCGCGCGGCGGCGCAAAACCTGCTGGATCAGGGCTGCATTTCCGTGGTGGTGCATTTCCTGCACGCCTATGCCAATCCGGCACATGAAATTCGCGCCGCAGAGGTTATTGCCGAAATCTGGCCCAACGAGCATATCACCATGGGCCACGCGCTTTTGTCCGAAAGCCGCGAATTCGAACGCGGGGTGACGGCGGCGGTGAATGCCTCTGTTCAGCCTCTTTTGCAACGTTATATCAAACGCTTGCAGGATAAACTTCATACTGGCGGCTATCGCAATGACCTGCTGGTGATGAATGGCAACGGCGGCATGGTCAGCGCCGGGCGTGTCGCGGTGGAGGCCGCGAAAACCGTGATGTCGGGTCCGGCGTCCGGTGTGATGGCGGCGGCCTATACGGGGAAACTGGCCGGTTTTGAAAACCTGATGACCTATGATATGGGCGGGACTTCGACCGATGTGGCCCTGATCCAGAATGCCACCCCCGCCGTGTCCAATGAAATCAAAATCGAATACGCCATGCCGATCCATGTGCCGATGGTGGATGTACGCACCGTGGGGGCCGGTGGCGGTTCCATCGCACGGGTGAATGCGGCGGGGCTGCTGGATGTCGGCCCCCAAAGCGCGGGGGCCGACCCCGGCCCGATCTGTTACGGACGCGGCGGGATGGACCCCACGATTTCGGACGCCAACCTGTTGCTGGGGCGGCTGGATCCGGCCAAACTGAATTCGGTAGAAGGCGGCGTATCGGTTGCGGATATTTCGGAAATTTTTGCACAGCAACTGGGCCGACCGCTCGGCGTGGATCCGGTACAGGCCGCCGCCGCCGTGATCCGGATGGCCAACACCAAAATGGCCGGCGCGATCCGCTCGGTTTCCGTGTCGCTCGGCCATGACCCGCGCGATTTCGCCCTGTTTGCCTTTGGCGGCGCGGGGCCGTTACATGCCTGCGCGCTGGCGCGCGAGCTGGGCGTGCCGCGGGTGCTGGTGCCTGCCCGCCCGGGCATTACCAACGCGCTTGGCTGTGTGGTCGCCGATCTGCGCCATGATTTCGTGCGCACCCTGAACACACCGCTGGACGCGCTGGCAGACGGTGCCCTTGGCGCGGCCTTTGCTCAACAACGGCAGGTGGGCGAAGCCCTGATCGCCAAGGAAAACATCCGCCTGCACGGGGTGCGTTGCCTCTATAGCGTTGACATGCAGTTCATCGGCCAGACCCATTTGTTACGGGTGCCGATTGATGATCCTGCCATTAGCACCGCCGATCTGCGCACCCGCTTCGAGGCTGCTTATTTCGCCCGTTTTCATGTGGAGCTGGCCGAAATTCGTGCCAATCTGGTGAATGTGAACTGTTCGGTCATCGGCGCACGTGAACCGCTTGACCTGTCCACCCTGCTGCCCCCCGAGGAACGCAAGGCCAACCTGCCACAGGCACAAACCGGCACACGGCGCGTATTTTTTGCCAACTGGCACGACACGCCAGTCTATTGGCGCGACCACCTGCCCGATGCCGCCGAAATCACCGGCCCCGCGATCATCGAACAGCTGGACACCACCATTCTGCTGGAACCCGGCGACGTGGCCCGTATGGATACCATGGGCAACCTGATCATCACAGTGGAGGCCCTGACATGAGCCTTGATCCCATCACCATGAGCGTCATTCAGGCGGGCCTGCAACAGGTCTGCGATGAAATGGACATGAGCTTTTCCCGCGCGGCATTTTCGCCGGTGATCGCCGAGGCAAACGACCGCTCCGACGGGATTTATGCCGCCGATGACGGTTCCCTGATTGCACAGGGTGCTGGCGGGCTGCCGGTGTTTGTCGGAACCATGCAATATTCCACCCGCACCCTGATCGAGATGATCGCCGCCGGCACCGTCGCCGCGCCGCAACCGGATGATATCTATATCGTCAACGATCCCTATCTGGGCGGCACCCACTTGATGGATGTGCGATTTGCACGGCCTTTTTACCGGAATGGCGAAATCTTTTGCTGGCTGTCCAACACCGGCCACTGGCCCGATACCGGCGGGTCCGTCCCCGGCGGATTTTCCGCATCGGCCACCGCCGTTGAACAGGAAGGCCTGCGCCTGCCCCCTGTGCGCCTGTTCAAACAGGGCGAACTTGACCGTGAAATATATGCAATCATCTGTTCCAACATCCGCGTCGCCGACCAACGCATCGGCGATGTAAAAGCACAGGCCGCTGCCCTGCTGGTCGGGGAAAACCGGCTGAATGCACTGCTGGATCGCTACGGCGATGACACCGTGCGCGAGGCCATCGCCGAACTTCGCCGCCGCGCTGCGCTGCAGATGCGCCGCGCCATTGCCGAAATTCCGCAGGGCCGCTATCGCGCCTCCGCCTGGGTGGACAGCGACGGCGTGGTCAATGAACCGCTGGAAATTGCCCTGACCGTCACCCGCAAGGGCGACGACCTGCTGTTTGATTTCGCCGGCTCCAGCGCCCCATGCCTTGGTCCGATGAATTCGGTGCGCGCCACCACGCTCAGTTCGGTGTATCTGGCCATGCGCCATATTTTCCCCGATGTACCGATCAGCGCCGGTGCCTTTGCCCCGCTACAAGTGACAGGAATAGAAGGCACATTCCTTGATGCCGTCTATCCGCGCCCCGTGTCCGGCTGCGCGGCAGAGGTCTCCCAGCGGATCGCCGAAGCGGTTTTTGCCGCCCTTGTGCCGGCCCTGCCCGACCGGATCACCGCCGCACCGGCGGGGACCTCGGGCAATTTTGCCCTTGGCGGCTATGATCCGGCGCGGGATCGTGATTTCGTCATGTATCAACTGTCCGGCGGCGGGTATGGCGGCAATGCGGATCACGACGGGCTGACAAACGGCTGTTCAACCATCGGCATTTCCAAGGCCCCGCCGGTGGAAATCATGGAACAGGCCTTTCCCGTGCTCTACCACCGCTACGCCCTGCGCGAAGGCTCTGCCGGTGCCGGAAAACATCGCGGCGGTTTCGGGCTGGAATACGAACTGGAACTGCGGCGTGGCACCGCCCGTGCCAGTTTCGTAATGGATCACGGCCGTTTCGGCCCACAAGGCGCGCTTGGCGGTGCTGACGGTGCGGTGAACGAAGTCACCGTCTGGCAAAATGGCCAGTCTTACCAACCGGAACACCTGTCCAAAGAACAGGACGTACCTTTGCAGGCCGGCGACCGCGTGCATGTCTGTACACCGGGCGGGGGCGGCTATGGCAACCCTTTTGAACGCGATCCACAACAGGTGCTACAGGATGTCCTGCTCGGGCGGATTTCGGTGCCCCACGCAAGAAGCCTCTATGGTGTGGCAATTTCCGGCACACCGCCAACGATAGACGATGTAGAAACACGCAACCTTAGAGACGGCTCTTAAAGTCTTCGAATTCGGTCAAATATCCCCGCCGGAGGCATTATAACTTTTATGCCTCCGGCGGGGATATTTAGACGAATTCGAAGACGTGAGCAGGCGGTTTATAGCTGATAAATATCGCTGAATTTTTGTGTGATGTAACTCAGGAGCGGTGCCTCGCTTGGTGCATGGCCAACCGCGTTTTGGATCAGTTCAATCGGTTCAAAAGCCCCGCCATGGACATGGATTTTCTGTTTGAGCCACGCCACAGCATGCGTTGTGTCCCCCTTGGCCAGATCTGTGTCCAGATCCGGTTGATCGGCCCGCAACGCCGCATACAGCTCGCCTGCGTAAATATTCCCCAGCGTATAAGTCGGGAAATAACCGATCAAACCCACCGGCCAATGCACGTCTTGCAGCACACCGTTTTGAACCGAGTCCACCGCGAAACCGAAATCTTGTTCAAACCGCTGGTTCCAGGCATCCTGTAGATCGGCAACATCAAGCGATCCATCCATCAGACTGCGTTCCAGATCATAGCGGAGCAACACATGCAGGTTATACTGCACTTCGTCTGCCTCGGTACGGATATAGCCACGGCGCAGCTTGTTCACCATCTGATAGAAGGTTTCCGCATCCGCCATGCCAAAATCACCAAACACGGCTTGCATGCGCCGAAACAGAAAACCGGTAAAGGCACGGCTGCGCCCCAGCTGGTTTTCAAAAATCCGGCTTTGGGATTCATGGATACCCATGCTGGCCCCCGTCCCCAGCACCGTCAACCCGTGGCGCGGGGCAATGTTCTGTTCGTAAACCGCATGGCCGACTTCGTGGATGGTGGAATAAAAACAGTTGAACGGATCCTGCTCTGCCACGCGAGTAGTGATCCGCACATCATCGCCGCTGCCGGATGAAAACGGATGTACCGCCAGATCAAGCCGCCCGCGTTTCCAGTCATAGCCAAAAGCGTCCGCCAGTTCCCGTGCGATCAACATTTGCTGATCTTGGGAAAACTTGCCCTTCAGATCGGGGATTTCAACACGGCTTTCGCCTATGCGTTCGCGCAGGTCCACCAGACCACGGCGCAAGCCGGCAAACAGCTGATCCAGTTCCGCCGCCCGCATCCCCGGTTCGTATTCCCCCAGAAGCGCATCGTATAAATCGCCCCCGTCGGCCAGCGCGGCGGCCTCTTGGCGGCGCAGGTCGACCACTTTGGCCAGCGTTCCCTGAAAGGCGGCGAAATCACCGGCGGCGCGGGCCTCGGCCCATTCGCCCTGCGCGGCAGACGTCACCCGTGCGATTTCGCGTGCCAGATCGGTCGGCACACGGGACTGGCGTTCAAATTCGCGGCTGATCACGCGGATATTTGCGGCCTCGACCGGTTCCAGATCCGCCGGATCAATCGCCGCCAGCCATTCGCCCACCTTGGGGTCCGTGCGTTTGGCATGCAGGGTCGCTTGCAACGCGCTTTGCCATTCGGCCCGTTGATTGGCGGATCCCCGCGCCATGGTGGTTTCCTGATCCCAGCCCAGCAGGCCGGAAATCTGTGACAGGGCCACGGCCTCGTGCATGTGGGCCATCAGGGCGGTGAAGGCGTTGTTGGCGGTCATGGGTTACCTCAGGCTTTGGGCGACAGGGAAGCGGGCCATGAACCAGCCGCGCAAAATCACGGTAAAGGTCATGATCGCGAAAATCTGGTGGGTGATGGCAATATGCCACTGGGCGGAAAACAGCACCGTTACAATACCCAGAACCACCTGCAAAAGCACCATCGACAGGATCATGTTAAAGGTCTTTTTCGTCTTGGCCACGGGCGATTTTCGGCTGCGCCACCAGACCAGAAGCGTGGTCAGGAACACCAGATAGCCCAGCATCCGGTGATTGAACTGCACCAGTGCCGGGTTTTCAAAGAAGTTGGTCCACAGCGGCTGCAATTCAAAACTGTTGGAGGGAAAAAACTCCCCCGCCATCAGCGGCCATTCGGGAAAACCGCGCCCTGCATCAATGCCCGCGACAAGCGCGCCGAGCAAAACCTGCGCAAAGGCCAGCCCCAGCAATATCACGGCCCAGTTGACCAACCCTGCCTCGCGGTTGCGCCGCGCCTGCATCAGCGCAATATCGCCGCGCAGCAGTTGCCAGGCATAATTGGCGATCACTGCCAGAATGAAAAACGCCAACCCCAGATGGATCGCCAGCCGATAAGAGGCCACATCCACCATACGCCCCGTCAGGCCGGAGGACACCATCCACCAGCCAACGGCCCCCTGTAATCCGCCCAGAACCCCGACGCCCAACAGGCGCATGGTCCAGCCGCGTGGAATACGTTTGGTCAACAGGAAAAACAGAAACCCGATCGCCCAGACCATGCCGATCAGACGGCCCAGATTGCGGTGGCTCCATTCCCACCAGAAGATGGATTTAAACGCTGCCATATCCATGTCGCTGTTTTGCAACTGGAATTCGGGGCTTTGCTGATATTTGGCGAATTCTTCGGCCCATGCGGTATCGCCCATCGGTGGCAGGGCACCGGTCACGGGTTTCCATTCGGTAATCGACAGGCCGCTGTCCGTTAACCGCGTCAACCCGCCCAGAACCACGGTCGAGGCCACCAGCATAAACAGCACCAGCAGCCACATCGCCACCGCACGTGGCGCGCCGCGCACACCGGCATCGATCACCCCGCCTTTGGGGATGTCCGGGCGCGCGGTCTCGGAAACGTCTTCGAAAATGTTGCGTGGTTTGCTCATTATGGCCCCCTAATTTTTGGGAAACTTAGTCTTTGGGTGCTTGTCTGACAAGGCGCGAATAATCCCGTGCATGATCCGCACGTCGGCCTCGGTCATCGGCATGCGGGACATCATATTGCGCAAATTGAGGATCATGCTCTCGGCTTTATCCTCGGGCCAGAAAAATCCGGTCGCATCCAGACGTTTTTCCAGATGCTCCACCAGTTTTTGCATTTCAATGGCACTGGCATGTTTCGCACCGGCCAAAGCCATAGTTTCATCGGTGATATCCCCGCTCTGGCGACGCCATTCATAGGATAGCAACAACACGCATTGCGCCAGATTGAGCGAGGCAAAGGCCGGATTGACCGGCACCGAAATAATCGCATTGGCCTGGGCGATGTCCTCGTTGTGCAGGCCGGAGCGTTCCGGCCCGAATAGGATGCCGACCTTCTGACCTTGGGCAATCATGGCGCGGGCCTGTTGCATGGCGCGTTCGGGCGACACCACCGGTTTGGTCAAATCCCGCCCGCGCGCCGTGGTGGCAAAGACATAGTTCAGATCAGAAACCGCCTGCGCCGTGGTGTCGCGCACCACAACCTGATCCAGCACCCGACCGGCCCCGCTGGCCATGGTCACTGCCTTCTGGTTGGGCCAGCCATCGCGCGGATTAACCAACCGCAGCCATTCCAGCCCGAAATTATACATGGCCCGACAGGCCGCCCCGATGTTTTCGCCCATTTGCGGGGCCACCAGAATAATCGCAGGCTGTGGCCCGCCCCAATCGGCGGCTTTGGCGTGGTCGGTTCCCGACATGGTAAACTCCTGATTTCGGCTGCCGCGTGATACGATGCCCCCCGCCCAAGATCAAGCCGCGCCCTGCGACACGGCGGCCGATTTCGTCAGAAATCAAAGTGATCAGCCGTTAGGTCCTGCGCGCCAAAAGCCCCGTGTTCGGCCTCCAGCCTCAGGAATTCCTCTGCCGCATAGATGAACACGGCCCCGCAGCCTTCTACAATGCGCAGATCGTAAAAGCTGTTTATTGTCGGAAACTTTGAAAACTCAATCACATCCTGTGACGGATCAAAATCAACAATCACGTCCATTTCCCCATCCGGCACAAACGAAAACACATCCGCCCCCGCCCCACCGGTTAACCGGTCCGCGCCGCTGCCGTCCCCTAGCCAGTCATTACCTGCGCCTCCGTCCACCACATCATCCCCCGCCCCTGCGAAAACTCTATCATTCCCGACCGTCCCGGTCAGGATGTTGCCGGATGCATTTCCCATGATGTTATTATGGATAGTTTCGATGGATAGCTCGATCCGGGTGAACCCGTGATCCGTGGCGCTGCTAACGAACAGCACCGGCACCCCGTTAAGGATTTCAACGCTCAGACCGGACACATTCGCCAGCGTAATATCATAGGTATCCGCGAGCGAGGCCTCCACATGCAAGGTGCCGTCGTCCCATAATTCAAGAACGGTAATGCCATCGTCCGACCCTGCCGCGACCAGAAATTGCCGCCCCTGATATTGAAACCCTTCCAAGGTGTTCGCCCCTTGAAAGCGGGTCTCAAGAGTATCCATCAGGCTGTCCGTTTCAATCAGGTTCCCTGTGTTATCAATCCGGTACAGGATCAGGCTATCTGTCCCCGCATCCGCCATCACCACAAAATCCCTCCCCCCCGCACGGAGAACTTCCAGCGCCTGCGGTCTGGAAAAACCGGTCCCATCCGCCGGCCCCACAGCATCCACCAGCGACAATCTCCCGTTATTGTCAATCAGGTAGCTTGAAATTCCGGCATCAAACCCCGAGGACACCAACAGATAATCACTGCCTGCAATATGGA
>CAMZLM010000183.1 GCA_947311485.1 uncultured Paracoccaceae bacterium
ATCTGTTGATTGTCTGGGGCGGTGCTTTGCTGGTGATTGCGCTGATGGTCTGGCGCTGGTCGGCGCTGTTGACCGCCACGTTGAACGAAGACCTCGCCTATGCCGCCGGCCTGAACCCGAAACGCGAACAGCTGGTGTTGACGCTGGCGCTGGCGATCACGGTGGCGGTTGCGATCAAGCTGGTGGGGGCGTTGCTGATTGCGGCGCTGTTGATCATCCCCGCCTCTGCCGCCCGCCCGCTGGCGCGCAGCCCCGAAACGATGGCGGTCGGGGCCGCAAGTGTCGGCGTGATTTCGGCCATTGGCGGGGTGCAGATGTCCTTGCTGTTTGACACCCCCACCGGTCCCAGTATTGTTTGCCTTGCAGCGGTCATTTTCGCCCTGTTCCACATCACAGGACGGTTTTTACGCCGCAACTGAGCAAAGGTCGATTACGGCCCCCCCCCTTTCCCATCGCCGGATTCTGGCCCTGTGCAGCACCACGCACGCGCTTCAGGACGGCATCAGCGTGGCGCTGAACCTTGTGCTGCCGCTGTTGGCGCAGGCTTTTGGCCTGAGCTATGCGCAGGTCGGCCTTCTGCGCGCGCTCAAAAGCGGGGTGATGGTGGTGTTTGAAATTCCGGGCGGGCTGCTTGCCGAACGCTGGGGGGAGCGGCGTTTGCTGATACTTGGCCTGTTCTGCGTCGGGGTTGGCGCGGTTTTGTTGCCGCTGGCCGGCAGCCTTGGCGGCGTGATGGCCGCCTTTGTGGCCATTGGCATTGGCAATGCGTTTCAGCATGCGCAATCCTCTGCCGTTATCAGCGCCGCCTATGGTCCGCTAAAACGGCGCGGGGCGCTTGGCTGGTATAATTCGGCGGGGGACGCCGGCAAGCTGTCGTTTAGCGGGCTGATCGCGCTCACGGCGGCGGCGGGAATGGCATGGCAGGGGACCATGGGCCTTTTCGGGGGGATGACGCTGGTGTTCATGGCGCTGCTCTGGCAGCAGTTTGCCACTGCGGACATCGGCAATCCACGCGCGCCCGCCAGCGAGACCACGACCAAAGGCTGGGGCATTCGCGACCGGGGCGGTTTTGCCCGCCTGTGCCTGACATCCTTGCTCGATACGGCGGTGCAATCGGGTTTCATGGTGTTTGTGGTGTTCATCTTTCTGGACAAGGGCGCGGCCCAGCACTGGGCCGGTTTCGCGCTGGTGCTGTCGTTGATCGGCGGTATGTTCGGCAAGGCGGGCTGCGGGATACTGGCACAACGGCTCGGCCCGAAACCGGCCTTTGTGCTGGCGCAGATCGCCACCGCAACCGGCCTGTTTGCCCTGACGCAACTGTCCTTGCTGCCCGCCTTTGTCCTGCTGCCATTTCTGGGGATGTTCTTGCAGGGGTCCACCTCGATCACCTATGGCACGGTTTCCGACATGTTCGAACCCGACCGCCAGTCGCGCGGGTTTTCCCTGATCTATGCAGTGTCGGGCCTGTCCTCGGTGCTTGGCCCTGTCCTGTTTGGCCTACTGGCAGATATCGGCGGCCTGTCGTTGACCCTGAACGGCATGGCGATGCTGGCCCTGCTGGCGATCCCGCCGGCGCTCAGCCTGAAAACGGTCGAATAATCGGCCTTCCCCGCTGGCTTGTGCAAATTCCGGTTGTTTCAACGGCAAAACGGGGTAGTGTTGGGCGCAGAGCCACGCTGAAACAAACTTCGTCAACAGGACAATAAAATGAAAATTGAAACCCCGAACCTTAATGAAATGGGCATTGTAAACCCAGACCAGATCATCGGCTATGAAACCATTCATGTGTCCGAAGACACCGACGTTCTGCGCATCAATTACAAACGCCCCAAGGGGTCATTCCTGCCCAAACGGCGCCGGTATGAATTCAAACGCCACGGCAAACCCCTGCCCGATGCGGATCTGCGGGGCAAGGATTCCATCCGCTATGACATTTCCCCCATTCTGGGCCGCGCCATTGCGGAACTGGACAAATTGCTCGCCAACAAAAAACAGAAAACCGCCAGCGCCAAACATATCAAACAAGAGCTGGCCGAGCTGAACACCGAAGTCAACGAGCGCATCGCGCAGCTGACCCGGATGGTCGAGGCGCTGGACTAGGGGCAGTCCTGAAATAACTGGATTTTTGTGCCAGCCTTGCTACAGTGATTTTGCTCAAGTCGGCAGGCAGTGAGCAAAATCGGTGTGTGCCGGGGGCATTGGCCAAGGTCAAAAGCCCCTTTCAACCTTGCTCTATCAAAGGAGGCTTGGCATGGCTGACACACCTGAATCCCCACGCAAACGACGGGGGCGCGGCGCGCCGCCGCAATCGGCAAAACCGGCGGATGCCTTTACACAGGACGCCCGTTTTGCCCCCCGCCCTATGCTGGGTTTTCTCCCCCCTGACCGTATGGATTTCCTCAAACAGCGGGTATTTGCGCTGCTGGAGGATTACGGCGTTATGGTGGTTCATCCACAGGCCCACGCGGCATTTCTGGCGGCCGGTGCCACCGAGGGCCGCGAACCCGGCCGTATCCGCCTGCCCCGTACCCTGGTCGAGGAAGCCCTTGCCGCCACGCCGAAACGCGCGCTTCTGGCGGGCAAAAAACCGGCGCTGGATTTGCATGTCCCGCGCGAGGATCGGGGCTTTGTTCTGCGTACCGGCACCGGCGCGCATGGCTATGTGGATCCGCGCGACAGCACATACCGCAATCTGGATCTGACGGCGGTGCGCGAAATGGCCGCTGTGGCCGGTGATCTGGAACAGGTCGGGTTCATCGCCCATCCCTTTGTTGCCGGTGTGCCAGAGGTCACCGCCGATGTGCATTCATTCGGCACCCTGATTGCCCACACCCACAAACATGTGTGGATGCAGCCCTATCAGTGGGAAAACATCGATTATCTGATGCGCATTGCCGCCGTCGCCGCCGGTGGCGAAGCCGAACTGCGCGCACGCCCGATTACCAGCGTGATTACCTGTTCCTTTACCCCGCTGGAATTCAAACACATGGACACAGAGGTAATTATTCAGGCGGGTAAATACGGCATTCCGATCCATGCCTGTTCGCTGCCCTCCGGTGGGGGAACCGCGCCGCTGTCGGTGTCGGCCATGACCCTGATGGCGGGGGCGGAAATCCTTGGTATGATGACCATGGCGCATATCCTGTCGCCCGGCACACCGGTCATTGCCACGCCGCTTATGTTCAATCTGGATATGCGCACCGGTTCCGCCCTGCAAAGCAGTGTCGAATCCATGCAGGCGGCGAATATGGCGATTCAGCTGATGAAACAGGGGTTCGGCATGATGGCGCATACCTATGGGTCGGGGTCCGATACGCCGGATGCGGATCATCAATCCATGGCCGAACGCGCGATGCTGATGCAGAATATCGCGCTGGCGGGGGCGGATATCCTTGGCGGGGTCGGACAACTGGAATGCGCCACGGTGTTCAGTCCGGTTCAAGCGGTGCTGGACAATGAAATCGGGGCCATGGTGCGCCGGTTCATCCGCACGCCTGCGGTGGATGAAACCAGCCTGAACTGGGACGAGCTGTCGCAAATCCGCGTCGGCGGGCATTTTCTGGATAGCGACCACACGGTCAAGCTCTGTCGTGAACAGCTGATCCCCAAGGTGTTCCACCGCGACGGGCGCGACGATTACGAAGCATCGGATCGCCACGGCGCGTTTGAAACCGCCCGCGATCAGGCGCTGGCCTCGATCCGCAATGCCCCCGGAGAAGGTGTTCTATCAGAGGACCAACGCCGTGAAATCGCCGATATGAGCGCACATGCGGATAAATATATCGTCGAGGCCTATGCCGGCAAAGTCGCGGTGATTTAGCGCCTCTCGCAAAGCTCTGCCTGACCGGCCACCGGTCAGGCAACAATCCTATCCTTCAGGAATAAAATCGCCGGCATTCAGGTTGCCAAAGTTGCCAAGGATCTGTTTCAGGATACCCGGCCCCTTGATCCCCGTCGTCGTCACACGGCGGCTCAGCGTGATTGCGCGGCCATGCTCCAGACCAAAACGTTCGATATTGGCAACGACGCCCTTCTTGTCAAAGGTAATCGCCAGCATCTGGCGGTCGATCACTTCCGGCTTGCGATAGGCGAAATTGCGAATGCGGGTGGAAATGTAATACCAGCCGCTGTTTTCCAACACGCCCGTGCTGGACGGGCGGCCAATCACCTCGGCCACGGTTTCACGCGTGTCCACACCGACAAGGATGTTTTCCAGCTCCGTGTCCGTTGGCACATAGCCATGGTTTTGAAAAGTAGCCGAACAGGCCGTCACCAGCGCCAAAAGCGCCCCAACCATCATCAGTCGAATTTTACTTGCCTGCCAAAAATACATATAGCCCGCCCCAGTGTCGCAAACCCAGTGTTGCAAATCTTCTTGCTCACATATACTGCCCGTGTTCTACATTCTAGTATCTTTCCCGCAAGTGCAATCTTAATGCATCCAATTTCGGTGAACAAAATGGCCCAATCCACGACATCCGCAGATGATTTCATCATATCCATGGCAAAAATGCCGAAAAACGGTTCCCGCAGCTTTGATTTGCTGTTTGACGACTCGATGCTGAAAGCCGCGATGCAGGCGCTGGACCTGCTGGACCTGCGCAAAGCCCGCATCAAAGGCACACTGGCCCCCGAAGGCCGCAAAAACTGGCGTTTTGTCGGCGAGGTCGGGGCCACGGTCACACAGGAATGCGTGGTCACCCTGCAACCGGTCAAAACCCGACTGGATATTCCGGTATCGCGCCTGTTTTTGGGCGATTGGCAGGAACCGGAGGCTGATTCCATCACCGAAATGACCCTCGACGAAAATTCCGACCCCCTTGGTCGCGAAATCAGTCTGGAAAATATTGCGCTCGAGGCCATCGCCCTTGCCCTGCCCGATTTCCCCCGTGCCCCTGACGCAACCCTTGAAAAACAGGCGTTTGCGGCCCCCGGCGTCACCCCGATGAGCGACGAAGACGCCAAACCTTTTGCCGGACTGGCCGCCTTGAAGGATAAAATGCTGGACAAGGAGTAGCCAGACCATAATAAGGCTTGCAGAACCGCGAAAACTTTGTATTTTCGCGGCTCTTGTATTCAGGCGGCAAAACGCCCATGCTCCCCTAAGGAGCAGGACCGTTTTTCCGCGCAGCTGGGGGCATCCCCCAATATCTTGAGGTTATGACATGGCTGTCCCTAAGAGTAAGATCACCCGTTCCCGCCGCGGCCAACGCCGTTCCCACGATTCGCTGGTTGCAGCAAATCCGAACGAATGTCCAAGCTGTGGCGAATTGAAACGCCCCCATCATGTGTGCCCGTCCTGCGGCCACTATGCGGACCGTGAAGTTGTTGCGCTGGTCGAGGATGTAGATCTCGACGACGACGCAGCCTAAGGCTGGTCGGGCGGGCCGATAGGGTATGACAGATAATACATCCCGGCCCCCCGATTCCCCTGTTATAATATCCATTGACGCTATGGGCGGTGACCATGGCGTTTTTGCTGTTGTGGGCGGTGTCGCCCGTGCTGCCCAAAAAAACCCTGAAATTCGCTTTTTGATTCATGGGGATAGCGTTGAAATCGCGCAACAGGCGGCCAAACATAAAATCCTGAAAGACCGGTTTGAAATCCGCGCCACCGACAGGGTCGTGGGCATGGAAGACAAACCTTCCCATGTGATGCGCAACGGCAAGGGCACGTCGATGTATTCCACCGTGGATGCGGTGCGCAATGGCGATGCGGCGGTCGCGGTTTCCTGTGGCAACACCGGTGCGTTGATGGCGCTGTCGATGATCCGCCTGCGCAAGGCGCTTGGCGTGAACCGTCCTGCAATCGCGATTCTGTGGCCCTCGTTGAATGAAAACGGCTTTAACGTGATGCTGGATGTGGGCGCGGATATTCGGGCCGATGAACACGACCTGTTCAAATACGCGCTGATGGGGGCCTCCTATGCCCGCAACGGCCTGAACATTCCCACACCGCGAATCGGTTTGCTGAATGTCGGCACCGAAGAACACAAAGGCCGCCCCGAATTGCACGAAGCCAACCACATGATCGGCAATGCCGCCCGCGCCAATGGCTATGAATACGTCGGTTTTGTCGAAGGCGGCGATATTCCCTCGGACAAGGTCGATGTCATCGTCACCGACGGGTTTACCGGCAATGTGGCCCTGAAAACCGGCGAAGGCACCGCCAACCTGATCGCCCAACGCATGCGCGATTCGTTCAAACATTCGCTTTTCTCACGCCTCGGGGCGCTGTTTGCCTATACCTCGCTGAAACGCCTGCGCTACCGGATTGATCCGCGCCGGGTGAATGGCGGCGTATTTTTGGGGCTGAACGGCACCGTGATCAAATCCCACGGGGCCGCCGATGCCACCGGCGTTGCCGCCGCGATCCAGCTGGCGATCCAGCTTGCCAAACTGGGTTTCACCGAAAAACTCGCCGCCCGTATTGCATCCGGCTCGCTGAACAGCCAAGATATGCCCGACGATCCAACAGAGACTCCCCAAAACAAATGACCATAACCAGAGCAGTACCCGTAGGTGTGGGGCATTATTTGCCCGAACGCGTTGTTGAAAACGCGGAATTCGAAGCATGGGTAGACACATCCGACGAATGGATCCGTTCCCGATCCGGCATTGAACGGCGCCATTTTGCCGCCGAGGGCGAACTGACCTCCGATCTGGCCATTGCCGCCGCCAATAATGCGCTGGCGGATGCGGGCCTGACAGGGAACGACATCGACGCGATCGTTCTGGCGACCTCGACCCCCGATCAGACATTTCCCTCGACCGCAACCAAGGTCCAGCACGCCATCGGCATGAAACAGGGCTTTGCCTTTGACGTACAGGCCGTCTGCGCCGGTTTTGCCTTTGCCCTGACCAACGCCAACGCCCTGATCGTGGCCGGTCAGGCCAAACGTATTCTGGTGATAGGCGCGGAAACCTTTTCCCGCATCATGAACTGGAAGGACCGCACCACCTGCGTGCTGTTTGGCGATGGCGCGGGGGCTGTGATCCTCGAGGCCCAAACCGGCACCGGTGACACCACCGATCGCGGCATCCTCGCCTGCGATCTGCATTCCGACGGGGCGTTCAACGATGTGCTTTATGTCGATGGCGGCGTTTCCTCCACCCAGACCACCGGCGTGCTGGTGATGCAGGGCCAAGAGGTCTTCAAACACGCGGTGCAAAAGCTCGCCCACACTGCGGATACCGTGCTGGAAAAGGCCGGCCTCGCCCATGCGGATGTGGACTGGATCGTGCCGCATCAGGCCAACATCCGCATCATCAAACGCACCGCTGCCAAACTCGACGTACCGATGGACAAGGTCGTGATCACGGTACAGGACCACGGCAACACCTCGGCCGCATCCATCCCGCTGGCCCTGTCGGTCGCCAAACAGCGCGGCCAGATCAAACCGGGCGAATTGCTCCTGACCGAAGCCATCGGCGGTGGCCTGTCATGGGGCGCGGTGCTGATGCGCTGGTAGCAGCGCACGCCGGCTTAAACCTTCCTTTGCACCTTGGCGGTATAACCTCTCTCGACGTCACAAGTGGTTACAGGTTCCTCCGGCAACATCCGGGGCAGCCGCCAGATACCAAAGCGGGGAAACCCGCCCAGATCGCAGGTAGCAGGATTAACACCCCTGATTGGCACAACAACCGCACGGCGGGCCCGCCTTTCTATCACCAACACGGTTTTCCCCTGCAGGCCACGGCCCATGCGGGGCAAACCTGCTTGATCTCCATTTTCTTGAAATATCCCGGGGGACGCCCGCAAGGGCGGGGGGCAGCGCCCCCTAGGGCATCTCGCCTTACTTGGCGCTCTCAGGCTTTTGGAGTGATACCACCTCATCCACGCCACCACAAATACCCGAACACCAAAACCGCATAGCGTCCGAATTTGGCCAGCGTGACCAACACCATAAACCGCCAGAACCCGACACGAAACGCACCGGCAACCACGGTGAGCGGATCCCCCACAACCGGCACCCATGACGCCAGCAACAGCCAGCTGCCATAGCGCTGAAACCAGCCCTCCGCCCGCGCATATTCCGCCGCCCCTACCGGAAACCAGCGCGCCTGCCGCCAATGGGCAAAAAACCGCCCCAACACCCAATTCACCAGTGATCCCGAAACATTGCCAACCGTTGCCACCGCCAGCAGAACCATCGCCTGCCCCTGCTCTGCTGCCAGCAAGGCCAGCAAAACCACCTCCGAAGACCCCGGCAACAACGTCGCCGAGGTAAAGGCACTTGCAAAAAGGGTGAAAACTGCTGTCAAAACCGGCCTCTTGTCTGTCTGTTCGATCTCCTCCATAGTTCCCCGGAAAAGACGAAGTCCCCCCGCAATACCAGCCCGACACAGAAAAGTCGCGCCGGAATATCCACCCGAAACATCAAACAGGTATGGCTATGGATTTAAACGCAGATATCATCATTATCGGGGGCGGTATCATCGGCATCAGCTGCGGCTATTACCTGTCACAGGCCGGTCAAAGGGTCGTGGTTGTGGAAAAGGCATCAATCGGCACCGGCACCTCTGCGCGCAGTTTCTTTTGGGCCAATGCCAGCACAAAAAACACCGACGCCCCCTATCATCACCTGAATGCGCTGGGTGTGCGGTTATATCGGTCTCTGGCAGATCACTACGGGGCCAAAAGGCTTGGCATCCATTCTTGCGGGGCCTTGGGCATTGTGCGCGCGAGCGATCCCGTAGGCTACACCGCCACACGGGACAAGGCCGCGCGGCTAACGGCGCTTGGCTATCCCAATCGCTGGCTCGACAACGCGGCCTTGCGCGCAGCCGAACCCGATCTGGTTTTTCCAGACGATACAGAGGCGCTTTTCACCCCCGACGACAAAATTATCCACGCCCGAAAAGTGATGCGTTTTTTTGCCGATGAAATCCGCGCCAAGGGCGGGATCCTGATTGAAAACTGCACCGCACAGGAAATCAGGGCGGACGAGGACGGCACGATCACCGGCCTGAACAGCAGTCTGGGAACGATCACCGCGCCCAAAATATTGCTGAGTGCGGGGCCGGATACGGCGCAGCTATTGGCAGAGCTTACCGGCTTTGACGGCTATTCACGTTTTCCGGTCACCAAAGCCCCCGGTTTGCTCGTGACCACGCCGCCCCTGTCTACCCCGCGCCCGGCCCATATTATTTATACGGAATCCGGTACAGCGCTCCAGTTTCAACCGGATGTCGGCGGGGGGATCCGAATGGGATCGGATGAAACAGACGGCCTGATCCTGCAAGACCAAAGCCCGGAAAACCTGCGCCGGATTGGGCAGGAATTACTGGGGCACGTGCAGCATTTTGTCCCCGGGCTTGCGGCAGAGGCCGAGACCGTCATTGACCAATCTGCGCTCGACATCGGCATTCGCCCCTATCCGGCAGACGGCAAAACCATTGCCGGCGCATTGCCCGGGGCAAAGGGGCTGTTTGTGGTGGCGACACACAGCGGCATTACCCTTGCCCCCGCGCTTGGAAAACTGATGGCGCAAACCATCGCAACCGGCACGGTTCCCGATATGCTGCATCCCTTTGGTCTGGGCCGGCTGGCCGGAATGGGATAGAACGCTTCAGGACCGCCGGATCGGGGTTGGGTCGGTGGTTTTCTGCACCACCCCGCCGCGCGAAATTGTGGTGGTGCGCACGGTTTCCGCGCCACGGTGGGCCACCTCGAAGGCGACATCATGCACATCCGATGCCTTGCCGCCAAAACAGGTCTGCATCGCCGCCAGCAACCCCACATCCGCCAGCGTATTGACGCGCGGTTTGGGGTTGTTGCGCACGCTCGGCACCGTGGCCGGAAACAGGTAAATACACGGGGCCGGCAGGTTATATTCCCCGACAACGGTTTTCCCCGACTGTTTCGGACAGATCCGCGCGCTGGTGCCGCAAATCCAGTCCCAGACAATCAGCCCATCAACCCGTTGCTCCCGTTCGATAATTTCGGCTGACAACCGCGTATGAATGCCCGACCACAGGTTATGGCGCGGGTCTGCCCCCGGGTTGGAACACACCGACCACAACACGAATTCATCGCCATGCGGGGGGCGTTCGAAAATATTGGTGTTGTTGCCGTCCAGACAGCCCTTGAGTTCGATAATCGCGATGCGCCCGTTGTTCAGCGTCACCGAATAATCATGCCGGTTGGATTCGCCGGCCGAAAACCATTCGCGGATAAATCCGCCGGCCTGCATATGGTCCAGAACCTGCGCCACAAATTGGCGTTTCTGTTTCATTGCCGCCGAAAACTGGCCGCGAATCCGTTCGATCGCCCCGCGAAACAGGCCGGATTGGTAAAAGTCCTGTTCGTCCAGCCCGTGATCGCCCAGAAGGTGGCTCTGGGTTTTCAGCACTTCGGCAAACGCGACGATTTTCTGGCGCAGTTCGGCGTTTTTCTCGCAAGGAATTTCGCTCATGTTTTTTGCCCGATCTGCGCGGTTTCCATCGCCGCCAACACCGGTTCAAACAGATGCCGCGCCAGATGCCGCACCACCGGCACCGCCACGCCGTCACCGGTCAGGTGGTAGGCCTCGTTGTAGTTTTCCGGCAGGTGATAGCTGTCCGGCAACCCCATCAGGCGCGCGGTTTCGCGGGCGGACATCAGGCGCGACCGAATTTTCGCCCCCTCCACCACCATAATCAGCTGCCGCGAAGACCCGCCCGCCGGGGTGCGCAAACAGCCGGCCATATCAAACCGGATTTCGGCGCGCTGTACCTTGATTCCGTGTTCGTGGCGCGTGCGTTTGTAAATCGCGCCCACCATACGCACACCGGCGGCGCGGGCGGTCTGGACCTTGGCCAGATTGACCTCGCTCATCATCGACAACAGCGCCGTGGTTTGCGCGGCTGTGTGCCATTTGGTCGATGTCGGGTTTTCCTCGATGATGTGGGAAAACTGCCTTTTGCGCGGCTTGGGCGCGGGCATTTGCCACCACAACCAGTGTTTTTGCAGGCGTTTTGGCAGGCGTTGAAACGCATCGGTCAACCGTTTGGGATGCCAGAGCATATCCGCCCCCTGCCCGACACCCACCGCCGCCAGATCGCGGCGCAGACCGATGATAAACAGACGCGGGCGCGATTGCGGCACAAACAGCGCCGCATCCATCACCACCGCGCCGAAGTCATAACCCAGATCGTGCAACGCCCCGCAAATCGCGGTGAAATCCGCGCCCTTGTGGGAGGTCAGCGTCCCCAGCACATTTTCCAGAGCCACCAGCGGCGGCAACCGGTTTTCCTGCGCCAAGGCCTGCAAATGCGCGACAAAGGGCCAAAACGTGCCCGACCGCGCCCCGCCAAGCCCGGCCTGATTGCCTGCAAGGCTCAGATCCTGACAGGGAAACGACCCCCAGACCAACGCCGGATTTCCGGGCATTTCATCCGGCGCAATATTGCGAATATCGTCTACAATCAGGTGCTTGCCCCCCCAGTTCCGGCGATAGGACTGCGCCTTTTTGGGATCGAAATCATTGGCCAGCAAACACCGCCATCCCCGCCCCAGACCGGCGCGTGCCATGCCGCCTCCGGCAAAAAACTCGTAAAAGGGGTAGGACATGGGGCCTCCGAAATATCAAAGCCAGATTTCGCATTTTGGCCGGAACTTTTCAAGAACAACTTTGCCCGCACCGCCGTTGCCGCCGCCGCGCAGCGCAAAATCGGGCGCGGATCAGCAAATTCCCGTGTCAATTTGCGCGAACAGCGCAGAAACATGGCCCAGTCCCTTGACCTTTCTGCCCTATTTCTATTGAACCCAACGGGACTTTACACTGTATTCAGGGCCTATGATGGACGACCAGAATAAAAACCTCATTCTCGCTACCGCGCTTAGCTTTCTTGTGATCCTTGGCTGGTTCTGGATGTTCCCGCCACAGGACGTGGTTCAGCCACAGGCCGAACAGCCTGTTGTCGGGCAGACCGCTGACGGCGACGTGGCCAGCACACCCGCCGCACAAGGCACCGCCGCGACACCGGCAACGATTGCCGCAACACAGGCCGAAACCCGCGAAGCGGCTTTGGCCAAATCCGACCGGATCGAGATCAAAACCCCCCGGGTTTCCGGTTCTCTGTCGCTGGTTGGCGGGCGCATTGATGATCTGCAACTGCTTGATTACAATGTCCGCCTGAACGACCCTTCCGAAAAAGAAACCCTGTTGTCGCCGGCCGGCGGCCCCAAGGCCTATTACACATTGTACGGTTGGGCCCCTGCGGGCGACCTGCCCTATAGCGATGTTCCCGGCCCCCAAACCGAATGGACCCTGAACACCGGCAGCGATGCCAACCTGACACAGGAAACGCCGATCACCCTGAAATGGGACAACGGCAAGGGGCTGGTGTTCTATCGCAAGGTGGCGATTGACGAAAACTATATGTTTACCGTCACCCAGTCGGTGGAAAACAACACCGGAAAAACCCTGCGCATGGCCCCTTACGGGATTGTGGCACGCAAGGGCGAACCGGATGTGATCGGGTTCTATATCCTGCACGAAGGCGTTGTGCGTGCCTCTGACGGCGAATTGCAGGAAATCAAATATGACGACATGCTGGATCAGGATTATTCCGAAACCGAGCGGGCCAATGTGGATGTGATCAAGGTCGAAGAAAACGGCTGGGTTGCCTTTACCGACAAATACTGGATGACCGCGCTGGTGCCACAGCCGGGCCAGAAGTTTACATCGGTTTCCAAATATTCGCCAAGCAACGACACCTATCAAATCGATATGCGGTTGCCGACGATGGATATTCCCGCCGGTCAAACCACCGAAATTTCCACCATGCTGTTTGCCGGTGCCAAGGAATGGGCCACGATCAAGGATTATGAAACCCGTCTGGGCGTTGATAAATTCATCGATTCGATTGACTGGGGCATGTTCTTTTTCATCACCAAACCGATGTTTGCGGTTCTGCATTTCCTCAAGGGGATCATCGGCAACATGGGCTGGGCGATCATCGGTCTGACCATTGTGATCAAGGCATTGTTGTTCCCGCTGGCCTATAAATCCTATGTCTCCATGGCGCGGATGAAGGAATTGCAGCCGGAGCTGGAAAAGCTCAAGGAACAATGTGGCGAGGACCGTCAACGCCTGCAAAAGGAAATGATGGCGCTGTACAAAAAGAAAAAGGCCAATCCGGCCGCCGGTTGTTTGCCGATCTTCTTGCAGATCCCGATTTTCTTCTCGCTGTACAAGGTTATCTTTGTCACCATCGAATTGCGCCACGCGCCGTGGGTCGGCTGGATCCATGACTTGTCGGCACCGGACCCGACATCGCTGTTGAACCTGTTCGGATTGTTGCCTTGGGACAAACCGGATCCCGCCAGTATCTTTGCGACTTTCTCGATCGGTATTTTGCCAATCCTGATGGGTATCACCATGTGGTTGCAGCAAAAACTGAACCCGACTCCAACGGATAAAACACAGGCCACGATCTTTGCCTGGATGCCGTGGGTGTTCATGTTCATGCTGGGGCGGTTTGCCTCGGGGCTGGTGCTGTACTGGGTGACCAACAACACCATTACCTTTACCCAGCAGTACCTGATCATGCGCAGCCAGGGGGTGAAACCGGACGTGTTCGGCAACATCAAAAAGGGCTTCTCCAAATTCGGAAAACCCAAATCATGACCCTGAAAGTCACAGAAATATATCGCCACCCCGTCAAGGCGCACGGGGTGGAGGCTTTGCCCTCTGTGACAGTGGAAACAGGCAAGTGCCTGCCATGGGATCGAAAATTCGCGGTGGCCCAAGAGGCCGCCGCTGTTGATTTCAGCGCCCCCGAATGGGTGCATTGCAACAATTTTACCCGCGGTGTGAAGGCCCCCGAACTGATGGCCATTCGCGCCCGTGTGGATACGGAAAAGGGCGAAATCACCCTGACCCATCCGCGCCACGGGACCATCACGTTTGACCCGATGGATCCGGCACAGGCGCAACGGTTTGTTGACTGGACCCGCCCGATGATCCCCGCCAGCCGTGTCGCCCCCGCCGCCCTGTTCCATGTTCCGGATCGCGGATTGACGGATTCACGCTGGCCTTCGGTGTCGATCAACACCCACGCGTCACTGGCGGCGCTGTCACAGGCCGCCGGCAAACCGCTGACCCCTGAACGGTTTCGCGGCAATATCTGGCTGTCCGGTGCCACCGCATGGCAGGAATTCGACTGGCTGGACCGCGACATCCGCATCGGTTCTGTCGTGCTGCGGGTGCGCGAACGCATTGAACGTTGTCACGCGACCTCGACCGATCCCGAGGCCGGCCAGCGCGATTGCGACATGCTGGATACACTGCAAAAAAACTGGGACCACCGCGATTTCGGCGTCAAGGCCGAAGTCATTCAGGGCGGCACCCTCACCCTTAACGATCAAGTGGAAATCCTCTGATGTCGAATATCTTTTCCATCGCCGAAACACCCGATGCGGCAGCGCTTGAAAAAGGCCGCCTGCTGTTTGCGGGCAATACCGATTTCCTCAAGGGGGTGGTCGCCATGGACGGCCTGCCCCCTGCCGACCGGCTCGAGGTGTGTTTCGCCGGCCGTTCCAACGTGGGTAAATCCAGCCTGATCAACGCGCTTACCGGGCGCAAAGCATTGGCGCGGACCTCCAACACCCCCGGACGCACACAGGAAATCAACTTTTTCACCATGGGCGAGGACCACTATCTGGTCGATGTGCCGGGCTACGGTTTTGCCAATGCGCCGGTGGCCGTGGTGGGGAAATGGCAGCGGTTGTTGAAAAACTACCTGTCAGGGCGCCCGTCCCTGCGCCGTGTGTTCCTGCTGATCGACGCCCGCCACGGGCCGAAATCGGTGGATCAGGAAATCATGGCCCTACTGGATAAATCCGCCGTGCCGTTTCAGGTTGTCATGACCAAATGCGACAAGCTGAAGAAAGGCGAACTGGACAAGGTCACCGCCAAAACCATCGAAGGTATTTCCAAACACCCTGCCGCCTATCCGGTGCTGGTGCAAACCTCTTCGGCCAAAGGCGACGGCGTCGATGTGCTGCGGGCAATCATTGCCGGAATTGTTTAGGCTCAAGCTATTTGCGCCACCTCCGGCCCTGTGTTGTCTTCTTGCGGGGCCTGTTCGGAAATCCGGCCGGTGAGATACCATGTCTCGACCTGCCCCAGCCCTTTGATCTTGACTTCACCGCGCCGTTCAAAGGTGAACACATCGCCGGTCAGCTCCTTAAAGGCCGGCGTCACCTGTATGCGCTGTGGCGTGCAGTAGGTCTCCATCCGGCCTGCGGTGTTCACCGTGTCGCCCCAGACGTCATACACCAGCTTCTGGTTGCCGATCACACCGGCCACAACCGGACCGGAATTGATCCCGATCCGCAGCAATATGCGTTCCCCCGCCATGCCGGAAAACCGTTCCACACTGCAGATCATATCCAGCGCCAGATGGCCAACACGTTCGGCATGATCCGCCTGTTCCAGCGGCAACCCGCCCGCCGCCATAAACGCATCGCCAATGGTTTTGACCTTTTCCAACCCGTGTTTGCGGGTCAGATCGTCAAATTCCGAAAACAGCGCGTTCAGCAGTTCAACAATCTGCGAGGCCGTCAACCGCGAGGCCTTGGGGGTAAATTCAACGATATCGGCAAACAGGATCGTGGCCGCCCCATGCGTGCGCGCGATGGTTTTGCCCGGTTGCTGTTTCAGCTCGTTGGCGATGGCCTCGGGCAAAACGTTATACAGCAAATCCTCGGACCGCTGGTATTCCTCCTGCAAACGCGCCTCTGCAAGGTTGGTTTGCACACCGGCAAAATACACAATCCCGAACACCACCACGAAAGACGACGGCAAAGAGATCACATACATAATTGTCATGAATGTATCATCCACAGTCAGAAAAGAGGCCGGAGTTACAAACACGTTTGTTGCGATCAAAAAACCGATAAAACCGGCGATCATTGCAAACAGGGACGCGGTTACATTCCGCACCCCGAACACAAGGATACTGCCCGTCGCCCCGGGCAAAAAGAAATACTGCAAACCGGAATCCACGCCGAAATAATACGTATACAGCAGCGCAAACGACAGCCAGACAGTCACCAAATACCACGGCCCTGCATTCGGCCCGAAACGGTGGAAAAACGGGGTTAACAAAAACAGAAAAATTTGCGGCGACAGGGTCAGCAACGGAATCAACAGCGCGTGAAAATCATAAAACGCATACAGAATCGTGTATGGCAGCGTCAGAACCGCAACCAGAGTCGCCAGAATATTGGTCGTAACCAACCGTTTCCGGATCGCCCCGTCATACGGCCGCGTCCCAAGCGTTATCCACTTGTTCCATAACCTCGGCACCCTGTTTTTCTGTGCAAACAAATCTGTTCCACTTCCCTTGCCGCGACAACGCCCAAACGGACCAAATGCCTGTTCCTGTACATTAAATGGGGGGTTAGAACCCAAATTGCAATTGTCTTTCCCGATAACGCCGCTTGCCAAGGCTCAAAAGCCGTGTTTATACCGTTCCAAAGGCCAAAAACACCAGGTTTGCCGCCATTCTGTCGACGTTCATTCGCGCAAGGAACCGTATCTCATGACCATGATGGGCACTTTTATCAAACCGATGCACCCCGAAGGCATCCGCTTTGTTGCCATTTTCGCTGTAATCACGGCGATTCTCTTCTTTGTCTGGGCCCCGCTGGGCTGGATCGGCGTTGGACTAACTGTTTGGTGCTACTACTTCTTTCGCGATCCAAAACGCACCACTCCCACCCGCGAAGGGCTGGTCATCAGCCCCGCCGACGGCGTGGTTTCCCTGATCGAAAAGGCCGTGCCACCGGCAGAACTCGGCCTGTCCGACGGCCCGCTGACCCGTGTCAGTGTCTTTATGAACGTGTTCAACTGCCATGTGAACCGCGCCCCTGTACCGGGCACCATCACCAAGGTCGCCTATCGCCCGGGCAAATTTCTCAACGCCTCGCTGGACAAGGCCTCGGTCGATAACGAACGCAATTCCATCTGCATCGAAATGACCGATGGCCGCCATATCGTCGCCACCCAGATCGCCGGTCTGGTCGCGCGCCGCATTGTCAGCTTTGTTCAGGCTCCCCACGACATCAACGTCGGCGAACGCTTTGGCCTGATCCGCTTTGGCAGCCGCGTAGACGTGTATCTGCCCGAAGGCGTTCATCCGCTGGTCTGTGTCGGCCAAGGCACCATCGCCGGTGAAACCGTGCTGGCGGATTTGAATTCCGACGAACCCCAACGCAGCGCAAAAACGGAGTAACCCGTGACCGAGCCCGCCGATCCATCGAAAAAGAAACTCTCCTTTGTGCAGCTGCTGCCCAATGTGCTGACCATCATCGCGATTTGCGCCGGTCTGACCGCCATTCAACAGGCTGTATTCGGTCACTATCAGGCGGCTGTGGTTCTGATCTTGCTGGCGGCGGTTCTGGACGGGCTGGACGGACGGCTGGCGCGGGCACTGAATTCCGACAGCGCCATTGGGGCCGAACTGGACTCGCTTGCGGATTTTGCCAATTTCGGCGTGGCCCCGGGCATGGTAGTCTATCTCTGGGCCTTGCAGGATCTGAAACGCTTTGGCTGGATTGCCGTCATGGTCTTTGCCGTTTGCTGTGTGGTGCGGCTGGCCCGTTTCAACGTCGCCAACAAATCCGAAGAACACGGCTCCAAAGACGGCTATTTTGTCGGCGTCCCCGCCCCGGCCGGTGCCTTGCTGGTTATGGCCCCGATGTATCTGGATTTCGCCTTTCCCGCCACCCCGCACATGTCTTCTGCGCTGGTGAGCCTGTGGATGATCCTGATCGGCTGGGCCTTGATCAGCCGCATTCCCACATGGTCGTTCAAGGCCGTATCGATCAACCGTGAACACACCCGCTTTCTGCTGGTCGGCATCGCCTTTCTCGGGGCGGCCATGCTGACCTTTACCTGGCTGTCCCTGGCCGGTCTCTGCCTCGCCTATTCCGCCATGGTGGTCTGGGGCCTATTCACCCGCAACAAAACGTAACCCCCTTACAATCCATTTTCTTCAAATATCCCGGGGGAAAACCCGCAGGGTTTGGGGGCAGCGCCCCCCCCCCCCGAAAGCGCCCCCCCCCCCCAAAACCACCAACCCCGCGCCCCAAAAAAACCCCCCCCCAAACCCCCGGGGGTGCCCGGCCCCCCCCACCCCCCCCTTTCCCCCAAAACCGCGGGGTTAATCCCCGTTGGGGGGGGGGGCCCCCCCCCCCGCCCGCCTAAAGCGCCCCCGCCCGCCTAAACAGCCTCCAGCGCGCCCAGAATATCCGCCACCAGATCCCCCGTATCTTCCAGTCCCACCGACAACCGCACCAGCCCGTCGCTGATGTTCAGCATCGCCAGTTGTTCCGCGCTCAAACGCTGGTGGGTGGTGGTGGCCGGATGGGTCACCAGACTTTTCGCATCGCCCAGATTGTTCGAAATGGTCACGATCTCCAGTGCGTTCAAAAACCGGAATGCCGCCTCTTTCCCGCCTTTGATCACCAATGAAATCACCGTTCCGCCGGCGCTCATTTGCTGACGGGCCAAATCCCGTTGCGCATGGTCAGCGGCAAAAGGATAGATCACCCGCTCCAGCCCGTCATGCCCCTGCAAGGCCGCAACCAGCTGTTCACAGCTCTGCGCCTGCGCCGCGCAGCGCAGTTCCAGCGTTTCCAGCCCCTTGAGCATCACCCAGGCATTGAACGGGCTCATCGCCGCGCCTGTGTGTTTCAGATAGGTTTCCAGCGGCCCACGCACAAAATCGCGTTTGCCCAGAACCACCCCGCCCAGACAGCGCCCCTGCCCGTCGATGTGTTTGGTGGCCGAATACACCACCACATCCGCGCCCAGTTCCAGCGAGCGCTGAAAAACCGGCGTGGCAAACACATTGTCCACCACCACAAGCGCCCCGTTTTCATGCGCAATGGCGCTGACGGCGGCAATGTCGATCACTTCCAGCGTCGGGTTGGAAATCGCCTCGAAGAAACACAGCTTGGTATTGGGCCGATAGGCCGCGCGCCAGGCCTCCAGATCGGTGCCATCGACAAATGTCACCTCCACCCCGAAACGGGGCAGGATATCCTCGAGGATATACAAACAGGACCCGAACAGCGCGCGGGCGGACACCACATGATCCCCCGCCTTCAGCGTCGCCATCAAGGCCCCGTTCACCGCCGCCATACCCGAGGCCGTGGCAAAGGCATCCTCGGCCCCCTCGATCGCGGCAATGCGGTCTTCGAACATGCGCACGGTCGGATTGCCATAGCGCGCGTAAATATACTCATCCGGCCCCAGTTCGACAAACCGCGCCTGCGCCTGTTCTGCGGTGTCGTAAACAAATCCCTGCGTCAGGAACATTGCCTCTGACAATTCACCGTACTGGCTGCGTTTCGCCCCTGCGTGAACCGCACGTGTTTTGGAATTCCAGTTCTGCATCTGGTCACCTTTCCGGGCAATCGCCCAACAAAAAACCCCGACCGGCGAGGATCGGGGTGCCTGTGCGCCCGCGACCTTTTAGTGGAATGTTTAACGTGGCCCACAATCCGGTATCAAATCGCCACAAGCGCTGGTTAGAGCATCGTTTGAAACGGGTCAATTCCTGCAAGCAAAAATATGTAAAATTTTGCGGCAGTTCACCGAATCGTAATTCGTCAGGCCTATCTCTGGGACCAGCAACACAAACGAGGCGACAAATATGACTGTCATTCAGGTCACTGCAAACGGGGACCACGCACTCAATCCGTCGTGGCCACGGCGCGAATTGCGCCATACCCTGGAACCGGCACTTGCCGCCATTCCGGACGGGGAACCGATTGTGATCTATGTTCATGGTCACGAAGACTGGCCGCCGGACGATGTCTTGTTACAGGCGCGTGAAAAACCCGCCCTGTCAATCAATTTCAACTGGCCGGCAAAGGCCCGCTTCGCCGGTGTGCTGCCCGATGTGGTCCGGCTCTATGATCAGGCGGGGCGTGCGGCGGGGGCATTGGCCGGTTTGATCAATCTGCTCGGGGAACTGGCACCGGATCACCGGATTGACCTGATGGGGCATTCTCTGGGGGCGCGCAGCTGTCTGTCGGCTTTGCCCTTGCTCAAACACCCCAATGTTTCCCGCCTGATTTGCCTGGCCGCCGTGGAGTTCAGCGCCATTACCTTGCTCGCGCTTCAGGTGCCCGTCGCCCGCAAGATTGCGTTTTATAATGTCACCTCCCCCCGCCAACCGGTTTTCCACCGGCTCATGCACCATTTCGGGCCACGCCCCGGTCCGGCCGACCGGCTCTTGTCCACGGGCTTTGCCTTTCCCCGCAAAAACTGGCTCGATATCCGGCTGGACAATCCGGTGGTGCGCCGTCCTCTGGCCGACCTATGTGGCAAAATGCTCGATATGAAACCGGGAATGCCAAAACCCGCCCTTATTTGCCAGCTGGAGGCGGTATTTTTGCAAAATCGCGCCCGGACCGGTTTTGCCGAAATGCGCCAACTGCTGGGACCGGCCATTCCCGGCCCGCTGTCCATGATTCCGCTGCGCATGCCGCGATAGCACCCTTGCAACTGCTCGCGAATATGTGAGCAGGGTTTCCCCTTGCCTTTCAGCGTTCTTGTGCCAGATTGCAGGAAATGTTTTGAAGGGAACCCCATGCAAGACCCGATTGAACTGTACTATTGGCCAACGCCGAACGGCTGGAAAATTTCCATCGCGCTTGAGGAAATGAATCTGCCCTACACCGTCAGGCTGGTGAATATTGGCAAAGGCGAACAATTCGAACCGGATTTCCTGAAAATCGCCCCCAACAACCGGATGCCGGCAATCGTGGATCCGGACGGGCCGGATGGCAAACCGGTTTCGATTTTTGAAAGCGGGGCCATTTTGCAGTATCTGGCCCGCAAGACCGGAAAATTTTACGGTAATTCCCGCCGGGCGGAAATCGAGATCGACCAATGGTTGATGTGGCAAATGGGCGGGCTTGGCCCGATGGCGGGGCAAACCCACCATTTCCTGACCTATGCGCCGATGATGGATCCGCCCCAGATTTTGCCCTATGCCCAAGACCGCTATCGGGCGGAAACCGCGCGGCTCTACGGGGTGCTGGACCGGCAACTGAAGGGGCGCGATTATATTTGCGGGGAATTTTCCATTGCGGATATGGCAATTTGGCCCTGGGCCTGCTTGTGGGACCGTCAGGAACAGGATATCAGCCAGTTTCCCCATATGAAAGCATGGCTTGACCGGTGCAAACAACGCCCTGCCCTGCGCAAAGGCCGCGCTGTCGCCGCCGACATGCGCGCCACCCCGACCAGCAAAGAAGCCCAGAAAATTCTGTTTAAACGATAGGCCCCCAAATGCTCGATTCCCTGATTGGTTTTTTCCGCAACCCGCAACGCGATGTGACCCTGTCCCCGGCAGATGGCCGTATTGCGCTCGCCGCCTTATTGGTGCGGGTGGCGCGGGCGGACAATGATTATGATCCCCAAGAGGTCGCCGCGATCCTTGATGTGTTAAAGAACCGGTATGCGCTGGATGACGCCGCCGCACGCGCCCTGCAACAAGAGGCGGAGGCGCTCGAGGCCAAGGCACCGGACACCGTGCGTTTCACCCGCGCGATCAAGGATGCCGTCCCTTACGAGGACCGGCGCACCGTGGTTCAGGCGCTCTGGCGGGTGGCGCTGGCCGATGGGGAACGCGATCATCAGGAGGACCGGTTGATCCGCATGGTGGTGAGCTTTCTGGGTGTAAACGACCGCGATAGCGCCTTGTGCCGACAAAAGGTATTGGCGCAGATGTCCGCATAAAAGGGGGGGGGTGCCCCCCGCCCTTGTGGGTTTTCCCCGCGGTATTTCAAGAAAATGAAGGTAATTGGGGGCATTTGGCCACCGGCACACAGGTTTTGCTGGACGTGGCCGGCAACGCCCGCCACAGTTGCCTATGTTTGAAACAATCGCGGTTCCGGTCTGGGTGGTTTGGGTTGCGGGCTTGTTGGCCCTGGCCGGATTGCTCGATCGTATTTTGATGCCCTCGGTCAGCTGGTATTTGCGCAGGCGGTTGAATCGGGTGATTGGCAAGCTCAATCAACGGCTTTCTCTGGAAATTCCCCCGTTCAAATTGACCAAGCGGCGGATCATGGTGGATCGGCTGGTGCATGACCCCAAGATCATCACGGCGATTCTGGAGCATGTTCAGGAAGAGGACGTGCCATACGAGGTCGCCGCCGAAAGGGCCGAACGCTATGCGCGCGAAATAGTGCCGTCGTTTTCGGCTTTTGCCTATTTTGCCCTTGGCACCCGCGCGGCGCGGTGGTTGTCCGAGAAGCTCTATCACGTGCGGCTGGGCTATCTGGACGAAGGCGCGCTGGACAGTATTGATCCGGCTGCGACCGTGGTTTTCGTAATGAACCACCGGTCGAACATGGATTATGTGCTGGTGACCTATCTGGCGGCGAAACGTTCTGCGCTGGCCTATGCGGTCGGGGAATGGGCGCGGGTGTGGCCGTTGAAACAGATTATTTCATCCATGGGAGCCTATTTCATCCGGCGCAAATCGCGCAATCAACTGTACCGGCGGGTGTTGGCGCGGTATGTGCAGATGGCCACCGAAGGCGGGGTTGCACAGGCGGTTTTTCCAGAGGGCGGGTTGACACGGCAAGGAGAGCTGCTTCCGGCCAAATTGGGTCTTTTGTCCTATATTACCGCAGATTTCAACCCTGATACCGGCAAAGATGTTGTATTTGTGCCAGTTGGATTGAACTACGACCGGGTGTTGGAAGACCGGGTTTTGCTCGCGACGGCCAACAAGGAGCGCGCCGGATTTTGGCAAAAGCTTTGGGGGGCCGTGTCCTTTATCGGCACGCATATTGTCATGCGATTGCGCGGAAAATACAGCCGGTTCGGCTATGCCTCGGTCAGTTTTGGCCACCCGCTATCGCTCAGGGCATTTATGCAAACCCATACGGGTGCCCCCGAAGAAATGACCCGCGAGCTGGGTGACAGGATCATGCAGGAGGTCGGGAAATCCGTGCCGGTCCTGCCGGTCAGTTTGCTGGCCTGTGTGGTTCTTGGACATCGGGCCACGTCGATTACACGGGAAGATTTGCGACTTCGGGCGCAAACCGAAATGCAAACCCTGCTGGACCACGGGGCCTATACCCATATCCTGCCGGAAAACCATGCGCGGGCAATCGAGCAGGGCATCGACCAGTTATTGCTGCGAAAAATGCTGAAACCCGGCGTGGGCGGGCTGGAAGTCAATCCACAAGAGGTGGGCTTGCTGCGGTATTATGCCAATGCAATTGCGCATTTGCATCCGCATCCGGAATAGCCGTCATGCGTTTTGGGGTGGTGACAGATGCGCCCTGCCCGCCTATAAGGCGGCTGAATCCCTTTACCCATTCTAGACGAGACAAACATGATCCAAGTTTTTGGCCATCTGGCCCCCGATACCGACGCAACCGGCTCCCCGATTATCTGGGCGTGGTATCTGAATGAAATCAAAGGCACACCGGCCACGCCAAAGCTGCTGGGTGAACCCAACACAGAGGCGCTGTTTGTGCTGAACCACTGGGGTTTTGACAAACCGGAAATTATTGCCGATGTGGCCGCCGGCGACGATGTGGTGATTGTGGACACCAACAATCCCGCCGAACTGCCCGCCAGCATCAATGACGCCAATATCCTGGAAATCATTGACCACCACATGTTGGTCGGCGGCATCAAAACCAGCGCGCCAATCAATATTACCGTGCGCCCTGTGGCCTGTACCGCGACGATCATGGCCTCGCTTATGGGCGATGATCTGGCCCGCGCCCCGCGTGAAATCAAGGGTATGATGCTGAGCTGTATCCTGTCCGACACGCTGGAATTCCGCTCGCCCACCACAACCGATGTGGATCGGGCCTGTGCGCAATCGCTGGCGTCCGACCTTGGCATGGATATTCCGGCCTTTGCGGCGGATATGTTTGCGGCGAAATCCGATGTGTCGGCATTCAGCGATGCGGAACTGCTGCGGATGGATTCCAAGAAATACGAGGTTGCCGGCACCCAGTTCCGGATTTCGGTGCTGGAAACCACCTCCCCCGCGACGGTACTGGACCGCAAAGACAGCCTGATGCAAACCATGCCAACCGTCGCCAGCGAAGACGGCGTTGATCAGGTGTTGTTGTTTGTGGTCGATATCCTGAACGAGGAATCCACCATGTTGATTCCGAATGATCTGGCGAAAACTCTGGCTGAAAAATCCTTTGGTGTGACGGTTTCCGCTGACACTGTGGTTCTGCCGGGCGTGGTTTCACGCAAAAAGCAGATCATTCCGAACCTGAAACTGTAAAAAAACCGCTTAAAATTCGCCGCGCAATAAAATTACGTGGCGAACATTGTGAATTTACGATTATTGCGCTTGCAGAATTTATGCTGCAAGTGCAAACAATCCCTGAACCTTGTGTTGCACGAGTCGCGACACGCCCCGTTTTTCAGGAGATTGACACATGGCCCCTTTGGATTCCGGTTACGACGCCCCCGAAAAAAACCTCTATGAGGTCGGTGAAATTCCCCCGATGGGCTATGTGCCCAAACAAATGTACGCCTGGACCATCCGGCGCGATCGCCACGGTGAACCGGATAAATCCTTTCAGATAGAAGTGGTGGACACGCCAACGCTCGACAGCAAAGAGGTGCTGATCTTTGTGATGGCCGCCGGCGTCAATTATAACGGGGTTTGGGCCGGTCTGGGCATTCCGATTTCCCCGTTTGACATTCACAAGGCCGATTACCACATTGCCGGTTCCGACGCGGCGGGGATTATCTGGGCGGTGGGTGACAAGGTCACGCGCTGGAAAGTGGGCGACGAGGTGGTCGTGCATTGCAATCAGGACAATGGCGACGACGAGGAATGCAACGGCGGCGACCCGATGTTTTCCGCCAGCCAACGGATCTGGGGTTATGAAACGCCGGACGGGTCCTTTGCGCAGTTCACCCGTGTGCAAGCGCAGCAATTGATGCGCCGCCCGCAGCACCTGACATGGGAAGAAAGCGCCAGTTACACGCTGACGCTGGCGACCGCCTACCGGATGCTGTTTGGCCATCACCCGCATGAACTGAAACCCGGCCAGAATGTGCTGGTCTGGGGGGCGTCCGGTGGTCTGGGGTCATTCGCGATCCAGCTGATCAACACCGCCGGCGGCAATGCGATCGGGGTGATTTCCGACGAGGACAAGCGCGAGTTTGTCATGTCGCTGGGGGCCAAAGGCGTGATCAACCGCAAGGATTTCAATTGCTGGGGGCAACTGCCGGTGGTGAATTCCGATGAATACAAGGCGTGGTTCGGCGAAGTCCGTAAATTCGGCAAGGCCATCTGGGATATTACCGGCAAGGGCGTCAATGTGGATATGGTGTTTGAACACCCGGGCGAAGCAACCTTCCCCGTGTCGACCTTTGTCTGTAAAAAGGGCGGCATGGTGGTGATTTGTGCCGGCACCACCGGATATAACCTGACCATGGATGCGCGCTATATCTGGATGAACCAGAAGCGGATTCAGGGGTCCCACTTTGCCCATTTGAAACAGGCCGCCGCCGCCAACCAGTTAATGCTGGAACGGCGTCTGGATCCCTGTATGTCCGAGGTTTTCCCCTGGGCCGAAATTCCGGATGCCCATGTGAAAATGCGCAAGAACGAACATAAACCGGGCAATATGGCGGTGTTGATCAGCGCGCCAACCACCGGATTGCGCACATTCGAGGACACGCTGGAGGCCAGCAAAGGCGGGCTGTAGTTTATTACAAACCTTCACAAAACAGGCATTTCCCAACCGGAACTGCCTGTTTTTTTGTTTGGACCCTGTTTTTTTAACAGATCGCGTCTATATTATATTCAACTAATGCAATACAAAAGGGAACTCCTATGAAACGTACCTCTATTCTTGCCGCGCTGGTTCTTGCTACATCGGCCTTCGCCGCCAATGCACAGGAACCCGGCAGTCACTTTGTTAACGCATGGGACGAAAACGGCGATGGCAAGGTTACGCTCGCCGAGGCCACAGAACGGCGTGGCGATGTATTTGCAACGTTTGATGAAAACGAGGACGGCTATTTGTCCGCAGAAGAATACAGCATGTTTGACGAAGCCCGCGCCAACGACCAGAAAAACCACAAGGACGGCAAAGGCAAGGGCATGCAAAAGGGTCGCCACAAAGGCATGCAAATGGCCTATAATGACGTCGACAAGGATGGCCGCGTAAGCCTTGAAGAATTCACCACCCAAACGGCCGGCTGGTTTGCGATGATGGACAGGAATGGCGACGGGGTCGTAACAACCGCAGATTTCGGCCGCTAAAACGTTACCGCTATTGAAATCAGGGCAACGCCCGAATTTCGAACCGATACCAGGATCAAGACCGTTTCCCCCTGAATTACTGCAGGGGGAAACCACAGCATTTATGCGGTGATATCCCGAAGCCCCCCCCACACCGCATTGCAAGGCTTGACGCGGGTTGTGACTATGCGGCACAACGGGCGAAAAAGGCACATGCAGTGATCCGCAAGCTCTATGATTTAACCCTGTCTCTGGCCCAATCGCGCCATGCCGTTTGGGCGTTGGCGGTGATTTCCTTTGTCGAAAGCTCTATTTTCCCGATCCCGCCGGATATTTTGCTGATCCCCCTGATCATCGCCACCCCCACGCGGGCGTTCTGGATTGCTTTTGTCTGCACGGTGTCAAGCGTGCTTGGCGGGGCTTTGGGCTATTACATCGGGGCGGAACTGTTTGACATGGTCGCGCGTCCGGTGCTCGATCTGTATGGCAAAATGGATGCCTTCGAGGCGTTTAAAATCCGATTCAACGAACAGGGCCACTGGGCGGTGCTGCTGGCGGGGGTCACGCCCTTCCCTTACAAGGTCATCACCATCACATCCGGCGCGACCGGTTTGCCGTTCTGGACCTTTATGGGCTGGTCCATTCTGGCACGCGGGCTGCGGTTTTTCATTGTTGCGGCGCTGTTGTGGAAATTCGGTTCACCCATTCGTGATTTCATCGAACGGCGTCTGGGCTTGGTGTTTTTGGCGCTTATGCTACTGCTGTTTGGCGCGGTTTATATGACGAGGATGTTATGACACGGCAAAATCTGGTTCTGGTGGCGGCCCTTGGCTCTGCCCTGATGTTGGCGGGGGCCTTTGGCTTTCAATATATTGGCGACATGCCGCCGTGCAAGCTGTGTCTCTGGCAGCGCTGGCCGCATGGGGCGGCGGTGCTGATCGGGCTGTTGGCGATGGCCTTGCCGATGCGGTTCTGGTCCTACCTCGGGGCCTTGGCGGCGGCCACCACCGCCGGCATTGCGCTCTATCACGCCGGTGTCGAGCTCAGCTGGTGGCAGGGTCCAACCTCCTGTACCTCTAGCGGGGTTGGCGGGCTGTCCGTGGATGACCTGATGAAACAGATTCTGTCCGCACCGGTCATTCGCTGCGATGAAATTCCGTGGTCTTTTGCCGGTATCTCCATGGCTGGCTGGAACGGGATTGTTTCCGCAGGGCTGGCATTGATCTGGCTGTTTTCCGCACGATTGAAATAGCCACAAGCGCCCCGACGATTACGGGGCGCTTGTTTTCAGGTTCAGGTCAAGCGCCGCATCAGGCTCGATGTATCCCAGCGATTGCCGCCCATGTTTTGCACCTCTTTGTAGAATTGATCCACCAAGGCCGTAACCGGCAGGCTGGCCCCGTTGTTATTGGCCTCCTGCAAACAAATTCCCAGATCCTTGCGCATCCAGTCCACAGCAAAACCGAATTCGAATTCATCGTCCAGCATGGTGTAACCGCGATTTTCCATCTGCCAGGAACCCGCCGCCCCTTTGGAGATCACATCGACAACCGCCTTGCCATCCAGCCCCGCCTTTTGCGCAAAGGCCATGCCTTCGGACAGGCCCTGCACCAGACCGGCAATGCAAATCTGGTTCACCATTTTGGTCAACTGGCCAGAACCGGCAGGCCCCATCAGACGACTGGCGCGGGAAAAACACATGATCGCGGCTTCGGCCTTGGCGTAATCCGCCGCATCGCCGCCACACATCACGGTTAACACACCGTTTTCCGCGCCCGCCTGACCACCGGAAACCGGCCCGTCGATAAACCCGAAACCCGCCGCCCGCGCCAAACCGTCCAGTTCGCGCGCCACATCCGCAGATGCGGTTGTGTGATCCACAAACACCGTACCCTTGTCCATGGCGGCAAAAGCCCCGTTTTCGCCAATGGTGATCGCGCGCAAATCATCGTCATTGCCAACGCAGGCAAACACAAGCTCGCAGCCTTTGACCGCCGCCGCCGGCGTTGCCGCCATGGCACCGCCATGTTCCGCCACCCATTTTTCAGCCTTGGCCGCCGTGCGGTTGTACACCGTCACCGAATGCCCCTTGGCCGCCAGATGTCCCGCCATCGGATAGCCCATTACGCCCAGCCCCAGAAATGCAATTTTTGCCATGTTTGCCTCGTGTTTCGCAGATGTGATTGTCACAAAAGCATTGGGCTGCTATTGCGAAGGCGTCAAGATAAAGTGAGTGTAATGGTACAAGTTTTCAAATGGTTGTTTCGCGGGTTTGTCGGGCTGAGCGCGCTGGCGCTGGCCGCATTGGTGCTGGCCTATTATTTCGCCACCCAGTCGATCCCCGATTATAACGCCGACTATGAAATCAGCGGCATCGAAGGGCCGATAGAAATCGTGCGCGACACAAATGATGTGCCGCATATTTTCCCGACCACCACCAATGACGCCTATTTCGGCCTTGGTTTTGCCCATGCACAGGATCGCCTGTGGCAAATGACCATGCTGCGGCGCACCGCACAGGGGCGTTTGTCGGAACTTTTTGGCGAAAGCACGCTCAAGATTGACGATTTCATTCGCCGGTTGGATCTGGTGGAATTGTCGCGGGCCTCGTTCAAATACCAGACCGAGGAAACCAAACAGGCCCTGCGCGCCTATTCCGCCGGCGTGAATGCCTGGCTGCGCATCGTCAACAAGGACGCGCTTGGCCGTGGTGCGCCTGAATTTTTCCTGTTCAAACCCGAAATCGAACCCTGGACCCCGACCGATAGCCTGTCGGTTTTGCGGCTTATGGCATTGCAACTTTCGTCCTCGCTCAAAAGCGAAGTCTTGCGCGCGCAGCTGTCGTTGCTTTTGAAACCCGAACGCCTGCGCGATATTTTGCCGGATGCGCCGGGGGATGCGATTGCCGCCCTGCCCGAATTTGCCGCCCTGTTTGACCCGGACCAAATCCCGCGCCGTTTTGCCGGACTGGCCCCGCAAAACCCGCTGGATCCGCTACAGGAAACCGGTCTGGCCGGTGCTTCCAATGCCTGGGCCGCCAATGGCAGCCGCTCTGCCGCCGGTGCGCCGTTGCTGGCAACCGACCCGCATCTGAAGCTGAGCGCGCCGACCATCTGGATGCTGGCACGGATGCAATTTCCCGACGGGGGGGTGATCGGCGGCACCATTCCGGGAATTCCTGCAATCCTGATCGGACGCAGCGACGCGCTTGGTTGGGGGCTGACCAGTTCCTATCTGGATGACGCGGATGTTTACATAGAGCAGCTGAACCCAAAAAACCCGAATGAATACAGGTCACTAGATGGTTTCAAACCGTTTCGCAGCAAATCGGTGGTGATCAACGTCAAAGACGCCGCCCCGCAAACGCGGCTTTTGCGCTGGACGGATAACGGGCCGGTCATTCCGGGGGAACATTACGAACTGGGCACCATCACCCCCAAGGGGCATGTCACCAGCGTCGCCTGGACTTTGCTGGATGAAAACGACCAATCCATGACCGCCGCAATCAACCTGATGCGGGCAAAATCGGTTGCAGCCGCCCGCGCCGCCTTGGTGTTTTCCAAGGCTCCGTCGCAAAATATCACCCTGGCCGACAGCCATTCCGTGATGCTGCAAGTGGCCGGCAAAAACCCGCGCCGCGATCCGCGCCATGCCTCCAAGGGGCGGTTTCCATCACAGGGCTGGGTTAAGGAAAACCGCTGGGACGGGTATTTCGACTTTGACACCAATCCCTATGTGCGCGACCCCGAAAGCGGGATTGTCGCCAATACCAACAACAAAACCACCGACGCCCCCTTTCCGCACCACATCGGATTTGACTGGGGCGACACCCAGCGCATTCAGCGCCTGACCCGCCTGCTCAATAGCCGCGAAGTCCACACCCGCGACAGTTTCATCGAAGCCCAGCTCGATTCCGTGTCCATCACCGCCCGCACGCTGCTGCCGCTGATTGCCAAGGAATTATGGTTCACCGGCGATGCCGCACCGGCCGGCACACCGACCCGCCAGCGCCAGATTGCGTTGGAATTGCTGGCCAACTGGAACGGCGAAATGGACGCGCATTTGCCCGAACCGCTGATCTATACCGCCTGGTTACGCAGGTTGCAGCGCAAACTGGCGGCAGACGAACTTGGCCCTCTGGTCGAAAAATTTCCCCGCCCCGATCCGGTTTTCATCGAACGGGTATTTCGCAACGTGGACGGGGCCGGACAGTGGTGTGACATCCGCCAATCCACCCGCACAGAAACCTGCGAGGATGTCGCGCGCATTGCCCTGGACGAAGCATTGCTGGAACTGACCGCGAAATTTGGCCCACGTATTGACAGCTGGCGCTGGGGACAGGCCCATATCGCCATGCAGGACCATCAGGTTCTGGGCAAAGTG
>CAMZLM010000184.1 GCA_947311485.1 uncultured Paracoccaceae bacterium
AACCCGCATTCATCAGGCCGAAACACAGGCCAATCGCCCCGCCGGCAGCGTGCAATTGATTGCCGTTTCCAAAGTGCAGCCCAATGAAAAACTTCATCAGGTTCTTTCCGAAGGGCACCGTTTATTTGGCGAAAACAAGGTACAGGAAGCACAGGGAAAATGGCCGGATTTTCGTGCGGAATTCCCCGAAGCAAAGGTTCACCTGATCGGCCCGCTACAAACCAACAAGGTCAAGGCCGCCGTCAGCCTGTTTGATGCGATCCACACCGTTGACCGCCCGAAACTGGCGCATAAACTGGCGGATGAAATTCAAAAACAGGGCAAGGCGCTGGAACTGTTCATTCAGGTCAACACCGGCGAAGAACCGCAAAAGGCAGGTATCATTCCCGCACAAGCCGATGAATTCATTCAGGAATGTCTGAAAATGGATCTGCCCATCGGCGGGCTTATGGTGATTCCGCCCGCAGATGAAGAACCGTCATTGCATTTTGCCCTGCTTGCCAAAATCGCCGCCCGCAACGGGCTGAAAAACCTGTCCATGGGCATGAGCAGCGATTTTGAACGGGCGGTTGCCCTCGGCGCGACCCATGTCCGCGTGGGGTCTGCAATCTTTGGCGCACGGGACTATGGCTAACGCACTTTTCGGCGCAGGAGCTTTAACAGATCCTGATCGGCCTTGCCGGTCAAAGGCACCCCTTGCGCGGTTTGAAAGGCGCTAATTGCGTCAATGGTTTTCGGCCCGATAATCCCGTCAGGATCACCCACATCATAGCCCGCACGATTCAGCAATTCCTGCACCGCTATCTTGTCCTTCAGCTTCAGCGCCCCGGGTCCACGTGGCCATTCGCGTTTGAATTCCCCGCCACCGGCAATTTTATCGCCCAGATGCCCAACCGCCATGGCATAGGAATTGGCATTGTTATACCGCTTGATCACAAAGAAGTTCTTGAACACCACAAAGGCCGGTCCATCCGCACCGGCAGGCAGGAAAACCGACCCCTTGCCGTGGTTCGGGATTCGCCCTCCCGACACCAGCCGCACACCCAGTTCATGCCAGCGCGCCGGTGTGGCCTTTACCTTCAGGCTGGCATTTCCGTAATTGAAATTCTTGGGTAGTTTGACCTCCAGCCCCCAAGGTTGTTTGTAAACCCAGCCGAATTTATGCAGGTAGTTCGCAGTAGATGCCAGCGCATCGCCCGGATCGCGCGGATCCCAGACATCGCGCTTGCCGTCACCGTCAAAATCCTGCGCATAGGCCTGATAACTGGTTGGAATAAACTGCGTATGCCCCATCGCACCGGCCCATGACCCCATCATCCGCTTCGGGGTGATATCGCCGCGCTGAATCACCTTGAGCGCAGTCAAAAGCTGGCTTTCCCCGAATTTCCGCCGCCGTCCTTCATAGGCCAGCGTGGCCAGTGCCTCGATGATATTGATGTCGCCCATGTTGACGCCATAGGAGGATTCCAGCCCCCAAATCGCCAGAACGGCCTTGGCATCCACCTGATATTTCTTTTCGATACGGCGCAGTTTTTTGCGGTGCTTTTGCTGCATCGCCTTGCCATTCTTGACCCGCTTGGGAGAGGTCGCCGTATCCAGATAATCCCAGATTTGCCGCGAAAATTCCGCCTGCTTGCGGTCCAGTACCATCACCCGCTGGTTCAATTTCACCCCGCGAAAAGCGCGTTTAAAGGTGCGTCTGGAAATTCCTTGGGCCAGGGCCTTGGCCTCGAACTGTTTGATCCACAGCCGGAAACCTGATTCGTTTTGGGCAACAACAATGGGCCTTGGACGGGGTGAAATTTCGGCATGTAACGGATTCACAAGGGAAAAAACCGCCAATGCTGCGGTGAATACAAAGGTCTTCATGCGACGCTCCTGCTCATATAATGCGTGCTTTCTTACCACCCTATCCGCAAAACCGACCCGTCAAAAGAGCCTAATTCCGTTGCACCAGTGTTGCGCGATAGGTCGCCGTATCCTGCTTGATCCGGTCCAGACAATCCCGCAACAACGCAACCCGATGCGGGCGAAAGGATTGCTCCAACACTTGTAGATGTGAAATGCGATCAAACCGGAACACGCGAAAATCCTGACGCAGCTGGCATTTGGCCAATAAAACAAGGGTCTGATCCATGAATACAATCGACAAGGGCCACAGATCACGGCTGGATTTTTCCCCTTTCGCGTCCGTATACTCGATATGCACCACACGTTCGTCCCGCGTCGCCTTGCGCAGGGCAGCCACGTCGATGCTGACCTCTGGCCGTTCGTGAAACCGCTTGGCATGCAGCACCGCATTTTGCATTTGCTGGCGCATCCGGTCCGGCAGGCAGGCGCGAATTTTTGCCAATACGTCCTGCGCCGCCTGCGCCAAAACAGGATCCCCCACGGCGATCACCTCGCGCAGGCCCAGCACCAGTGCTTCTGTTTCATCGGCATTGAACATCATCGGGGGCAAGGCGGGGTCCTCGATCAAGGTATAACCAAACCCCGCCGCCCCATCGATCACCGCACCCGTGGCCCGCAGGCTGTCGATATCACGATATACCGAGCGTTTGGAAATCGACAGCTCGTCAGCCAGCTGTGCCGCCTTGATCGGGGCGGGCAAGCTGCGCAACAGCTGCATCATTTGTAAGAGTCGTTCGGTACGGGCCATAATGTGACGATAGTATAGGCTATTGCCATCTTTTGACAGTAGGGACTTGCTAGACAAGGACAACAGCATCAATGGAGTAAACAATGCTTAAGATTTTCGTTTTCGGCCCCGGTTTCGGGGAAATTTCCGCCAGCCCGTTTTCATCAAAAGCTCTCTGCCTGTTGCAAATGTCCGGCCAGAAATACCAAGTGGTCCACAGCGGCGATCCCCGCAAGACCCCGAAAAACAAATTGCCCGTGCTGGAACACAACGGAAAAACCATCCCCGACAGCGATCAAATTCGCGACTATCTGGAACACACTTTCGATATCGATTTCGATGCCGGTCTAACGCCGGAACAACGCGGGATTTCGCGGGCGATCATCCGGATGACCGAGGAACACATCTATTTCGGCCTGATGTGCACCCGTTGGGTAGACACTGAAAACTGGCCCACCACGCGCGAGGAGCTGTTTGGCAAAATTCCGAAATTGATGCGGAACTTTATCACCGGAAAAATCCGCAAACAGGTTATTGCAATCGCCCATGGTCAGGGCATGGGCCGCCACAGCCCCGAGGAAAGAGCCGACCGGATCAACAAAGACATTGCCGCGATCGAGGTTATTTTGGGTAATAAACCCTTCCTGTTTGGCGACCGGCCCAGCGCGGCGGATGCCTCTGTTGTGCCGATGTTGCGTGAATTGGTCAGCTTCCCCAAGCCGACTTTGCTCAAGGATTTGGTGACAAAACGGCCAAGCCTGATGGCCTATCTGGAACGCGGCAAAGAGGCGATGTATCCCGCATGACCCCTTTTCAAAACACCGAGGTTGCCGCCGTTTTCAACGGGTTTCCCAACAGTGCCCGCAAGGGCCTGTTGCACCTGCGCGAACTGGTTTTTCTGAGTGCGGCAAGCGACCCGGAAATAGCCTCGATATCCGAAGAACTGCGGTGGGGGCAGCCAGCCTATTTATGCAAAACAGGGTCTAGTTTACGATTGGGCATTCCAAAAACCGGTGGATTTGCACTCTATGTTCATTGCCAAACAACTTTAATAAGAGACTTTACAGAGCTGTTTCCATTTGGTTTCTCAATAGAAGGTAATCGCGCTGTCCATTTCCAATCCGTATCAGGCATAGACGATGAAAAAATCACATTCCTGATCAACGCCGCCCTGCGATATAGGCTCTAGGAGCTGTCTTTTGCCTGCTCTGCCTTAAGCATATCGGCCGTTTCGCGCGATCCGTCATGGCTCCACCCCGGCGGAGCGAACATGTATTTCAGGCG
>CAMZLM010000185.1 GCA_947311485.1 uncultured Paracoccaceae bacterium
AAAATAGGGCTGTGTGTACACATTCGTATTACTCGCATTTCGGATCCGCCCGTTTGGCATTGCCGAAACCAGATTGCGCGCGTCCCCACCAAACGGCAAGTATTTCGCGGCATCCTGTGTCCATGTGCTGCTGGTTGTACCCTGAACCACTTTGATGTGTGCCGGATTCATAAACGGATTATCCACACCGGTAAACGTATTGCCCCAGACCGTGATGTTCCTGAACTTGTTCGCATTCAACGGCGCAATCGAGCTATCAACATTTTCCACTCGATTAAGAGCCGGCCCTGAGTAGGCCTTGAAAATATTACCGGTAATGGTCAGCCCGTTAATGAAATGCCCTGTGCCAAATGGCTTCAGCTGAATCCATGAGAACCACGAATTGGCACCGGAAGAGGTAAAGTGATTACCGGTGATGCTCAGCCCGCCAAACGAGTACCCAGTGATAATATCCGGAGTCGCATCATGTTCATTTGTCCATTCAAGAAAACAATTATCGATGTAATTTCCGATGAACGCCGTTTTGGGGTGGTTATGGGCAAACACCAGTCCGGCCGTACGATCCGTCCCGCCCGTCGGATCATCCTGAAAAAAATGGTTGCCGGAAATGATCCCGCCACGACCGGAAATGATGCCCCAATGTTTAAACCGCAGCGCCCGGTTATTGCGGATTTTTGCGTCCGATGCGTTGATGTTGAACCCGATCGAATGGCGGTCAACAACCGCAAGCGGCTGCTCATTGGAAAGCCACTGGTTCCGATCCAGCAAAATACCGGCACACCCCATCCCCTTGGACGAAAGCCCCCGATCCTTTGGGGACGTAAAACTGCAATCCTTAATGTGGAAAATCAAACCCGTGTCTGCCAAATTGATCCCGCTACACAGCCCACCGCAGGAAAAGTTGACATTGTCGATGACAAAACGGCTCAGTTTGGTGAAACCTGAAAAATCCAGCTGATACTTAAACCGCGTAAACGTATAGGTTTGATTTGCCGGTGCCCCCCAAAGCGGGCGACTTGTGGTGATCGTTCCGGCCCCGATGTCCACGGACCTCACGTAAACCTCGCGGCCAACACCGGTACCTTCGATCAGGGACCCCACCGGAATTGTCGCGATATTACTGACATTTGTCAGGGTTGACCCATTGTTGGAATCAAAACCCGCCGTGGCCGTCACCACCACATCGTTCCAATCCGCACTGGCCACCGCGGTCAGGTTGCCATTGGCAATCGTGCGTCGGCTTGAATAGGTATTGATGTTTTGTACCACTGCGTGCACATCCACAGGCCGGTGCAAATCAATGCTACGCCCCCCCAAATCGAGCGCGTCATGATCTGTAAAATGGAACAATGCTTGCAAGGCTTTTTCAAACGCCAGTTGTTCATCGTTAAACGCGGTAAAATACGTCGGATAATCGAAATTCTGCAACAGCTGCAAAATTGCGGAATCCGGCATGGTCACGGTTCCCTGAAACCGGATTTCAGAATTGATCGTAACCGTGCTATTCAGCTTATAGACACCTTTGGGCACCAAAACAGATCGCCCGTTCGCCGCCGCATCCGCGGCCTCAAAGGCCGCGACATTGTTGGTTGTACCATCCCCCACAGCACCGAAATCGCGCACATCGACCACATCGATTTTCGAATCCTGAAAGAAGGAGGTCACGTCCTCGATAATGATATCGTCAATGCGGACAACGCCGCCTGTGGCCCCGGTCAGATCAATGCCGAAATGGCCAAAGCTCGGCGTAAGTCCCCAGACCAGATCAACCCCCGTTCGGTTCCCCGAACCAACAATCGCCGATATTTCAACGACTTCGCCATAGGTGGTCAATGCAACCGACGCACCGGTTTCGGTGACACCGGCCACATGCCCCCCACCCGGCTGCCCCGCCCAGGCTGCGATCCGCACGGACGGCAGAGGCCCGCTGACCGCTTTGACAAACACCCGTACCCGCCAATAACACCCGACCAACATCGGCGTTTCGCCTGTATATCGCAGCTTTTGTGTGGTGCTGGTTTTATTTAGCTCCAGACAGCCGCCAAAATCCGGATCCGCCGCAATCAACGACGCATTTGCGGCCCCGTTATAGGTTGCCGAACCGGGGGTGCCATCTTCGCTTGACCATACATTCAACCCGAACTCAAATTTCGGCGGCATCAGTTGAATACCGTCTGTAACTGCCTTGTTCATCCAATTTCCTTTCAATACACCCACTGCCGCCCACACCCGCGCTGCCCAAGGGACAGACACATCGAAAACGACGAAAAAAGGGTTCACATGCCAGATGCAAACCGATTGGGGGGAAATATCAATTTTGTCTTAAACTTGCGTAAGACCAGCGTTCGCTGCCATAAGGCCGGAGGCAACATTTTTGCAAGGAAAAGGCCATGGCGCAAAATACACCATTGATCCGACCGACAGATGATCAAGCAATATCATTAGCCAATAAATTGATTTATAAAGCTAAATTTGGATCACTGGCATTTACGCACCCGAAAACACAAACGCCCTTTGTCACGCGCATCGCGCTTGGAACCACACGGCAAGGGGTCCTTGTTTCGCTGGTTTCCGACCTGTCCTTGCATACACAAGCCTTGCAACACGCCCCCGATTGCGGGCTGTTGGTGGGGGAACCCGGGGCCAAGGGAGACCCCCTCACCCATCCGCGGTTATCATTGCAATGCCGTGCTGAATTCCTGACGCGCGAGCATCAAAGTTATCATGATACCCGCGAGCATTATTTAAAAAGCCATCCAAAATCAAAGCTCTACATAGATTTCGCAGACTTCAACTTTGTGCTTTTCCACCTTACCTCGGCCGCTATGAACGGCGGCTTTGGCAAGGCTTATTTATTCAGTCCAGAGGATTTAAAACCTGCTTAACGGACCACATGCACCGCACAATCGGCATGGCGCACAACACGTGCAGCGGTGGAGCCGAGGAAATAATCTGTCAGGCCATGCTGATGCGAGGCAACCACAATACAATCTATTTCGTGTTTGCGGGCATATTCCACGATTTTCTGCCCCGGGCTTCCGAACAATACGGCGGTCTCGATACCGTCGACATCTTTCACCGCTTCCTTAAGCCCATCTCCCAACCCCAAACGGCGCTCTTCTTCATAGCCATTTGGCAAATAGCTGGTTGCGAATGTGGGAATTGGCTCATCCACATAGACAGCGGTCAACTTACCCCCTGCCGACAAAAGCGTTTGCGCGGCTTGCAGGGCCAAAGGCGTATTGCGTTCTTGATCCAACGAAACCGGAATCAGAATATTCTTATACATGACCTTCTCCTAAATTGGGTTGCACATTTTCTTAGCATTTATGTCCGGTATTCACATTGACTCATGTCAATCACTTAACATCTGCAAAAATAAAGGGGGTTTTTCGACAATTCGTGAAAAAACACCCCTATACGTGAACGGCACCCAGAAAAAACCAGTCGCCCCGCCCTTATGCGGTAAATTCTCCACTCAGGGCTTTTTCGATCAACTGAACCGTTTCCGCCACCCCGTAAAGCGCAATAAACCCGCCAAAACGCGGCCCCTGCGACGCCCCGAGAAGCACTTCGTATATTGCCTTGAACCAATTGCGCAGCGGCTCGAACCCGTGTTCCTTACCCACGGCAAACACCAGTGATTGCAGCGCATCGGCATCGGCCTCTCCGTCCCAACCTGACAAGCGTGTCGCCAGATCCTGCAACGCCGCCCGTTCCTGATCACTTGGCGCACGGTATACCTTTTGCGGTTTCACGAAATCATGGAAATAGGCCACGGCCTGCGCCGCCGCCGCGTCCAGCCCCGGGTGGGTTTCCGGCGATGCGTCGGGCGCATATTTATTGATAAAGCCCCACATCTGTTCTTTGCTCTCCGCGCTTGATGCCGACGCCAGATTAAGCAACATGGAAAACGGCACCACCATATCGGATACCGGCGGCTTGCCGTTGTGGATATGCCAAACCGGATTGTTCAATTGCGCCTTCAGATCCTGCGTAGGATAGGCCCGCAGCTGTTGATGATATTCATCTGTTGCCTTCGGGATCACATCAAAATGCAACCGCTTCGCCGTACGTGGTTTTTGATACATGAAATAGGACAGGCTCTCGGCACTGGCATATTTCAGCCAGTCATCAATCGAAATGCCGTTGCCGGAGGACTTGGAAATCTTCTGGCCTTTTTCATCCAGAAACATTTCATAGACATAATGCGCCGGCGCGGGCGCGCCCAGAATCCGGCAGATCTTGTCGTAAATATGGGTGTTGGTGGAATGGTCCTTGCCATACATTTCAAAATCCACCCCCAACGCCGCCCAGCGCGCGCCAAAATCGGGCTTCCATTGCAGCTTGACCTTGCCACCGGTAACGCGGGTTGTCACCTCTTCGCCGTCTTCGTCGTCATAGGTAATCGTCCCCGCCGCGGCATCCACAGATTTCATCGGCACATACAGCACGCGTCCGGTTTTCTGTGAAATCGGCAGGAAAATCGAATACGTCCCGCGCCGTTCTTCACGCAGGGATTTCAGCATCACTTCCATGATCTCGTCGTATTTCTCGACACAGCGCAGCAAGATGTCGTCAAACTGGCCGGATTGGTAAAACTCGGTCGAGGAATAAAATTCGTATTCAAACCCGAAAGTATCCAGAAACCGGCGCAACATCGCGTTGTTGTGACCGGCAAAGCTGTCATATTTACCAAAAGGATCGGGCACCGCCGACAAAGGCCGCTGCAAATGTTCCTCAAGCGCCGCTGGATTGGGCACATTGCCCGGCACCTTGCGCATGCCATCCAGATCGTCGGAAAAACAAATCAACCGCGTTGGAATATCGCTCATGGCCTGAAACGCTTGCCGGATCATGGTTGTGCGCGCCACCTCGCCAAAGGTACCGATATGGGGCAATCCTGACGGGCCATAGCCGGTTTCGAACAGCACGCAGTCCTTGTCCTTGCCGACACGTTTCAAAATCTTGCGCGCTTCTTCAAAAGGCCAGGCTTTGGAGGTCATGCACAGATCACGCATTTCAGACATAGGTTCATTCCGCTTGTTTTTTGGGTTACGCCCCACTCCCTATTGCCCCCCGCGCACGGGGTCAATAATATAGGGCAAATAACCCCTGAAAGGGACAGCATTATGAACGACATCGCCTCTCAACCTTCGCCATGGTCCTTGCAGGACGCACTTGTGGCAATGATGGTCGCCACCTCGATTTCCGATGAACATATCCGGACGCTGGAATTGCTCTCGATTGAACAGGTGATCAACCATTTGCCGATTTTTGCCGAATTCAATCCCGATCATCTGGCCGTCGTGTCACAAACCGTGTTTGACCTGATGGAAGAAGAAGACGGGCTGGACGCCTTGTTCGGGTTGGTGCGCGCCGCCCTGCCCGACCGGTTTTACGAAACCGCCTATGCGCTGTGCTGCGATGTCGCCGCCGCCGACGGGCGCTTGCGTGAAGCCGAACTGCGGTTTCTGGCGGAAACCCGCTATCAGCTGGAAATCGACCGCCTGCACGGTGCCGCTATCGAACGCGGATCCCGTGCGCGCCATTTGATCGAATAGCGTTCGCATGGTTAATGAAAATTTGGTGCCTTAAAGGTAAAACACTCCCCGACGTCACAAGTGGTTACCGGTTCCGGATATTTTAGCAACCCTCCGGAATCGCCAGATACCCCAAAGTGGAAAACTCCACTCAGATCGCAGGTAGCAGGGCCAACAGCCCTGATTGGCACATCAACCGCACGGCGGGCCCGCCTCTTTTACGAAGGAAACTCCCGTTTTTCCCTGCCGGCAACAGCCGACGCGGGGTAAAACGCGTACCCTGTCTGCCCCACCATGGCCGCCCTACGAAACCCCGTATTCCAACGCCCACCGCCGCAGCAGTTTTTGTTGCATCCGCTTGGCCCGTTTGTCCCATTTGCGTCCACCGTCAGGCCGCGCGCGTTTGGCCTTGGGAATTTTGGCCCGTTTACCCAGATCCGCGCTGAAAATCGCAAAGGCCAGCTTGCGCCCGTTCGGACATTCGATATACCCCGCCAGCGCCGAGGTGAAATTCAGCGTGCCGGTTTTCGCAACCACATTCACCCCTTTGATCGGGGCTTTGCGGCCTTTGGAATTCACCAGTTTGATATGCTTGAGCAGCGGGCGCAGTTGGCCGTTCCAACCGGTTTTCACCAGCACATTCACCATTTGCTGCCCCGTTAACCGGTTTTTGTCGCTCATGCCGGAATGATCCAGAAACCGCAGCCCGTTCAATCCGAAACGTGGCGACAACCATTTCACCATTTCTCTGGCCGAGGCCGGCAGCGTGCCGACATTCCCCCCGCCCTGTCGCGTTGCCGTCAAACCGGATACTTCTGCCGTCAGGTTGGTGGAATACTTCAACATCGCCCTGAGCACCGCGCTCAAAGGACCGCTTGTTTCCTGCGCCAGAACCGCCCCCGTTGGCACCGCCTTGGCCACGCCGGCTGCAGGCAATCGAATTCCGTGCGCAGCGGCCAGCGATTGAAACACTTCGCCCGCATAGGCCGCGCAATTGCGCACCGGCAACCAACGGCCACCGGCCTTTCCCAACGCCGACCGTGACACGCTCCAGTTTTCCCGCTTGCCGGATTTATAGGTAAACAACGGTCCCTGCCGGTCACGTATCGACATGGTAATGCCGCGCACAAGCGGGCGGAATTGTTCGCCGCGCGCGTCCATGGAAATATTATAGCCCTTACCCGTACGTTTCCATTCGAAATACACACGGTTGAAGTTCAAATTCAGCCCCGACACCGCCGGATTATAGCCCACGTATTCCGGCTGCCCCGGATCAATCGACCGCTGATAGGGCAGCGCGTCGCTGTAGACCCGAAACTTGCCCGTAATCCGCTTCAATCCCCGTACCCGCAGCTGTGCGGCCAGATCCCCCAATCCGTCGCTGTCCAGCTCGGGATCCCCGCCACCGACCAAAATCAAATCCCCCTGCAAGACCCCGTTCCGGATCGGGCCGGTGCCAATCACCCGTGTGTTAAACCGGTAATCCCCGCCCAAATGATCGAGCGCATAAAGCGTGGTCATGGTTTTGGTCACACTGGCCGGCGGCAGGCCCACATCGGCGCCGCGGCTCTCCAGTATCTGGCCGGTCGTGGCATCGGCAACCACGACACTCATTTTTCCCGACAACCCCGCCCCATCCAGAATGGACCGCAGCGAAGGCTGTTCGTGGCGTGCTTTGATGGCGCGGGCAACACCGCCCTTGGGGCGCGGCACAGGGCGCAAGGATGTTTTGGGTGCCCCCGCAAAGGCCGGCATCGCCCCGCTCGCCAAAAGGCTCAGCAGCACTGCGCGTCGCGTTAATAAATGGCTTTCACTCAAAAAACTTTCCTAACTTACCCGCGATTCCAGTCGCCTTGGTTGCGAAGCTGTGTTGAAGAAATATCAACCATCGGCCCGTTGAGCAAGCACCAGCTCGGGGCCGGTCGAAAGGGCAAGGCACCGGCACGTTTTGCAGACAGACGCGACCGGCGATAGCGCCGTGCCGCCAGCGAACAACCCGCCGCCAGCTGTTCATCCGGACGCGACAAAACCCCGATTGGCACGGTCTGCATGATCCGGTTCCAGTCTTTCCACCGGTGAAACCCCGCCAGATTATCCGCCCCCATAAGCCAGACAAACCGCACCCCTTGATACCGCGCCATCAACGCCTGCAAAGTGGCCGCCGTATAGCGCGTTCCCAGATGCGCCTCGATATCCGTGATCTTGATGCGCGGATCATCTACCAGTTCACGACAAGCCGACAGCCGCTTGGCCATCGGTGCGGGACCGTGCTGTTTCAACGGATTGCCGGGGCTGACCATCCACCAGACCTGATCCAGCCCGAAGGCCTTGAGCGCGAGTCGCGAGATATGCAAATGCCCCTGATGCGGCGGATCGAACGACCCCCCCAGCAAGCCGACACGCAACCCGCGTGTGGCCATGGGCAGGTTGTACCCCGCTACCGGCACCTAGTCCTTGGCCTTTCGCAGCCGGGTTTTACGCAAGGCCCCCGCCTGTTCCAGCACCGGATAGGCCACGGCGGAAATATGTGAATTCACCCGCCGCAAATCGCGCAACGTATCCAGATGCATGGCGCTGGTGGTGATGGTCTCGGGCGCGCCGTCCCGCAGCCGTTCCAGATGGTTCTGGGTCAAACGGTACTGCAATTTGTTCACGCTGGTTTTTTCCTCGAGCAACATGCGCGCAACGGACACTTCGCCCGACATGAACACCCCCGTTGCCAGTGTCAGGTTGGCCACCACACGGGCATGCAACTCTTCGATTTCAGTTAACCCCACCTCGGAGAATACCAGCTTTTCGGAAATCCGTTGCTCTGAAATCGACAACAGATTTTCCACAATATCGCCGATGTGTTCAAGGTTCGTGGTAAACAACAGGATCTCCGCCGCACGCAGGGTCTCTGCATTGGTCATTTCCTGTTTTGTCACGCGGGTCACATAGAATTTGATCTCTTCGTAATATTGGTCAATCACATCTTCGCAGGTCCGCAATTGGGCAATCGGGGCCTTTTCGGTGGTTTCAATTGCCGTGGACACCCCGCGCAGCATGGTTTCCACATAGGTCGCCATATTCAAAACCTCGCGCGAAGCCGCCGCCAGCGCCAGCACCGGCGTTTCGATCAATCCCTCGTCTAGGTGACGCGGACCGGCCTCGGCATCGGTGCTCTCGGGTTCCTGCACGAATTTTTCCAGCTGCGCCCCGACGATCCCGACAATCGGCAAAAACACCAGCGCCAGCATCATGTTGAACGCCATATGCACATTCACCGCCAGATTTTCCGGCGCAATGCCCATATCCATCAGGGCATCAGCCACCAGTGCCGCAAAAGGCATAACAACGATAATCCCCAGCACCTTGATCGCCGCATTACCGATGGTCACCCGCCGCGCCACGATGCCGCTTGAAAGCGTCGCCACAATCGGCGGGATCGCCCCGCCCAGATTGGCCCCGAGCACCAGATAAACCCCCAGCATCGGCGGCACCGCCCCCGAGGACATCAACGAGGCAATCAACAACACAGTCGCCAGCGAGGAATGGGTAATCCACGCCAGAACCGCCATCACCAGCACCGCCAGCAACGGTTCAGACTCCAGCGACATCAGGATTTCCTGCAACACAATAGATTGCCGCAACGGTTCCGCCGACAGCAGAATAAACCGCAACGCAAACAGCATCAGCGCCAGACCCATCGCCACACGCCCCAACTGGCGATAACGCTGCGCATCCGCGCTTTTGTGCATCACAAAACCGACCAGCATCAGAATATAGGGCAGCAACGACAGATCCAGCGACAGCAATTGCGCCACCAGCGTTGTCCCCACATCCGCCCCCAGAATAATTGCAATCGCCGCCGTTAGCGTGACCAGCCCCTGACGGGCAAAAGTAGAGGTAATCAACGCGGTGGCGGTACTGGATTGCACCATCATCGTCACCACAAGCCCCGCCAGAAACGCCCGAAACCGGTTGCCGGTATTGGCCTGCATGATTGACCGCATTTCGGTGCCAAACCCCCGGCTAATGCCGGTTTGCACCATACGCAGCCCCCACAGCAGCAACGCCACAGAGCCGATAATCCGCATCAATGTTTCAGTCGCGCCCACGCAGTTCCCCTTATTCTGTTAGAGCGACGCACTATTTCCCAATGCGCCACAAACCACAAGGCCAGAAACGCAACTGGCCTTAAGAATTGATATCTGGACTTATCGGGCGCAGATAGGCCGTATGGGTTATTGCTGTCTGCCTGCCAAAACGTTAAAAGCCAGCCAAACAATCGCAAAATTCAGCTCCAGAGGGCGCGCATCATGGCTTCTTATCAATACGTCTATCACATGGAAGGGGTCTCCAAGACCTATCCCGGTGGCAAAAAATGCTTTGAAAATATCCACTTGTCATTCCTGCCCGGTGTGAAAATCGGTGTGGTCGGGGTCAATGGCTCCGGTAAATCCACGCTGATGAAAATCATGGCCGGTCTGGACAAGGATTTTTCCGGCGAAGCATGGGCCGCCAAGGGGGCCAAGGTCGGTTATCTGCCGCAGGAACCGAAACTGGACGAAACCCTGAACGTGCGCGAAAACGTGATGCTGGCGGTGGCCGACAAAAAGGCCATTCTGGACAAATACAATGAACTGGCGATGAATTATTCGGATGAAACCGCCGATGAAATGGCCAAACTGCAAGACGAGATCGACGCGGATGATTTGTGGAATCTGGACGCCAATATCGACATCGCGATGGAGGCCTTGCGCTGCCCGCCCGATAATGCCGATGTGACCACCCTGTCCGGTGGTGAGGCCCGCCGCGTGGCCCTGTGCAAACTGCTGTTGGAAGCGCCCGACATGCTGTTGCTGGATGAACCGACCAACCACTTGGACGCGGAAACCATCGCCTGGCTGCAAAAGCACCTGATGGATTACAAGGGCACCTGTCTGATCGTCACCCACGACCGCTATTTTCTGGACGACATCACCAGCTGGATTCTGGAACTGGATCGGGGCCGCGGCATTCCTTACGAGGGCAACTATACCGCCTGGCTGGAACAAAAGGCCAAGCGCCTGCAACACGAAGCCAAAGAGGATAAATCCCGCCAGAAAACGCTGGAACGGGAACTCGACTGGATCCGTCAGGGGGCCAAGGCCCGTCAGGCCAAACAAAAGGCGCGTATCAACGCCTATAACGAAATGGCCAACCAGTCCGAACGCGAGAAAATTTCCACCGCCCAGATCGTCATCCCCAACGGCCCGCGTTTGGGCGGCAAGGTGATCGAGGTTGAAAACCTGTCCAAGGGATACGGTGAAAACCTGCTGATTGACGATTTGACATTTTCCCTGCCGCCCGGCGGCATTGTCGGGGTGATCGGTCCCAACGGCGCGGGTAAATCGACCCTGTTCAAAATGCTGACCGGACAGGAACAACCGGATGCCGGCACCGTGGAATATGGCGACACCGTGAAACTGTCCTATGTGGACCAGTCCCGCGATACGCTGGACGACAAGAAAACCGTCTGGGAGGAAATCTCCGACGGGCTGGACATTATCAAGCTCGGCGATGCGGAGGTGAACTCCCGCGCCTATTGTTCCGCTTTCAACTTCAAAGGCGGCGACCAGCAAAAAAAGATGAACCTGCTGTCTGGCGGGGAACGCAACCGCGTGCATCTGGCCAAACTGCTGCGCGAGGGCGGCAATGTGTTGCTTCTGGACGAACCGACCAATGACCTTGATGTGGAAACCCTGCGCGCGCTGGAAGACGCACTGGTGGATTTCGCCGGCTGTGCGGTGGTGATCTCGCACGACCGTTTCTTCCTCGACCGGATTTGTACCCACATGCTGGCCTTTGAAGGCAACAGCCATGTGGAATGGTTCGAAGGTAACTTTGCCGATTATGAAGAAGACAAGATCCGCCGTCTGGGACCACAGGCATGTGAGCCAACACGGGTGAAATACAAAAAATTCACACGCTAAAGTGTTTCGACTTTATGTTGAAACGCTGTCGGCACGCGGGGCGTGGTTTCCACGCCCTGCACCGGCCATAAAAAAAACGCGGCCCGTTTCCACGGGCCGCGTTTTTTGTGTTCTTATTCAGGGGACCCTAGATCGGATCGGAACCCTGCTTGAAATCACCCACAACAGTGTTTGGCGCGGCGATACCGGAACATACCGGCTTGCCATACTTGTCCATACGTGCGGACAGATAGCCTTCGACACCATCATCGATAATCCAGTTATCGCACCCGTTTGGATCCACCCAAATACCGGCCTGAAGATCGCTGACGCTATGGGAATCAATCCCGCGGTCGACGGTCTTGTCTTGTTTGTCACCACAAGCGGTCAAGGTAAACGCGGCGGCAACAACCGCCAATGTTACTGTAATATTAGTCATACCATTTCCCCTTAGCGTACACAGGTGATTTCAACGCGGCGATTTTTTGCTTTGCCCGCGGATGTGCGGTTGGATGCAATCGGCTGCCGTTCGCCATACCAACGTGTTTGCGCCTGCGCTCCAACAGAACGGGCGATATTGGCAACGGCCTCTGCACGCCGCTGTGACAACCGCATGTTATAGGCATCGCTTGCATCGCTGTCTGTATGCCCGTCAATGATGAAGGACGTCACGCCTGCACTGCGGAAGAAATCCACCAAACGTTTGCGGCCAGACGCAGTGATATACGCCTTGTCCACCCGAAACAGTTGATCCGAGTTCATGACCGCACAAGGATTGCCCCGACGACAAACCGGAATCCCGTCGCGGGTAACGTGCGGTGTCATGTAGCCTTCGACACCATCATCCATCACCCAATGTTCACATCCATCCGGGTCCACCCAGATGCCGGGCACATAACGCTCTTGTGCCATTGCCGAACCGGCCAACAGTACAAAACCGATCATTGCCACCCAGATTTTTATGGATTGCTTAATCACTTGAATATCCCTTCACTTTCACACTCGCCAAAATGCCCAGACGGAATTACCCTACCGTCAACCTCAGGCCTAGTTGCAAAATACCAAATTTCTACAATTTGTGAAGGATTAAATTGCGACTACTAGGTATAGATTGGAAACAATTCCCGCATCCATGCCTGAATTGGTTCCACACAAGCCGCAATCCGTTGGTTTTTCCGCCCTCAACCAGAGCTAGACAATTTCACCCGCAAGGGAGTTGCGCTCCGAATACAGGATTCTCGCCTGTACAATTGTTCCTCTAAGCGCGGGGTCCGCCTGCATATGCACCGCGTGCAGGAACTCTGATTTCCCGACCATTTGGCCCTCCAGACGTCCGGGTTTTTCCAGAAGGACCGGCAACACCTTTCCGACCATACTGTTCTGGAAATCGGTTTGATGCCGGGCCAGCAACTTTTGCAACCGCGCCAGACGCAAGGATTTTTCGGCTTCGTCCACATGCGCACGGTCCGCCGCCGGTGTGCCCGGACGCGGGGAATATTTGAATGAAAACGCCTGCCCGTAACGCACCTGTTCACAGAGCGCCATGGTCGCGTCAAAGTCCGCCTCGGTCTCGCCCGGGAACCCGACAATAAAATCACCGGACAGCGCAATATCGGGGCGCACCGCGCGAATACGGTCGATCAGTTTCAGATAGTCCGCCGCCGTATGCTTGCGGTTCATCGCCTTGAGGATCTTGTCCGACCCCGATTGCACCGGCAGGTGCAGATAGGGCATCAGTTTTTCCACATCGCCATGGGCGGCAATCAAATCATCGTCCATATCGTTCGGATGCGATGTGGTAAACCGGATGCGTTTCAGTGCGTCAATCGTGGCCAATTCGCGAATCAACCGCGCCAGCCCCCATTCGGCCCCGTCCTTTTCCCCATGCCAGGCATTCACATTCTGGCCCAGAAGATTGATTTCCACCACACCGCGTTCGACCAGATCGCGGGCTTCGGCCATGATTTGATCCACCGAGCGCGACACCTCTGCCCCGCGCGTGTAGGGCACCACACAAAACGCGCAAAACTTGTCACAGCCTTCCTGCACTGTCAAAAACGCAGAGGGCGCGCGCCGGGCCTTGGGGCCACGGGGCAGATGGTCGAATTTGTCCTCTTCGGGAAAATCCGTATCCACCAGTTTTTCGCCCTTGCCGGCGGCCTGTTCCATTTCCGGCAGCCGGTGATAGGCCTGCGGCCCCACCACCAGATCCACCATCGGTTGGCGGCGGATAATCTCGGCCCCTTCGGCCTGCGCGACACAGCCCGCCACACCGATTTTCAAATCCGGCTTGGCCGCCTTGAGCGGTTTATACCGCCCCAGTTCGGAATAAATCTTCTCGGCGGCTTTTTCGCGAATGTGGCAGGTGTTCAACAGAATCATATCCGCGTCATCCGGCGTATCCGTGGCCACATACCCCGAAACCCCGAGCGCATCTGTCATGCGTTCGCTGTCATAGACGTTCATCTGACATCCATAGGTTTTGACATAGAGTTTTTTGGGCTGGGTCATCGCATCCACCGTTGCTGCATTGGCATTTGCCGCTGATTAGAGCCTGCATGTATCGCGTTGGAACACAATCTGCAATGGCTCAAAATTTGACCGGCTGGAAAAACAGGTTGCCACAGGGTAGCCGGATTTATATTCTGGCCTCTTTTATGCGATTCTGCGCCACAAGGGAAAGGACGACCATCGGTGATTATCAACTTCGGATCAATCAACGCCGACCTTGTTTATCAGGTCCCCCACATGCCGCGCCCCGGGGAAACCCTGCTGGCGCTGGACCATGCCAAACACCTTGGCGGCAAGGGGCTGAACCAATCCGTTGCCGCGCTGCGTTCCGGTGGCCCGTTGCGCCATGTGGGCTGCATCGCCAAAGACGACAGCTGGATTGACGCCGCGATTTCCGCTGCCGGACTTGACCAGACCTATATCGACCGGATCGACACCCCCACCGGCCACGCCATCATCTACGTAGACCCGGATGCCGAAAACGAAATCGTGATTTTCAGCGGTGCCAACCAGTGCCTGACAATGGACATGGTCGCCAAGGCCCTGCACGGATTGAACGGGCCGGATCACTGGGTTCTGTTTCAAAACGAAACCAACCTGACCGGCGAAATTGCCCGCTATGCAAAGGATCATGGTTTCAAAATCGCCTATAGTGCCGCACCGTTTTCGCCGGCGCTGGCCACGGAATTGCTGCCGCTGACCGATCTGCTGGTGGTCAATGAAACCGAGGCCGCCGAACTGGCCGCCGCCAACCACTGCGCGGTTGCGGATATTGCTGTGCCGATGTTGCTGGTGACGCTCGGGGCCAAGGGGGCCTATCTGCGCGATGCAACCGGCACCCTGCACCAGAACGCCTATCCCGTGCAGGCCGTGGATACCACCGGCGCAGGCGATACATTTCTGGGGGCATTTCTGGCGCAATACGATGCACATGGCAACGCCGCGCAGGCCTTGCGGTTTGCCGCCGCTGCCAGCGCCCTGCAAGTCACCGGACACGGGGCCGCCAGCGCCATTCCCCATAAACAAGACGTAACCGACTTTTTGAAAGAGCAATCCAAATGACCGCCCAAAAGATCATCATCGACACGGACCCCGGCGTAGACGACGCCATGGCGATTTTCTATGCGTTTTTGCAGCCGGATCTGGAGGTCGTCGGCCTGACCACTATTTTCGGCAACGTCAGCGTGGATATCGCCACACGCAACGCGCTGGTGTTGGCAGAACTGGCCAACCGCGATGTGCCGGTGGCGCGCGGGGCCGAAAAACCGTTGTTGATGGCCCCCAAACCCCATTCCAGCCATGTGCATGGGACCGAAGGGTTTGGCAACATGCCCCCCCGCACCCCCAAGGGACAGGCCGTTGACGAAACCGCCGCCGAATTCATCGTGCGCCAAATCAACGAGAACCCCGGCGAAATCACGCTTTGCCCGATTGGCCCGCTGACCAATATCGCGCTGGCGCTGGAGCTGGACCCTTCGATTGCCGGAAAAACCAAATCCGTTGTGCTGATGGGCGGTGGGCTGGAGCTGGGCAATGTCACCGAATTTGCCGAGGCCAATATCTGGAACGACCCCCACGCAGCAGATCGCGTTTTTGCGGCCGACTGGGATGTGGTGATGGTCGGGCTGGACGTAACCCAGCAAATCACCTGTGGTGCGCCGGAATTCGACCGCGCCGCACGCGGTGCCCCTGTGCTGGGCGGTTTTCTATCCGAAGCAACAGAATTCTATCTGGAATTCTACGAATCCGTGTTGGGGGAGCCGGTTTGCCGCCTGCATGACCCCAGCGCCACCGTTGCAATCACCCGCCCTGATCTTTTTACCATTGAAAATCACGCGCTTGAGGTTATCGTGGATGGCACGCGCATCGGACAGACCGTCCGCTCATCCAGTCAGGGGCGCAGGCCGGTTCGGGTCTGTATGGGTGTTGACGCCGCTATGGTAAAAGAGTTGTTTCTATCAACGATGGAATCAGGGTTTTGATGGGAGGTCAAACCGTTCGCCAACAATCGCCCGCCAAGGGCGCAAGAATTCAGGTCACACAATCTGAGCATACTCGCACCTGTCCGGTGCGACAAACTATGGCCCCAAGGGGCTCAACAAGGAGAAAACAATGAAAAAAACAATGACAGTACTGATGGCCGGTGCCTTCACCGCCGCGGCAAGCATCGCTATGGCCGGCGAATTCAAACCGGCTGTGATCTATGATCTGGGCGGTAAATTCGACAAATCGTTTAACCAAACGGTTTCCGAAGGCATCATGAAATTCACCAAAGACACCGGTGTGGACGTGATGGAATTCGAAGTCACCAACGAAGCCCAGCGCGAGCAGGCCATGAACCGCATGATCCAGCGTGGCGCGACCACTGTTCTGGGTATCGGTTTTGGTCAGGCCGACGCCATCGCCAAAGTATCCGGTGAACATCCCGACGTTCAGTTTGCCATCATCGACGTGAACTGGCTCGACGCCCCGAACCTGCGCCAGTATGCCTTTAAAGAGCACGAAGGTTCCTATCTGGTCGGCATCGCGGCGGCTATGGCCTCCAAATCCGGCACCGTCGGTTTTGTTGGCGGCATGGACATCCCGTTGATCCGCGCATTCGAGTGTGGCTATAAACAGGGCGTAAAATCCGCCAATGGCGACGCAACCGTTCTGGCCAACATGACCGGCACCACCCCTGCCGCATGGAATGATCCGGCCAAAGGTGCCGAGCTGACCCAGGGCCAGATCGACCGTGGCGCAGACGTGGTTTATCAGGCTGCCGGCGGCACCGGTGTTGGTGTGATCCAGGCGGCTGCCGACGCGGGCAAAATGTCCATCGGTGTTGACGCCAACCAGAACTACATGGCACCGGGTTCGGTTCTGACATCCATGCTCAAGCGCGTTGATGTTGCGGCTTATGAAGTGATGATGGACGCAAAAAATGGCAAATTCACTGCCGGCGTTCACAACCTTGGTCTGGCCGAAGGCGGCGTTGGCTATGCGGTTGACGACAACAACAAAGACATCCTGACCGCCGAAATGCAGGCCGCGATGGATGCTGCCAAAGCCAAAATCGTTGCCGGTGAAATCACCGTTCACGACTACCGCTCTGACAACACCTGCCCTGTGAAGTAAGTCACAGATGGCATCGTCTGCAAACAACACTACGAGCGGCCAAACCGCCGCTCGTATCGCGCTGGAATTGAAAAATGTCAGCAAATCCTTCGGACTGGTTCATGCCAACCGTCACATCGACCTGAAAATTGAAAAGGGTACGATCCACGGTATTATCGGCGAGAACGGGGCCGGAAAATCCACGCTGATGAACACGCTTTACGGGCTGCACCGGGCCGATTCCGGGGAAATGCTTGTGAATGGCGAAAAGGTCAATATCCGCTCCTCTGCGGATGCGATCGATCTGGGCATCGGCATGGTTCACCAGCATTTCATGCTGGTTGATGTGTTTTCTGTACTGGAAAACGTGATGCTCGGAACCGAAGGCGGCTCCTTGCTGAAAAATGGCCGGGAAGCCACCCTGAAAACCCTGAAACATCTGGCTGACAACTATGGCATGGAGGTCGACCCCCACGCCCTGATCAGCGATCTGAATGTGGGTATGCGCCAGCGGGTCGAAATCATAAAAGCCCTCAAGGGCGGGGCCGATATCCTCATTCTGGACGAACCCACCGGCGTTTTAACACCGCAAGAAACCAAACAACTCTTTGAAATCCTGAATGTTCTGCGCGAAGACGGCGTGACAATCCTGTTGATCACCCACAAGCTGGTCGAGATCATGGAAATCACCGACAACGTGTCAATCATGCGCGCAGGCCAAATGGTCGGACACCGGCGCACGGCGGATACCAGCCCGCAAGAACTGGCCGAACTGATGGTCGGGCGCAAGGTGCTGCTGTCCGTGGACAAGGGCGAGGCCCACCCCGGCGAAGTGCTGCTCAAGGTAGACAACCTCGAAGGCTATCACGAACGCGGCCACAAGGAGCTGGACAAAGTCAGCTTCGAGGTCCGCGCCGGCGAAATTTTCGGCATCGCAGGGGTGTCCGGCAACGGCCAGACGCCGCTGATGGAAATTCTGGCCGGTATGCGGCGGCCTGACGG
>CAMZLM010000186.1 GCA_947311485.1 uncultured Paracoccaceae bacterium
ACTGTCAGAAGCCGGTGCCGATGTGTTCCGTCTGAACATGAGCCATGGCAGCCAAAGCGACATCCGCGAGAAACACCAGATCATCCGTGACGTTGAACGCGACACCGGCCGCCCGATCGGAATTCTGGCCGATTTACAGGGGCCAAAACTGCGCTGCGGGGTCTTTGCTTCGGACGAAGAAACGTTGGTTGAAGGGGAAAGCTTCCGCTTTGATCTGGACGAGACACCCGGCGATGCCGATCGTGTTTGCCTGCCGCATCCCGAAATTTTCGATGCCTTGGCACCGGGGGAAACCCTGCTGGTGAACGACGGGAAAATACGCCTGCGTGTGACGGATTGCGGTGACGATTTTGCCGATTGTTTTATCGAAGTCGGCGGCGTGATTTCCAACCGCAAGGGCGTCAATGTGCCGGACGTGTTGTTGCCGCTGGCGGCCTTGTCGGACAAAGACCGCTCCGATCTGGAATTTGTGTGTGAATTGGGTGTCGATTGGCTGGCGCTGTCCTTTGTGCAACGCCCCGAAGATGTGCTCGAGGCCAAAGAACTGGTGCAGGGACGCGCAGCGATTATTTCCAAGATTGAAAAACCGGCGGCGGTGAAATCCTTTGCCGATATTCTAAAGGTCACCGATGGCGTGATGGTTGCGCGCGGAGATCTGGGTGTCGAGCTGCCGGTACAGGACGTACCGCCGATCCAGAAGCGTCTGGTCCGCGCCTGCCGCAAGGCAGGCAAACCGGTGATCGTTGCAACCCAGATGATGGAAAGCATGATCGAAGCCCCGATCCCCACCCGCGCCGAAGTTTCCGATGTCGCCACCGCCATTTACGAGGGTGCCGACGCGGTGATGTTATCCGCAGAATCCGCCGCAGGCCAGTATCCGGTCGAGGCCGTAACCACCATGAACAACGTGGCCGAAAGCGTCGAATCCGATCCGACCTATCGCGCCATCATCGAAGCGTCACGCACACCATCCCGTGCAACCGTTGCCGATGCGATCACACTGGCCGCGCGTGATGTGGCGGAAACCACCGAAATCCGGGCGATTTGCTGTTTTACGCATTCCGGCCACACAGCCATGCTCGCCGCCCGCGAACGCCCGTCGGTCCCCATTATCGCGCTCACGCCTTTGGTGCCAACGGCCCGCCGGATGACCCTGATTTGGGGGTTGCATTGTGTCCTGACCAACGAAGTGTCGCGTTTTAAAATGGCTGTTGTCAGCGCTGCACGCGCCGCACGCAACGCCGGATTTTCCGAGGATAAAGACAAAATCGTCGTCACCGCCGGCATTCCGTTCAACACACCCGGATCCACAAATATTTTGCGGGTGGCCCCTGTACAGGAAAAGTTGATTTTTGAAGGCGAGTCTGATTAAGCTAATCACAAGCCAGAAACGTCGAACAGGTTATAAAGGAATTCAGATGGGATATGACCTTCAACTAGTCGGCGGCGTTTTATTGTTGATTTTTGGTTTTGTCGGGGTCGCCAATTCATACGTTGACCAACGGTCCCCCTTATATTCCTTGATTGGAATGCTTGTTGGCGGTGCATTAATCCTCTGGGCTTGGCTGTTATCCGGCCAAACCCTGACCGCCAACCAAATTCCGAACGCCATTTTTCGGGTGATCGGCTACTGGCTTTATTAAGCCAACCGAGACGCCTCGGCTGCCAACTTCGTGATGCCGCCCCAATCCTTGGCCATAATCAAGGATTTCGGCGCGACCCAGCTGCCGCCTGCGCAAATTGTATTTGGCAACGCCAGATATGCCGGCGCATTCTGCAAGGTCACCCCGCCCGTCGGACAAAACCGCACTTGCGGGATCGGGGCACCGATTGCCTTGATTGCTGCCGCCCCGCCTGCGGCCTCGGCCGGAAAAAATTTCTGAATGGTGTACCCCTGCTCCAGCAATCGCATGGCTTCGGTCGCGGTTGCCGCCCCGGGCAACAAGGGTAAATCATGCTCCATACAGGCCGCCAACAACTGCGCCGTGGCCCCCGGCGAAACACCGAATTTGGCACCGGCCTGTTTTGCGGCTTTGACATCCTGCGGGGTCAACAGCGTTCCTGCCCCGACCACACCACCCGGAACCGAAGCCATGGCACGAATAGCGTCAAGCGCGGCAGGCGTGCGCAGGGTGACCTCCAACGCGGGCAAACCACCCGCCACCAATGCCTGTGCCAAAGGGATGGCATCTGCGGCATCATCCAATACCAAAACCGGTACAATCGGGGCCAAACGGCATATTTTTTCACAAGCGATGCTGGCGTTATTCGGGGTCATGGTATTCTCCTACAAAATCACAGCCGCGCCACGGGTGGCGGGGCCGACATTCTTGCGAAACACGTCGAACAGTTCACGGCCAATCCCGTGACCGTTTTCCGACAGGTCCGGAACCACGGGCGTACGGGTATCAAACCCCTTGGCCGTTACGTTCAACACGCCCTTTTCGGCGTCAAGCTCGATCATATCCCCGTCCTGCAAACGGGCCAGCGGGCCACCATCGGCAGCCTCGGGCGATATGTGAATGGCGGCCGGCACTTTGCCGGACGCACCGGACATGCGGCCATCGGTTAACAACGCCACCTTCAATCCGCGATCCTGCAACACGGATAGAATGGGGGTCAGGTTGTGCAGTTCCGGCATGCCGTTTGCCTTGGGTCCCTGAAACCGCACAACGATTACTGTGTCGGTGGTAAACCTGTTTTTGTTAAAGGCCTCGCGCACAGCTTCTTGGGAATGGAACACCCGCGCAGGCGCGCAAATATGTCGACGATCCGCAGCAACCGCAGATATTTTCATCACGCCATCGCCCAAATTCCCCGACAACGCCGCCAACCCACCCATTTTTTGAAACGGGTTACTGACCGGGCGCAAAATTTTATCGTTCAGGGGCATTTTCGCCCCTTCCTCCCAAACCAGACACCCGTCACGCAATTTTGGTTCTTGGGTATAATCCACCAACCCACGGCCATAAACCGTCGTGGTGTCGCCATGCAGCAAACCCGCATCAAGCAATTGGCCGATCAAATACCCCAACCCGCCAGCTGCATGAAAATGGTTCACATCCGCCAACCCGTTTGGATACACTTTGGTCAGCAAAGGGGTCACGGTAGACACTTCTGCCATGTCATCCGGTTCAATCAGAATACCCGCCGCCCGCGCCATGGCCGGTAAATGCAACACCAGATTGGTCGATCCCCCTGTGGCCATCAACCCAACCATTGCATTCACAAAACAACGTTCATCCAGAACCTGCGCCACCGGCCTGTAATCCTGCCCCAAAGCCGAAATTTCCAAGGCCCGTTGCGCACCCCGTTCGGTTAACGCCGCCCGTAACGGCGTATCCGGATTGACAAAGGATGCCCCCGGCAAATGCAGCCCCATGAATTCCATCAACATCTGATTCGAATTCGCCGTACCGTAAAACGTACACGTTCCCGGCCCGTGATAGCTGGCCATTTCCGCCTGCATCAGGGCTTCCCGATCACATTCACCCTTGGCAAATTGCTGGCGTATACGGGATTTTTCATCATTAGGCAGGCCTGACACCATCGGACCAGCCGGCAAAAACACTGCTGGCAAATATCCATAGGTCGCCGCCGCCATCACCAAACCCGGCACGATTTTATCGCACACGCCCAGATAAACCGCCGCATCAAATGTATTATGCGACAACCCGATGCCGGCAGACAAGGCGATCACGTCCCGCGAAAATAGCGATAGTTCCATACCCACCTGCCCCTGCGTAACCCCGTCACACATGGCCGGCACCCCACCTGCCATTTGCGCCGTAGCCCCAACAGCCCGCGCCGCCCTGCGGATCATTTCCGGATAATGTTCAAACGGCTGATGCGCAGAAAGCATATCGTTATAGGCGCTGATCATGCCCAAATTGGGGGTTTTCCCCGCCGCCAACAGCCCCTTGTCATCTGTCATCGCCGCATAGGCGTGCGCCTGATTCCCACAGGTCAAATGCGCGCGGCGCGGGCCTTCTTCGCGGGCTTGTTCCATTCGGAAGAGATACGTTTTGCGCAAGGATTGGCTGCGTTTGCGAATACGGTCTGTTACACGCAAAATTGTTGCATTCATCGTCATGGGTGGGCTCCTGCCAGATGATTCGGTTTTTTATAGCCACTTACGTTATCGATAACAAACCATATTTACTTGGCTTTACGGTTACTCCGCCAGAATGGATTTCAACATGGCGTAAATTTCAGGTGCAGTCGATTGCGCCACGTTAAACCGCAAATACTGCCCTGCTGTTCCGGCTAGGCTGAATACATTCCCCGGCGCTAACACTATTCCTTGCACATGGGCTTTTTGGGCAACCTCCTCTGCTAGTCGGCCATCGGGCAATGCCCCCCACAAATAAATCCCCGCCTGCGGCTTAATCCACGGCGAGATCCCGATCTGGCGCAAACAATGTTCCGTTTCATCCATCACGCTGGACAACCGACGCCGCAAGTCCACAAGGTGTTTGCGATATGACCCATCCGTCAGCACACGCCACGTTAGCTCCGCCGCAAAGGGATCCCCCCCGAACGAAGTCGCAATTTTCATATCCACCAACCCATCAATCCAGTCAGCCCGCGCCGCAATAAACCCGCACCGCACCGACGCCGACAGCGTTTTGGAAAAACTGCCAATGTGAATTACCCGATTCAGCCCATCCAACGCGGCCAGACGGGGGGCCGGTATGATTTCAAAATCTGCAAAAATGTCATCTTCAATAATGATCAGATCCGATTGCTCCGCCAGTTTCAGCACTTGATGCGCCACCACCGGCGACAAAACAGCCCCCGTGGGGTTATGAATTGCAGAATTGGTAATATAAAGCCGTGGATGATGCACGCGCAGGGCCTCTGCAAATAGGCTTACGTCCGGACCTTGCGCCGTATACGGTACGCTCACAACCTCGACCTGATGCGCCTTGAGCAGCGCATGAAAGTTGAAATAACACGGGTCATCCACCAAAACCGTATCCCCGGGTTCCAGCAAAAACCGACACAACAGATCCAGAGACTGGGTGCCGGAACCGGTTAACAAAACCTGTTCCGGTGTGGCCATGATCTGTAAATCCAGCATGCGCCGCATAATATATTCCCGCAAAGGTCGAAATCCGTGAGGCGTGCCATAATCCGTTAACACCGCATTTTGGGAACGCGCTACAGAACGCAATGCCCGCCGCAGGCTATCCTGGGGCATCCAGGACGCCGGTAGCCACCCGCAACCCGGCTTTAACATGGTCTTGTCCGCCTCCAGAGACTGGCGAGAAACCCACAGTGGGTCTATTTCCCTGCGAACCTGCGGATGAACCGCCGCCAATTGCAACGGTGGTTGATGGGTTGATACGTAAAAGCCAGATCCTTTGCGGGCTTGAATAACGCCTTCTGCCGCCAAACGGTCATAGGCATCCACCACCGTGGATTTCGACACCTCCATACGCGCCGCCATCTGCCGAATAGACGGAAGCCGCGCCCCCGTCCCCAAACGGTGACTGGCAATTCGATCACGGATTTCCTGCATGACCTGCGTCACAAGTGTGCCGGAGTTCTGCGACGGATTTGCGCTTTGTAATGCCATTTGTACCAGTACAGTTTGGTCGAATTGTGCTGGAGTGTCTCTGGAAGCCCAGCTTTTTACAAGCCATATCTTCACAAAAAAGGCACATAATATGACAACGACAACACGTGGCTGGATCAACGGTATGATCGGAGTCCTGATTTTTAGCGCATCGTTACCGGCCACACGGATGGCCGTTGCCGATTTTGACCCCCTGTTCCTGACATCCATACGCGCAACAATCGCCGCGATTTTAGGAATGATAATGCTGGGCGGTTTTCACATTCCGCGCCCGGACCGCACAGAGTTGTTTTCCCTCGCCTTGGTCAGCATCGGCGTTGTCATCGGATTTCCCTTTCTAACCGCACTGGCCCTGCAGCACATTACGGCTGCTTATTCTATTGTCTTTATCGGACTGCTTCCGCTCAGCACCGCGTTCTTCGCCGTTTTGCGCGCCAGCGAAACCCCGCCCCCTGCTTTTTGGATATTTTCCTTGCTTGGCAGCTTTCTGGTGGCCGGATTTGCCTTGTCCGGCGGTGTCGAAACCTCTTTCCGGGGAAATCTGTATATGACCGCCGCCATTGTTGTGTGTGGGCTGGGGTATGCCGAAGGCGCAAAGCTTTCGCGAACACTGGGCGGATGGCAAGTTATTTCCTGGGCGCTGGTTCTGGCGTTTCCTTTGATGGCCTGCCTAACCTACATCACAATGCCTGGCACCTTTGAAGGTATCCAACGGTCCGCTTGGGTCGGCCTTGGCTATGTATCCGTATTCAGCATGCTCATCGGGTTTGTCTTCTGGTATCGCGGTCTGGCGCAAGGAGGCATTGCTGCGGTTGGCCAACTACAGCTTCTACAACCCTTTTTCGGCTTATTACTTACCGCAACCGTGTTGGGAGAAACCGTTAGCACCGCAATGATAGCCATTACAATCGCCGTTGTATTATGCGTTGTCGCAGCCAAACATTTCGCCCGCCCATAAGTGGTGACCCCGAGTGGATTCGAACCACTAACCTGCCCCTTAGGAGGGGGCTGCTCTATCCAGTTGAGCCACGGGGCCACAGCAGACAAAAGCCATATTCTGCCGTGAGGTGCAAGTGTTCTATTTCCGACAGCTGTTTTTATACTGAATCGTGAATTTTCATGGGTAATGCTTCTTTTCATTTCCGCTTCTGGGCGTTTTCGGCTATCGTTCAGATAAACAACGCGCCAAAATGACATGCAACGTAATGAACTCACCTTTCCGCCCAGCTCTTTGCTGGGGCGGATCAATCAGGCGAGCTGGGAACAGCTCTCCGATAAATGGACGGTAAACACTTACCGGCCCGGCCATTTTCTGATCTCTGCCGATGATGACGGGCTTGATGTTTTTTTCATTATTAACGGCACCGTCAAGGCCAGCATTTATACGGATGGTGGACGCGAGGTTTCCTTTCTTTCTTTGACGAATGGTGATTGTCTCGGCGAATTTTCCGCCATCGACGAAGCCCCCCGTTCCTGCGATGCCATTACCGAAACCGATTGCATCGTTGCACGCATTTCGGCCCAGAGCTTTCGGGATCTGCTCAAGGTCAACCCGGACATGAGCTTTGTTCTTCTTAGCTTGTTGGTTGGCCATTTGCGCCGGCTGGATAAACGCGTTGTGGATTTCAATTCCAAATCCGCAGACGTGCGTTTGCGGGAAAAACTGCTGGAGCTGGCCGAAACCTACAACAAGAATGACGAAGCCCTGATCGAAAAACCGCCAACCCAGATACAGTTGGCAGCGTTTGTATTTTCCAGCCGGGAATCGGTGGCACGTGAAATGGGCCGAATGCGCAAGGCCGGGGTTTTGGGGCGTAAACGACGCGCTTTACATTTTCCTTCGGTAACCCGTCTGCGCAAATATATCGGCGAGCAATGAAGTGGCTTGCGCCTTACCCACCTCAAAGCTATCGAGCCTGAACTCGCCGCGTTTTAGGATTTACGCGTAAAAACCAAAGCATTTTCCTGCGACAGTTCCGGTTGGAAACCATACCCGTCTGTGTCAAAATCTTTTAGCTTATCAATTGTTTCCACACGGTTTTGAATGATATATCGCGCCATGGATCCACGCGCCTTTTTGGCATAAAACCCGATCATTTTCAGGCCACCCTCACGCTCTTCCTTAAAAGCAACGTCAATGATGGGTGACTGCATGGTTTTGGCACTTACGGCCTTGAAATACTCATTCGAGGCCAGATTAACCACCGGTGCGCCACCCGATGCCGCATCCAGAGCCTTGCCAATCCGGTCCCCCCAATAGGCATAAAGGTTTGAACCTGCATCATTTGCCAGACGGCTCCCCATTTCCAACCGATAGGGTTGAATCCGGTCCAAGGGTCGCAATGCCCCGTAAAGCCCTGACAAGACACGCAAATGATCCTGCGCATAGGCAAGGTCGTCTGTATCGAACGCGCTTGCGGACAAGCCGGTATAAGTGTCTCCGGCAAAGGCAAACATGGCCTGCTTGGAATTTCGCGCATCGGATTTTTCGGCAAAGGCCTGAAACCGCTCCCGATTCAGGATTGCAAGGTCTTCACTGATTTTCATCAGCTTACGCAGATCAGACACGCTTAACTGTTTCGCAATCCTTGCAAGTCGGTTTGCATCCTTTTGAAATTCAGGAAAACTTTCGCCCACAGCATCGGGCAAAGGGTCGAAATTCAGTTTTTTGGCTGGTGAAATAACAGCAAGCATATCCATCCCCACAGGTTGATCCGGTCAAGACATAGCACGCAGCCCCGAATTGCCAAGGCTCTATTCGCTATGGATGACCGCCAGAAAAGCATCGCCAAAGCGTTCCACCCTGACCGCGTCCATTCCCTTGATCCGCGCCAAAGCATCCAGCGTGTCGGGCTGGAGTTCAGCAACCTTGGCCAAGGCACTGGTTGTACAGCTTAAAAGCTTGTCCGTCCCCGCCGGCCCGCGCTGTAATTCCAGCTGCACCGCTTGCAAACGATCAAATAACGCGCCCGCCGGTTTACCCGCCAGTTTCTGCCGCTGCGGGTGCAGGTCTTCGGCCACACCGTTCAGCACTTCCAGAAACGCCTTGCCATACCGTTTGAGCTTCACAGCGCCCACCCCCGGCAAACCTGCAAAATCATCCAGATTTTCAGGGCGCTGTGCCACCATGGAAATCAGGGTACTATCGGGAAAAACCACATAGGCCGGTGCGTTCAGCGCATCGGCCAGCGCGCGGCGCTTGGCCTTGAGCGCAGAAAGCAACGGTTCATCTTCTTCAGACACCAGCGCCTTGACGCTGGCACTGCGACGGCGACCGGCAGCGGTGGCCTTGACGATGGTATCCTTGCGCAGTTCGATGCTTGCCTCGCCCTTCAGGATCGGTCGTGCCGCCGGTGTCATTCGCAATGCGCCGTGACGTTCCATATCCGGGCGGATCAGGTCATAACCCATCATCTGCCGGAAAATTGCCTGCCACTGGCGTTGGTCATATTCCTTGCCCACCCCGAATGTCGGCAACTGGTCATGCCCGCGCGAAATAACCTTTTCCGTGGTCTTTCCCAGCAAAATATCGATCAAATGACCGGCCCCGAAATATTCCCCCGTGCGCAGTATCGCCGACAAGGCCTTGCGCACCGCTGTTGTGCCATCAAACAGTTCCGGCGGATTTTCGCAGAGATCACAGTTATCGCAGTGCGCCACGTCGTCGCCAAAATAACGCAGCAGCACCCGCCGCCGGCAGCGCCGTGCCTCGGCCAGACCAAGCAACGCATTCAGGCGGGCGTGGTCGGCCTCTTTGCGCTCGGCCGGGGCGACGCCCTCGTCAATGCGCGCGCGTTGCAGGCGGATGTCATCTGCCCCGTACAGGGTGAGCGTATCCGCCGGTGCGCCGTCACGCCCCGCACGGCCAATTTCCTGATAGTAGGATTCCACCGATTTCGGCAAATCCGCGTGGGCCACCCAGCGGATATCCGGTTTGTCGATGCCCATACCAAAGGCAATGGTGGCGCAAACGATCAGCCCGTCCTCGCGTTGAAAACGGGTTTCGGCCAGCTTGCGGTCATCCCGATCCATCCCCGCATGATAGGAAATCGCCGTATGGCCTTCGCTGCGCAGGGCCTGCGCCAGTGTTTCGGTTTTATTGCGCGAGGAACAGTAAACGATCCCCGACTGCCCTTTACGTGCCGCCGCAAAGCGCAAGATCTGTTGGCGGGGACTGTTTTTCGGCAAAAAGGCCAGATGCAAATTAGGGCGATCAAATCCGCGCAGGAAAATTTCTGGCTCCTGCCCGTCAAACAACCGCTGTACGATTTCATCACGGGTTTCCGCATCCGCCGTTGCCGTAAAAGCGGCCAGCGGCACATCCAGATCGCGGCGCAAATCCCCGATCCGCAGGTAATCGGGCCGGAAATCATGGCCCCACTGGCTCACACAATGGGCCTCGTCCACCGCAATCAAACGGGTGTTGACCTTGCGCAACATCCGCAACGTACCCGGGTTGGCCAACCGTTCCGGCGCAATATAAAGCAGCTTCAGGCGGCCTTCTTCCAGTGCCTGAAACACTTCTTCGCTTTCTTCGGCACTGTTGCCGGATGTCAGGGAACCGGCCTCTACCCCAATTTCGCGCAGGGCGCGCACCTGATCGCGCATCAGCGCAATCAATGGGGAAATCACAACGGTGACACCATCCAGACACAGGGCAGGCAGTTGAAAACACAGGGATTTCCCGCCCCCCGTCGGCATGATCGCCAGCGCATTTTTACCGGCCAACACCGCATCGACAATTTCCGCCTGACCATCGCGAAAGGCATCAAAGCCAAAGACATCAGCCAACAGCTGCTTTGGATCAGGGCGGGTGAATTCATTCATGGGGTTTTCTGGCCTGTTTTGCGGACAATGTCACGTTCCATTCTGGCAAACAACCGGCGAATTGAACGGTTTCCCCCGCCGGCGGATTGCATTATTACGAGCAGGCAACAAACACGGGTTACGATGAAAACCGATCGCTTCAAAAAGGCTATCCATCTGGCACAATACCTCCCGATTGCGGGGCTATTGGCCGTTGGGCGATTGCTGTCCTTTGATGCCCGTGGCCGGCTGAGCGCGGCGATTGTTGGCTGGGGCACGCGCTGGCTGCCGCCATTTCGCAAACGGATTGAACGGGGACTGCGGCTTGTCTATCCCGACATGCCCAAAGCCGAGCGGAACCGGATTGCCCATGCGGTAGGCCGCAACACAGGGCGTACCCTGTCCGAAATCCTGCATAATGCCGAATTTGCGCAAAAACTGGACCGTTTCCATGCGGCAGGCCCGGGCTTGCAATCACTGGAACAGGCCAAAGCAGCGGGTAAAGGTGCCATCATCGTTTCCGCCCATTTCGGCCAGTGGGAAGCCATCCGCCATGTGCTGAAATCCCGCGATATGGAAACCGGTGCCGTATATCGGGAAAACAACAATCCCTATTACGAAAAACACTTTCTGAACGGCATTCGGCAAGGCGGTTCCCCGATTGTGGCCAAGGGACGCAAGGGCACGATGGATATGGTACGCCATGTGCGCAAAGGCGGGTTTTTCGCGATTTTGCCGGATCAATACGTGCATGGAGCCGCCAATCTGCCGCTATTGGGACATGTGGCCGGCACCACGCTTGGCCCCGCCGAACTGGCGTTGAAATACGACTTGCCACTGGTGCCGGCCTTTGGGCTGCGGCGCGAAAACGGCACCGATATAGATGTGGAATTCGAAACGGAAATCCGCCACAGCACCGCCGAACAAATGATGGCCGAATTCAATGATCGGCTGAGCGCCCGCATCCGGCAAAACCCCGGTCAATGGTATTGGCTGCATCACCGCTGGAAGCGGTTCTAGGGGGCTGGAATGGTAATTTACCGGATCATAACCCTGATTGCCGCCCCGCTGATCTGGCTGATGCTGCTGGGGCGTTGGTTGTTCGGGGCGGACAGTTTCAGCCATTTCAAAAACCGCCTTGGGTTTGCCACTGCGCAGGCTGGAGGACCGGTGATCTGGCTGCATGCGGCCAGCGTGGGCGAACTTCAATCCGCCAGACAGCTCTTGGCCTATCTGCATCGGCAATTTCCCCACTACCGGTTGCTGGTTACAGCCAACAATCCAACCGCACTGACCTTGGCGCAGGACTGGCCGGGGATGATTTTGCAAGCGGCCCCGCTGGATACTGCCGGTGCTTTGCGGCGATTTCTGAAACATTGGAAAATATCGGCCTATATCAACATCGAAGGCGAGCTTTGGCCGAACCGGCTGGCGCTGTTGGCACGGCGCGGGGTGCCCGTGGTGCTGGTGAATGCGCGGTTGTCCAAAACGAGTGCCAAACGGTTTGGCTGGTTTGGTATCGGGCGCAGGATGCTGACCGGCGTACAGGTGGTTTTTGCACAGGATACAGCCTCGGCCGAGCGGTTTCAGAACCTGACACAAGCGCCGATAGAGGTGATCCAGAACCTGAAATCGCTGGCGGCGGAACAGATTGAAGGCCTTGAAGATACAGACCTCAACCAATTGCTCCCAAGAGATAAAACAATTCTGGCAGCCTCGACCCACAAGGGCGAAGAGGCTTGGGTTCTGGCCGCTTTTGCCAAGGTTCTGAAACAGGTGCCAGATGCAAAATTGATACTGGCCCCACGCCACCCCAAGCGGGGCAAAGAGGTTGCAAGAATTATCAAGAATGCCAATTTATCGTTTAAACAACGTGGGTTAAACGAAGAGTATCAAGCTGATGTGCCTGTATATCTGGCCGATACACTGGGCGAAATGGGGGTGTTCTATGCTTTGGCGGGGATTACCTTTGTCGGCGGATCGCTGCTGAACAAGGGCGGGCATACGCCATATGAGCCGGCGCTTTATGGGTCGGCGATTGTTACCGGCCCTTATGTTGATAATTTTTCACGCGAATACAGCATGTTATCAGAAAACAATGCCTGTCTAACCGTTCGAAATGTCGATGAACTGACCGCGGCCTTTACCACCCTTCTGGATGAAACGACACGCTTGCAAATGGCGCATCAGGCGCAGAAGGTGTTGGGGCAGAATACCGACACAACGACCTTGTTTTTGCGGCTGATTGCGCCTTTGGATCTGGAGCGGTTGGATGAATAGCATATCATTTACCCTGCGCAAATGGTTGCAAGGAGAGGGTTTTTTACAATCCCTTTCCGCAACCCCCACGCAGTTGCAGATTGATCTGCAAGGCAAGAGCATCGCCATCGTCGGCAATGCCCGTTCCCTGAGTGCGCGGGGATTTGGGTCGGCGATTGATGCCGCAGATATTGTGATCCGCATGCATGCAGCCCCTTTGGTGACGTCCCTTTCCCATGGCAGCAAGACGGACTGGCTCGCGCTGGCGATGCCGGTACCGGAAAAAACCATCTGCGATAGGTCGCCTAAACGATTGTTATGGATGGCAAAAAAGCGCAAACGTCTACGGTGGCGTTTTGCCCGTCGCAAAGGTTTTTATCTGCATCCCGTACCCGAATGGGAACGGATGCAAGATACGCTGGGGGCACCGCCGACCACGGGGGTTATGTTGATAGATCTGGTGGCGCGATCAAACGCCGGCAAGATCGACCTCTATGGCTTTGATTTCTTTGCCAGCCTGTCGCTTTCGGGGCGGCGGCGTGCCGATCAGGTGCCGCATAATTTTGCTGCGGAAAAAGCGTTTGTCGAAACCCTGATCAGCAACGACAAACGCGTGATGCTCAATCTTTAAATACCGGTTTTGCGGCTTTCTTCGATATAGATTTCCAGCAGGCGTTTGGCGATCGGCCCGGGGGTGCCATCACCGATTTGCGCGTTGTCGATTTCGACAACCGGCTGCACGAATGTGGTGGCCGAGGTGATAAACGCCTCATCCGCATTGCGGGCTTCTTCTTCGGTAAAGGAACGTTCCACCACTTGCAGCTGGGCTTCTTTTGCCAGACGCAGAACCGAATTGCGGGTGATGCCGTGCAAAATGTCATTGGACAATTCGCGGGTGATGATCTGGCCATCCTTGACAATATAGGCGTTGTTGGAGGAGCCTTCGGTAATCTTGCCATCCTCGACCAACCACGCATCATGTTTGCCGGCAGCCTTGGCCATCATTTTGCACATGCTGGGATAGAGCAACTGCACGGTTTTGATATCACGGCGGTGCCAGCGGAGGTCGTCTGCAAAAATAACCTTGATACCGGTTTTGGAGGCTGGCGTATCAATCAGGCCTGCTTCTTGAGTGAACAAAACCAAGGTGGGTTCGGCATCCTTGGGGTAAACGAAATCGCGGTCCGCGGCCCCCCGGGTGATTTGCCAATAGACACGACCGGATTCAATATTGTTCAACCGAACCAGTTCGCGATTGATTTCCAGCAAATCGTCGTAATCCTTTGGCTTGCCCATTTCCAGTTCGTTTAACGAACGTTCCAACCGCGCCAGATGGCCATCAAATTCCAGCAGCTTGCCGTCCAGCACGGAAACAACTTCGTAAACGCCATCCGCCATCAGAAATCCCCGATCAAAGATCGAAATCTTGGCGTCTTCTTCGGGCAAATACTGCCCATTCAAAAATACGGTGCGGCTCATGTTATTATCCCCAGAGTGCTGCTTTGGGCGGGTAAACGCCCTGTTCGTCGAATTTCAAAGGTGTGTCCCTGTCTTCGGCCAACAGAAGCGGCCCGTCAAGGTCTGTTACGGCGACCCCCTGCGCCACCAGTGTTGCCGGTGCCATGGCGAGGGAGGAACCGACCATGCAGCCGACCATCACCTGATAACCGGCATCACGACCCGCTTGTAGCAGGGCGATAGCCTCGGTCAGGCCGCCGGTTTTATCCAGCTTGATATTGATCATATCGTATTTTCCCTTGAGCGCGGGCAGGCTGTCCCGGTCATGGCAGCTCTCGTCCGCACAAACCGGCAGCACGCGATCCAGTGTCAGCAGTGCATCATCATCACCGGCAGGAAAGGGTTGTTCGACCATTTCCACCCCCAACCGCACCAATACCGGCGCAAGGGTTTCGTATAATTCCGGTGTCCAGCCTTCGTTGGCATCCACAATGATGCGGGCCTCCGGTGCGCCTTTGCGCACGGCTTCAATCCGCGCCACATCTTCCGGCCCGCCACCCAGTTTGGTTTTCAACAGCGGGCGAAAGGCATTTTCCGCCGCCTGTGTCTGCATTTTTTCGGGCGTATCCAGCGACAGGGTATAGGCGGTAATTTCCGGCCCGGGTTCAGGCAGACCGGCCAGTTCCCAGACTCGCTTGCCAGCCTTTTTGGCCTCCAGATCCCAGAGCGCGCAATCCACCGCGTTGCGGGCAGCGCCGGCGGGCAACAGGGTCAGCAGCTGTTCACGGCTGACCGGCAGCGGCAGGTTTTCAATTTGCGCGGTCACCGATTCAAGGGTTTCACCATAACGGGCATAGGGAACACATTCGCCCCATCCGGTCTGCCCGTCATCGGTGATGGTCACGGTGAGCACTTTGGCTTCGGTTCGGGAACCACGCGCGATGGTGAAAACCTGCGCCAGTTGAAAAGTATCGGCAGTAACAGTGAGTTTCATCTGGGACCTCTGGCAATGAAAAACCCCGACCACCGGTCGGGGTTACAGGAGTTTAGATGGCTTCTAGCGCATCCACAAGGCGACCGGCACCCTGACGGAAGGGATCAACCGCGGGCAAGCCCATGGAGTCCTCGAGTTCGGCCAGATAGGCGAGCGCGTCGGTTTCGCTCATGTGCTGGGTATTGACGGAAATCGCCGCAACCTTGCAATCCGGATTGGCCACTTGGGCGATGGGCAGGGCGATTTCGCGCAGTTTCTCAAGGCTGGGCGGTGTGTAATCCGGCAGCCCGCGCATATGGGTGCGGGTGGGTTCGTGGCACAGGATCAGCGCGTCCGGCTGACCACCATGGATCAGGGCCATGGTGACACCGGAATAGGACACATGGAACAAGGATCCCTGACCCTCGATCAGATCCCAGTGATCCGGATCATTGTCAGGGGTAATGTATTCCACCGCACCGGCCATGAAATCGGCAATCACCGCATCCAGCGGCACACCGGAGCCAGTGATCAGAATGCCGGTCTGACCCGTGGCACGAAAGGTCGCCTTCATCTTGCGCGCGTGCATTTCACGTTCCATGGCAATGCCGGTGTACATTTTACCCACAGAACAGTCGGTCCCCACTGCCAAACAGCGTTTGCCGGTGCGTTTCTTGCCGTTGGCAATCGGATAGGCATCCGAGGGAATACGCACATCATGCAGCCAGCAACCATGTGTCTGTGCTGCCGCCACTAGTTCGCGTTCCTCGTTCAGCAGGTTGTGCAAACCGGAAGCGATGTCGAAACCCATTTCCAGAGCCTCGACCAATACGGTTTTCCAGGCGTCGGAAATAACCCCGCCCCGATTGGCCACACCAATTACCAGCGTTTTGGCACCGGCAGCCTTGGCCTCGGCCAACGTCATATCCTTGAGGCCCATGTCGGCATTGCAGCCTTCCATGCGGAACTGTCCGACAGAAGCATCGGGACGCCAATCCTTGATGCCTTGGGCAACTTTGGCAGCAAGGGCGTCTGGCGCGTCGCCAAGGAAAAGAAGATAGGGTGTTTGGATCATTGTTCAGGCCTCCGGTCAGATTTCAATCCTGTTTAGGAGGCTTTTATTCGAAGGATCTGGAAATAAACCTGACCTATCGGTCAAATATCAGGAACTTTTGGCGCGTTTTGTACAGTTTACCGAAGAACCTTCGAACTATTTCAAAAATAACTCTGTTATCTACGCAAGTTTCCGGAATCAAAGCATCAAAGTCGTCACCCCGGACCGGACCGAGTGCCGGCACCGGTTTCGATGAAAACCGCGCTGATCTCTGGCGTAAACAGGCCAGAACCTGTGGGTCAATGTGATCATCCAAAACCGAATCCTCCTACGTGCTACGGCTAAACAAGTCATAGGAGGATTTGGTTAAACTAAGGTGACGATCTGGTGAATTTTTGAAGACACCGATCAGGTATTATGATCTTCGACCAAATCCACCCCTGACACCGGCCGCAAGACATGCGGTTTGCTGGCATCATAAAGCGCGGAGTCCACAAATTCGTGGCTGGCAGCCAGCGCCGGCCCAACAAGGATCAACGCCGTGCGGGTGATCTTGTGTTTGCGTACCTTCTTGCGGATATCCGACAGTGTGCCACGAATGATTATTTCGTCCGGCCAGCTAACGCGATAGCCCACAACAACAGGACAATCCGCCCCGTAATGGGGGATCAGCTGGCGTTCGATTTCGCGCATGTTGCGCACCGCCAGATGGATGGCCAGCGTGGCCCCTGTCCGGCCAAAATTTTCCAGCGTTTCACCGGCGGGCATGCCTGTGGATTGCATCGACATGCGGGTCAACACGATGGATTGGGCAATTTCCGGAATCGTCAACTCCTGCCCGATGCTCGCCGCCATCGCGGCATAGGCAGGCACGCCGGGGATGATCTCGAACGGGATGTTATCCGCCCGCAAGCGGCGGATCTGCTCGGCAATTGCGCCATAAAGCGATGGATCGCCGGAATGGACCCGCGCCACATCTTCGCCGCGCCCGTGGGCCGCGAGGATCTCCGCATGGGTATCATCCAGCGTCATCACCGCCGTATCCTTGACGATTGCCCCTTCAGGCGCGCAGGCAACCACGGCTTCGGGAACAAGGGAACCGGCAAACAGACACACAGGGCAGGCCTCGATGCGGGCTTTGGCCTTGACGGTAATCAGGTCGGGATCGCCCGGACCTGCGCCGATGAAATATACAGTCATGAGTTATCCTTTTGCGACAGATCGCCATCAATGCGCCGGGCATAGCCGCGCGGGGTGTACATGCGCGGGCCTTCGCCCAGTTGCGCTAATTTGGAATGACTGGAGCCAACCAGAACCACGGTCAGCATATCGACTTCGTCCACTTGCAAATCCTCCAGTCGCCGATAGCGGATGTTTTCCTCGGGCCGGCCCAAAGAAGCGGCTAGCATCACAGGCGTATCCGCCGGGCGGTGTTGCAACAGGATGTCACGGGCCTCGGCCAGCAGGGTGCGGCGGCGTTTGGAAACGGGGTTGTAAAAAGCAATCACAAAATCCCCTTCGGCAGCAGCACGCAAGCGTTTCAGAATATCCGCGCGGGGGGTCAGCAGATCGCTGAGCGAAATGGCACAAAAATCATGGCCCAGCGGCGCACCCGCACGCGCGGCAGCACCTTGCAGCGCGCTCACCCCCGGTGCAGATACGACCTCCACCCGACGCGCGGCTTCGCTGACGCCCAATTCATCCGGCGACCGGTCCAGCAATTCGAAAACCAACGCCCCCATGGCGTAAATACCCGCATCACCGGAACAGATCAGAGCGACGTTCTTGCCTTTACCCGCCTGTTCCAGCGCATAACGGCAGCGGTCTTCTTCGCCGCCCAGCGGGAAATCGGAACGGGTTTTTCCATGGGCCAGCGCTCCGAGCAGATCAATATACAGGCCATAGCCAACCAGCTCCTCGGCCTCGGCCACCAATGCGGATGCTTCCGGTGTGCGCCATGAATGTTGCCCCGGTCCAATCCCGATGATCGACAGCTTGCCACGCGCAGCACCGCGCAGTTCTGTGATCGGTTGACGCGCCACACCAATGGCACAAGTCGCCATGGCGGATTTGTACTTTGGGCCACCGAGAATACCGGTTTCCCCCGCCCCCGCCAAGGCAGCCCCTTCGCTCACGCCATGACAGCCGACCTCGGCAAACACCACATCGGACGGGTTTTCCAAACGCGGGGTTTCGGCCTCCAGTTCCGCAGCGGTGAACAAACGCAGCGGCAAACCCAGTTCTTTTGCCAACTCCAGCACCGCCGGTTCATCCGCCTTCAAATCCAGCGTATAGATGCCGCGCAGCGCCTTGGGCGCAATATCGGCCTCTTTGAGCGCCTTATGCACCAACACGGATAATTCTTCAGGCGGACAATTTCGCGAACAGCCAACCCCCAGCGTTGCCCGTTGCGGATGAAACAACAGTGAGGTGTTGTCCTTGGTTATCGGCCACTCCTCGCAGGTGCAGATGATCTCGACCTCCTCGCCGGTTGGCAAATCGTCGAGCCATCCGGCGCGGGCAGCTTCGTCCCCGCACACCCGTGCGCCGCCGCCATTCAGCAACGCCATCATCGCGCCTTTGGCAGCCGCCGGATTGGCCAGAACCCAGCCCGCCGGCGGTTCATCCAGCGCCACGCCCAACGCCACATCGCCCGCCGTTGTCACCGCCGCATGCGATTGCAGCCCCTCGGCAATCTGCCGCGCCAGCCGGTTCGCGCCGTGATGCCCCCCCAACAGCGGCACCACGGTTGACCCGTCATCCGGGATCGCCAGAACCGGCGGCTCGCTACGTTTATCATTCAACAACGGTGCCACACCACGCACCAGAATACCGGCGGCACAAACGCCAACAATCGGGGTGCCGGCAGCAAATAACGTGCGTACATGCTCCAGCGCATTCGGGAAATAGGCATCGGCACCGGAAACGCGGCCTTCACGGCCATGCACAGGTGCATTCAGGATTGCGGCCACTTTGGCGGCAACGGCCTCGCCCGATTTGGACAGGCACAGGACAACGGGGGTTACAGCCATGGATCATCACCTTTTGTGACCAGTATCATTGAAAAATAGGGGGCCGTGGCCGGCGCATCCGCCAGCGGGCTTATCTGTTGGTTTGGCAAGCTGGCCCGTTCGACATAGCCGGCGCGGTCGGTCAGGTTCAACTGTTCCAGAACGCGGCGGATTTTCGGCAGGTGGCGACCCACCTTCATAATCGCGACGGCCTCTGCGGTTTTGATCCGTTCCAGCATGTGCGCTTCCGGCATCGGGCCGGGGATGATGCTCAGCACCTCGTTACGCGCGCTCAAGGGTCTTGCCAAGGCAGCAGCGCAGGCGGTGACGGATGTCACACCCGGAATAATTTCGGTTTCAAAACGCTCCGCAAGCCGTGAAAACAAATACATAAAAGAACCGTAAAAGAACGGGTCACCCTCGCAGAGAACCACAACATTCTTGCCGGTTTCAAGGCTCTTGGCGATTTCAGCGGCACCGGTATCATAGGCCGCTTGTGCCGGGCCGCGTTCCACGGTCATCGGAATCGGAATGGGGATTTCCGGCACCCCCGGTTTAATCGATCCGGCAGCGATAGAGCGGGCAAAGCTGTCACCTTTCTCAAGGCACGGATAGGCCAGCACATCCGCCGAACCAATCAGGCGGTGGGCTTTCAATGTCATCAGTTCAGGGTCTCCGGGGCCAAGCCCGACACCGTAAAGTTTACCGGTCATCTTTTGATCAGGCTCCATTGGGTTACCGGCCGCAGCGGTTTCCATGCAGAAAGCTTGCCCAGCGGTTCCACCCGATCCACCGAGAGTTTCACCAGCTGACCACCGTGGTCGCGGTGTAATTCCACCAGCAAAGCTTCGCTTTCAAGCGTCACCGCATTTGCCACCAGCCGCCCCAGCGGGCGCAAGGCCTGCCAACAGGCATCAAAAGTTTCGCGCGACAACCCGCCTCCGATAAAAATCGCATCCGGTGCTTGCAGTCCTTGCAGGGCATCCGGCACCATTCCATCGATCAGTTCCAGCTTGGGCGCGCCCAGCGCCGCCGCATTTTGCGCCGCAAACAGACGACGATCGGCACGCGGTTCAATGCCGATGGCGCGGGCATAGCGCGCGCCTCGCATCCACTCCACCGCCACCGAGCCACAGCCACAGCCAACATCCCAGAGCAAAGCCCCCCGCATCGGCATCAGCTTGGCCACAGTCACAGCGCGCACTTCCTGTTTGGTCATGGTGCCGTCATGAGCAAACAGATCATCTGCCAACCCCGGCACCCGCGGCAACAGCGCCGCATCCGGTGCGGCGATACAGTCAACCGCAAGGGTATTGAAGGCAGGAACGTCGTGATTCCAGCTTTCGGCGGTCCCCTCGAAACGTTGTTCTTCTGCGCCGCCCATAAAGGCCAGCACGGTCATTTTGCTCTGGCCAAATCCGCGTTCCGTCAAAAATTTGGCAATTTGCGCCGGCGTTTCCGCCCCTGTAGTCAGGATCAACAACCGCTGGTGCGGCTGGATAAAAGCGATCATCTGCTCCACAGGCCGGCCATGCACCGTCAGGGTTTCCAGATCCGCCATGGACCAGCCCATCCGCGCCGCCGCCAGTTGAAAGGCGGAAACCTGCGGGTGATAGGTAATTTCGGCAGGATCAAGTTGGCGGCCAATGCGCGCGCCAACGGAATACCAGAGCGGATCCCCCGTGGCCAAAACCACCACGCGCTTGCCTTTGTGCTGCTGCAAGGTGTCGATCAGGGTGGAAAACGGCGACGGCCATTCGATCCGTTCCGCATCGGCACACCGGGCAAGCGATTGGTGGCGTCCCCCGCCTACCAGCACTTCGGCGGCCTCGACCACAGCACGGGTAGCCGGGGTAAGGCCGTCCAGCCCGTCCTCGCCAATGCCGACAATATGTAACCAAGGAGTCATGTTTTTTCCTCCGGCAACCCTGCGGCCAACGCATTTACCGCCGCCGATGCCATGGCAGAACCGCCACGCCGCCCCCGCAGGGCCACAAAATCACAACCACGCGGGCGGGCGGCCAATTCGGCCTTGCTCTCAGCGGCACCGACAAATCCGACAGGAAAGCCAAGGATACAGGCCGGCTTTGGCCACCCCTGATCCAGCAATTCCAGCAGATGAAACAGGGCGGTTGGCGCATTACCAATGGCCACAACGGCGCCTTCGATGTGGTCACGCCACAATTCCACCGCAGCAGCAGAACGGGTGTTGCCGATCATCTGTGCAAGGGCGGGGGTTTGGGGATCATTCAAGGTCACAATCACAGGATTGTTGGCGGGCAGATAGCGCCGGATGATCCCCGCACCAACCATTTCACAATCACACAACACCGGCGCGCCGTTTAGCAGCGCAGCCTGCCCAGCCGCATATGCATTTGGCGAGAACGCCAGCCGGTCGGCAATTTCCACCATGCCGCAAGAGTGAATCAAGCGTACCACCAGCCGCTGCATTCCCGCATCGAACCGGTCCAGCCGTGCCTCCCTACGCACCGTTTCAAAGCTCTGCGCATAGATATCGGCAGGCGCGCGCGTGTACCGCAGCGCGTCGAGCGGCAAGGTGCCTCCCCCTTGGGGGAGGTCCGCACCGTTCGAATTTCCCTTGTGGCCGGTCATTTGCTGCGCGCGCTTTCCGGTCCGTGCGGGTGTTTGGCGTGGGGATACTCCGGGTGGCTGTGGTCGTGGTGATGGTGATCATGCCCGTGATCGTGGGAATGATCGTGATGATGATGGTGGGCATCCATATCCAGCCGGCATTCGCCGGTGCAATAGGTATCGCACAGATCGCAGGTTTCCACGGTAGCCCCCGGCGCATTGGCACCCTGACCTTCTACATGGTGGTGGTGGCTTTCCTGCACGGCACCGACCTCGGCCTCGAATCCCAGAACCTGCGTGCGGTATTTACAGGTGCCGCAGGTGGGCGGAACCACATCGCCAATTTGTTCCGTCACCCGTTCGGCGAAGGTTTCCAGCACTTTCGGGTGGTCGCGCAGGTATCCGGCTTTGACAAAATCGATATCGGGATATTTCGCGGCACATTTATCGGTAAACCCATAAATCCGGTCGATCAGAATGCCGGTAAACAGGAAATACGGGAACACGATGACCCGCTTATAACCAAGCTTGGCCACATGATCGAGCGTCGGTTCCACCAGCGGAAAGGTCACGCCGGAATAGCCGACTTCGCACCAACCAAAACCCATGCCTTCCCACAACATGCGGGCGACTTTTGACACATTGCCGTTGGCATCCGGATCAGAGGCCCCCCGCCCGATCACGACCAGCGCGGTTTCGGCCAATGGCAGATCCCCGTGTTCGGCATTGGCCTGATCCACCGCCTGTTTCACCCGATCACCGGCAGCCGCCAGCATTTTCGGATCCACCCCCAATTCGCGCCCGTAGGTCAGATCAATGCCATGTTTTGTACCATAGGTATTCAGAACCGTCGGAATATCGTTTTTGGTATGCATCGCCGCAAACAGCATCCCCGGCACCGCCAGAATACGGGTGCAACCCTGTGCGCGCAAATTGTCCAGACCGTCGCGGATCACCGGATTGGCAAATTCCAGATAGCCATAATCCACCGCCCAGTCATCCGGCAGATAGGCGGGCAGTTTTTCCGCCAGAACCGCAAATTCATCCACGGCAGACTGGCTCCGCGAGCCATGCCCGCAAATCATAACCCCAATTTTTTCGGCCATCGGCGCGGTCCTTTCATATCTGTTGCGGAAAGGCAGCCGCTATTCTTGTGACGATTTCGCCGCTGGCCCCCTATTTGGGTCGACCCTTGGCAAACACCTCTCCGGCCCCTTGTGGGCGTCGTCTTGGGGCGGTTATAGAATGGCCGGAAACAAGAAACAATCCGCTTTACGCCCGTGCAGGGATCAAAAACGGCGGATTACAGCATCCGGATCACATCCGCGTCAATGGCGAGCATATAGCCTTTGCGGCTGATGTTTTTCACCAGAAGTTGCGACACCATCTGGTTGCCCAGCTGATCGCGCAATCGTTTGATACGGGTGGCACCGGCGGATTCGTCGCAATCAACCGCTGCTTTACCGGTAATCATGGACTCAAGATCGGCACCGGAGATCACCTCGTCATCCAAACGGGCCTCGCACAGCACCGACAGGGTTTCACAGATGCTCTCGGTCAGGGAAAATTCCATATTGTTGATATGCACAACCCGTTCATCTCGGCTCACGATCAGGCTGGTGATGTGGATACCGTTCTGTTCAATTTCCGACATCCGCCGCGACAGGCCGTAATTTGTGATCAGAAAGTACAGCGCCGACAACAACAAGGCAGAGGCCAGCATAAGCAGCACAAATATAATGTAGCGATAACTTTGCAGCACTTCGGCAAAGGCCGTACCGGATTGGGCCATGACCTCGAGCAATTTCACCTGCTCTGTGGTGGTCAGCGCGTCATTTTCCATAAAGATACGTTCAACCCGATCGTTAAACGCATTGGCATCCGGCAGGGTCGTAAACAGCACAACCGCCGTCACCATCAACAACAACAGCACAAGAACAGACCCCGATACCACAACGGAGCGGGGTTTAATCAGGTTTTGCAATTTCGCCAGTTTAGTAGCGGAGGAAGTATTGTCCTGCATCCATTTGCCTTTGGTTGGCACCATTTTGGTCAAACCGCGATAAAACCCGCAGCAGAACCCAGTTATCTTGTGCAATACGCGTTGCGACACGTTGTTTCAACAAAGCCGGATTACTGCATACCGGCCCTTGCAACCGCATCACACCATAGTGAAGCTGCAAATTGCCCGCGCCCGCCTGTTTGGCTTTGTAATCGACAAAGCATACATTCTGTGCGGATGCCACCGTTGGCAAGGCAAGAACCGTTACAACAAATGCCGCGGTCATTATTTTTCTGATCTGTTCCATGCATCGGAATGTGGCGGTAACGCGGGTGTAATTCAATATCAAACGCCAAAAACAACGATGTTATCGGATAACAACCGCCCGTAATTGCCTGACAGACGGGGTTGAGGCCAAGTGATTGCAGACAGCGACTCATCGCATAACACCCGAAAGGACATCCCATGTTTCGTACATTTTCTATCGTAGGTATCACCACAATTGCATTGGCTGCCGCGCCTCAGGTGCAGGCCCGCAGTAGTCTTGATAACTTCTTGCTCGGGGCAACAGCCATCGCCATTCTCGGGATTGCTGTAAACAAGAGCAAAGCCCGCCCGGCCCCTGTTATACAGCCCTATGAACACCCACGCCCTTCCTACACGCGTGAGCCGGTACGCATGCACAAACCCAAACATTGCTTGCGTCAGCGTTGGACAAATACCGGTTGGGTGACCTACTATAGCAAACAGTGCCTCACCAGATATCGCCTGAACCACGATTACAGCTTTAACCGGTGATCGCATTTAAAACGCATTGAGAGGCAGCCCTCGGCTGCCTTTTGCGTTTACGGGTCTTTAATCCAGACCTCGACCCGCCGATTGATGCCTTTGCCGACTTGAGAATCCTCACAGGCAAGGGGGGCGGCCTCGCCAAAACCGCTCACTTTGAACACCACATCATCCAGCCCACCATCCGGTGCCGCCGCCCGCAAGGCCTGTAGCACAGCTTCTGCACGCTGTTTTGACTGTTTTATATTTTGTTCTGATCCGCTTGCCGCATCACTGAACCCGACCAAATGGATGGTTTTGTCCGCATAATTCCCAAGGATCAATCCCGCGGCCAGAGACTGAATATTTTGGCGCGATGGGCCATTCAATGCGTCCGATTCCGGTTTGAACCGAAAGGTCGCAGACAAACGATCGGCCCCGTTGTGCAAACGCATAAGCCGTTGAACGGTTGCCAAGGGAACAGCTTTGTCCGCCTGCGCAAAGGAATTAATCAAACGCAAACCCTGTTGATCGACCGGCAGCGCCGAAATACCCAAATCCCCATAGCCCAGATTACGCAACAGGTTTTGCGCCTGATCCGATTGGACGAATTCCAGAAACTCCCGTGCAAACAGGGGCAGGCGCGTATCAGGAAGGTACAGATAATGGTTAAACACCAGCGGGTATCCTCCCGATTTTATTGTAAAACCGGATGGTAGGGTATAGATTCCACACTCCCCCCGCAAACCAAGCGCGCGTGCATTGCGCAGGTTGGAATAGCTGGTCAGCGCGAGACCAAAAGGATCACCGGCCACCGCATCGGAAACCGCCGCCAGCGACGCCGCTGTTCTGGCATCCGGGGTAATTTGCGCAACCGACACCCCCAAAGGGGAATTTTCCAAAGCATTGGCAAAAGCCGCGTTGTTTTTGACAATATACACCGTGATTTCCGCATCCGGCCCGCCAACCCTGCGCCAGTTGGTTACCTCGCCGCGCAAAATGCGGGCCAGATCATTCATGCTCAGGCTTTGCAGCGGGTTAACCTGTGAAACGGCGGCAATCACACCATCCACGGCCAAAACCTGCTTGTGGCCGGATTGGGCTGAATCCCCCTGCCCCGCCGCAACGAGGGCTTCGGCCTCGCCGGCGGTCCGTTTTCGGCTCGCGGCAACAATGATGTTCCCGCCCTTGGCCAAAGTTTTGAAAGCTGCGATTTCCGACTGTGTTTCAACCCGAATTTCTGCAATCGGGTGCATGTCTGTATCCACAACAGACAAGGTTTTTCCCGCCGGTGATATGTCGCTGACGGTGACAGAGTAGCCCTGTGATCCAGCAAATGTTTCCAACAAGGTCGGCAATAAAACCCGTCCCAGAACATCAGACCCCAACACCGAAAAACGCGATACCATGTCTTGCAGGCCTGGGCAGGCATCGCCACTGCAATTGACCGTGCGCCCGTCAATTGTCAGCACCCCATAACCGGTCTCTACCTGATAAAATTCTCCATCAAAACCAATCAGCTTGCCTTCGACACGCACTTCACCAACTTTTGCTTGCAAAACAACTTGTTGCGCTGCGGTCATCATCGGGGAAAAGACACCTGCAAACAGGGCCATCGCGGCAAACCATCCCGCAAACCGACTACCTAGGAAATTCAACATATCCATCCTCTGCCATTGTGATTTGGGAATACTGACCTTTGCCAGTTATCTTTGGGCTATTGTCATGCTTTCCAGCACATTGTTCAATACCACGTTGTTGCTGTCCTGAACACAGTCAGGAAATTCCAAATGCAACCGGCGGCCGGTTTGTCCGGTTCCAGGCAGAACCCGTGCGGTTTGCAGGTTTAGTACCCCCGCACACCCCTTGATCGCCAACGCCATCGAAACGCTTTTCCTCGGTGCCAGAGGCCGAAAGAATGTCACAATCTGTGTCTGTACCGGTTCAGCCAAATCAGGATTGCCCAAAACAGTCATATACCCGCCGTTATCCATCAATGCCTGATACACAGACCGTGGGTTTCGCGGCGAAAGGCGGTGATTTAAAGACGCATTCACCTGCAATTCAATATCACGGTTGCCACGCCATGAAATTGCTGCGCGGTGGATATTTGCCAAACCGGACACAGCGGCGGTGGCGGTGGCTTGCTGGCCATCTGGCAGATCCACCTCAAAACGCGCAAAATCCGCAAATGCCGGAACGGTCAGCTGCAACGATCCTTGCGGGGATAATTGTTCACGAAATGACAGCCCCGCATGATGGATGGTAACCGCAGTAGACGGCAAGCATGGCGCATCGATTTTCAGCAAAACCTGTGCCGCCATTTTCGGGGTTGCGGACACATCGACACGACACAATCCGGCAGCCGTCGCCCCCGATACAGGGTTTTCTGTCGGGAACGCAGCAGTATTCATCAGCCGAGGCATTTCAGCCAATACAATTCGATCATCATGGGCCGGAATGTGGGCCGGCACGGGTGACTCATCTGCCTTGGTCAATAACAAAACCGGTGAAGGCGCGGCATTGGCAGGAGCAAACCCGGCCATATCCGCATTATCTCGCAGGAAAAAACCGGCCACCCCGACCCCAAGGGCAAGGCACAGCCCGGTTATCATCGTCAAGTTCTGATCGGTGAGTCGCATTGGTTACCCTTACTTTCGCGCCCATTATCGCAAATTCAGGGGGAAACATCATTACGACAACCAAATTGGTGCCTGCCTGATGATCCAAAGCAACAGAATTCCACTAGTCGCTATCAAGACCAAAACGGACACTATATCTTGTTGAAAAACAGGCCTTATTCCCGCCATAATAAAAAACCCGCACAAAGGCGGGTTTTTCGGGTGACGGTTGAGCCGGATTTTACAGCTTGCCGTGGCAATGTTTGAATTTCTTGCCTGACCCGCATGGGCAAGGTTTATTCCGGCCCGGATTTCCCCACGTTGCCGGATCATTTTCATCAAATTCCGTATCCGCAAAAACCGCCTCAAGTGGTGCATCGTCGGCATTGCCTTCTTCGGCTTGCAACTGTGCCATCACTTCTGCCTGTGCTTCCATCTGGGCAAAATAGGCGGCTTGCTGTTCTTCGATTTCGGCTTTGGTGGGCAGGTGCGACAGACGGGACGTTACATCATTGCGCAACCCGTCCAACATGGCCTGAAACAGCTCGAACCCTTCGGTTTTGAATTCGTTCAGCGGATCACGGTTGGCATAGCCACGGAACCCGACAACAGACCGCAGATGTTCCAGCGTTACCAGATGTTCCCGCCATTTTTCATCAATCACCTGAAGCAAGATCTGCTTTTCAATCGACCGCACATTTTCCGGCCCCAGATCGGCAACTTTAGCGGCCATGAATTCATCCGCTGCCTTGTACAGACGCTCGCGGATTTCGGTGTCGTCAATGCCTTCTTCGGCGGCCCATTCGATCACCGGAACATCAATGCCCAAGTTTTCGATCACTTCGCCATAGAGCGACTCTGTCGTCCATTGATCCGCATAGGATTTTGCCGGAATGTGGTGATCCACCAGATCATCAATCACCTGATCGCGCATGTCTTTGATCACATCGGACAGATCTTCGCTTTCCATCACTTCGAAGCGTTGTTCAAAGATGACCTTGCGCTGATCATTCATCACATCGTCGAATTTCAACAGCTGTTTACGGATATCAAAGTTACGTCCCTCGACCTTGGCCTGCGCTTTTTCGAGCGATTTATTCACCCACGGGTGAATAATGGCTTCGCCCTCTTGCATACCAAGGGTCGACAGCACTTTATCCAGCCGCTCGGAGCCGAAAATCCGCATCAGGTCATCCTCGAGCGACAGAAAGAAGGAAGACCGCCCCGGATCACCCTGACGGCCGGAACGGCCCCGCAACTGATTGTCGATCCGGCGGCTCTCGTGGCGTTCGGTAGACAGCACATAAAGACCACCGGCCTCCAATGCTTTCTTTTTGTTTTCAGCAAGTTCCGCGGTGATCTCCTCGCGGATTTTTTCCACATCGGCACCCTCGCCGGCCTCGGCAACGGCAGCAGCGACACGCATGTCCACATTCCCGCCCAGCTGAATATCAGTCCCGCGACCGGCCATGTTGGTCGCAATAGTCACAGCCCCGGGATAACCCGCATCGGCCACGATCTGCGCCTCTTGTTCGTGGAAGCGCGCGTTCAGAACGTTGTGAGGAATACCATTCGGGTTTTCCGCCAGTTTTTCAATGGCTTCTGCATCGGCGATAAACTTGGCTTTGTTTTCTTCTTTCTTCATCTCCTCGGCCCGCTTGCGCAGGGTTTCGGCGATTTTCTTTAGCAAAGAAGTGTCTTTGAGCAGGGTCGACAAATATTCTGATTTTTCAATCGAGGTGGTCCCGACCAGTGTCGGTTGCCCCTTAAGGTGCGCCTTGGCAATTTCCTCCACCACGGCCACGAATTTTTCCTGCGCCGTGCGATAAATCGCGTCATGTTCGTCAATCCGGATCACCGGTTTGTTGGTAGGGATTTCCACCACGCCAAGGCCATAGATTTCCATGAACTCTTCGGCCTCGGTCTGGGCTGTACCGGTCATACCGGCCAGTTTTTCATACAGACGGAAATAGTTCTGGAAGGTCACCGATGCCAGTGTCACATTTTCAGGCTGGATGTTCAGGCCCTCTTTGGCCTCGATTGCCTGATGCAGACCTTCGGACAGACGGCGACCGCGCATCATGCGGCCGGTGAATTCGTCGATCAGCATGACTTCGCCGTCTTTGACGATGTAGTCTTTTTCGTTCTTGAACAACACATGCGCACGCAGCGCGTTGGTGATGTGATGCACAAGGGTCGTGCTTTCGGGATCATAGAGCGACTGGCCCTCGGGCAGCAGGCTCATGGCGCGCATTTTTTCCTCGACGAAATCGTTGCCTTCGTCTGTCAGCACGGCGGTACGCTGTTTTTCATCAACCGTGTAATGTTCTTCGGTCAGCATCGGCACGATTTTATCAACGGTGATATACAGTTCGGAACGATCTTCGGCGGGACCGGAAATGATCAGCGGGGTGCGGGCCTCGTCGATCAGGATCGAGTCGACCTCGTCCACAATCGCGAAATAGTGATCGCGCTGGCAAATTTCCGACAGTTCGGATTTCATATTGTCGCGCAGATAATCAAAGCCCAGCTCGTTGTTGGTGGCATAGGTCACATCCGCGGCATAGGCCTCGAGCTTTTCGCCCTCGTCCATGTGCGGATAAACAACGCCGGTGGTCATGCCCAGAAATTCATAGACCTGCGACATCCATTCCGCGTCACGCTTGGCCAGATAATCGTTGACCGTCACCACATGCACGCCGCGCTCCGTCAGGGCATTCAGATATACCGGCAGGGTCGCCATCAGGGTTTTACCTTCACCGGTTTTCATTTCCGCGATATTGCCGCGATGCAGGAAAATGCCGCCAATCAGCTGCACATCAAAGGGACGCAAGCCCAGCGTCCGCACGGCGGCCTCGCGGGCGTTGGCGAATGCCTCCGGCAGCAAATCGTCCAGTTTTTCGCCTTTTTCAAGACGGTTCTTGAATTCGGCGGTCTTTTCTTTGATCTGCGCATCAGAGAGCTTTTGAAACTCCGGTTCCAGATCATTGATCTTTTTGACCAACGGCTGAACAACCTTGATTTTGCGTTCGTTCGGGGTGCCGATCACTTTGTGTGTCAGTTTGCGCAAGCCCAGCATATCTGCTCCGTTTTCATACTTTTGCGCCGGACGTTAACGCCGGCAAGAACTGGCGTAAAGTTGAAAGGGCCGGCAATCTATCACCTTGTCGATCACAATTTGACCGCTTATGTAGTTTACGAGCGTACCTGTTCCAACAAACAAGCCAGATTGGCATGTAAGCGGGTAGGCGGGGAGTGTCAATGTTGGCCCATGGCCGACAAGACGCAAATGGCTTAAAAGACGCCCGAAACGCGGCATAAATTGAGGAAGCTTCATGAAATTCAGAACACTTTTGGCAACATCGGCCTGTCTGGCATTTGTTAGCACGGCAACATTCGCCCAGGAAACACAGTCTGTGGACACGGTTTTGGCCACTGTAAACGGCGTTGATATTACCATCGGTCACGTGATTGCCCTGACCTCGCGCTTGCCGGAGCAGTATCAATCCATCCCTGACAAAGACCTGTATCAAGGTGTGCTGGACCAATTGATCCATCAAACCGCGATCAGCACCACCGCCAATGCCGATTCCGAATTCATGAAACTGGCAATCGAAAACGAAACCCGCGCCTTGCTGGCCGGAGACACACTCGCAAAAATTGGTGAGGCAGCCAAGACCGAAGACAAGGTCAAAGCGGTTTATGAAGAGAAATACCTGAACCAGCCGCGCGACACCGAATACAAGGCTTCGCATATTCTGGTAAAAACCGAAGACGAAGCCAAAGAGCTGGTAAAAGCACTGGAAGGCGGCAAAGACTTTGCCGAGCTGGCCAAGGAAAAATCCACCGGCCCATCCGGTGCGCGTGGTGGCGACCTCGGTTGGTTTACACCTGAAAAAATGGTGCCGGAATTTGGCGATGCCGTTAAATCAATGGAAAAGGACGGGGTGTCTGCGCCGATAAAAACCCAGTTCGGCTGGCATATCATCAAATTGTTCGATTCCCGTGAAATTCCTGCCCCTACATTGGAGGAGGTTCGCACCAAAATTGAAGGTGACCTCGAGGATGCCGCGCTCAAAGCCGCCATTGACGCCTTTCAGGAAGACGCGAAAATCACCCGCAATGACATAGAGGTCGACCCCGCGATCATTCGCAAAACCGACTTGCTCAAGTAAGCACGCGTTCAAACAAAGGAAATACCATGGCCGAACAAACACCGCCCAAGAACGAGCTTACCCGTCTGCGGGGGCGCATCAAACGCCTGCGCAAAAAGCTCCGCCGCGCGCAGGCGGCACCAAAGGCTCTTGGTATTTCCCCGCTTGCCCCTGCCGGTTTCCCGCAGCTCCCGATCATTCAGGGCGTACGGTTTGCTGCCGGCGCGGCCGAAATAAAATACACGGGACGCAATGACGTGAGCCTTGTGGAAATTGCCGACGGCAGCAGTGTTGCAGGGAGCTTTACCACCTCCCTGACCCGGTCGGCATCGGTGCTGGACTGCGAAACCAAGCTTGCAACGCTGCTCAAGAAAAAGACCAAAGGCCCGATCGGGCTGGTGGTGAATTCCGGCAACGCAAATGCCTTTACCGGCAGTGCGGGCGATGGATCGGTTGAGGCGATTTCACAGGCCACGGCAAAAATCCTTGGCACCGATGCAGGGCAGATTTTCACGTCGTCAACAGGCGTGATCGGCGAACCCCTGCCGCATGACAAAATCGTCGGCATTCTGGAAGAAATGTCTGCAACCCTGTCTGAAAACGCGGCCGAAGCCTCTGCTCGCGCGATCATGACCACCGACACCTTTGCCAAGGGGGCCGCCGCCGAATTTATTCTGGACGGGCGCACCGTAAAAATTGCCGGTTACGCCAAAGGCTCCGGCATGATCGCGCCGGACATGGCCACCATGCTGGTCTATATCTTCACCGATGCCGCCATCAGCCCGGCAGTGCTGCAAAAGATCGTAAGCACCAATACAGATACATCCTTCAACAGCATTACCGTGGATGGGGATACATCGACGTCCGATACCTTGCTGGTGTTTGCCACAGGGGCCGCCGGCAACGCCGAAATCAAATCCACCACCAGCAAGGCTGCCAAATTGTTTGCGGCGGAACTGCACGGGGTTATGCTCGATCTGGCGAAACAGGTTGTGCGTGATGGCGAAGGCGCAACCAAATTTATCGAGGTTGAAGTCACCGGTGCCGGTTCCGATGCAGCCGCCCGCAAAGTAGGCATGTCGATTGCCAATTCCCCCTTGGTCAAAACCGCCTTTGCCGGCGAAGATCCGAATTGGGGGCGTGTGGTGATGGCCGTTGGGAAATCCGGCGAAAAGGCGGATCGCGACAGCCTAACCATTCATTTTGGCGATATTCTGGTGGCAGAAAAAGGCTGGGTCGCCGAAAGCTATCGCGAAGAAGACGGTGTCGCCTACATGAAAGGTTCCGAGTTGAAATTATCGGTGGATCTGGGAATCGGTAAAGGATCCGGCACGGTCTGGACCTGCGATTTGACCCATGGTTACATCCAGATCAACGCAGATTACCGATCATGAAGACCGTTCTGGTGGCCGCCGTCGCCCTGATTGACAAAGATGGCCGCGTCTTGTTGGCACAGCGCCCCGAAGGGAAATCCATGGCCGGCCTATGGGAATTCCCCGGTGGAAAAATAGAAACCGGCGAGACACCGGAACAGGCCCTCGTTCGCGAGCTGGAAGAGGAGCTGGGCATTAACACATGGGAAAGCTGTCTGGCACCGTTAACTTTTGCCAGTCACAAATATGAAGATTTTCATTTACTTATGCCCTTGTTTGCCTGCCGAAAATGGCAAGGCATTCCCACCGGTGTCGAAGGCCAACAGCTCGCCTGGGTCCGGGTAAACCAGCTGCGAGACTACCCGATGCCGGCGGCCGATGTCCCCTTGATCCCTGTCTTGCGGGATTGGTTGTAACCCCCGGCGCACGGTCCCGTTAACCTTTATTAACAAAAAACCATTAGTAATTACCAAGTATTTCGGTCATAGTTTACAAAGCGTATACAATCCGGGGAGATTTATCGTGTACAGAACCATTATTATCGGCAGCTGTGTTGCCGTTCAGGGGCTTTTCCTGAAAAGTCTGGCCAATGGAAGTATCGCCATCAAGGTTGGCAATCGGGTGTTCGAGGGAATGCCTATTGAAGACTACGCCGGTTAAAAAGCACCCGCCCTTTGGCGGGTGTTTTTACATCCAGCCTTGCAATTCACGCAGGACAACTTTTTCCATCACATCGATATGATCCGCACTGGCGTTCAGGCATGGAATATAGGTGAACACCTCGCCCCCCGCCGCAATAAAGCTGTCTTTGATCTCTTCTTTGATTTCTTCCAGTGTCTCCAGACAATCGGTTGAAAACGCCGGTGCCATAATCGCAAGGTGCTTTTTGCCTGCCTTGGCCAAACGGGCGACTTCTTCGACGGTATAGGGTTTCAGCCACTCTTCCGGCCCGAAACGCGACTGAAACGTCACAGCGATATCCGTTTCCGCCCAGCCCAGTTTTTCCCGCAACAGACGCGTGGTTTTCTGGCAGTGGCAATGATAGGGGTCACCTTCGTGCAAATAGCGTTCCGGCACCCCGTGATAAGACGTCACCAGAATATCCGGCTTGCGCGCCAACGCGTCATAGGCCTGCGTCACCGAATTGGCCAAGGCCTGAATGTACAGCGGTTCTTCGAAATAGGCAGGCACGGTACGAAACGCCGGTTGCCAGTTCATTTTCATCAATGCCCGAAAGGCCTCGTCGTTGGCCGTGGCCGTGGTGGCAGCGGCATATTGCGGGTACAGGGGGAAAAACAGAATCCGGTCGCAGCCCTTGGCCTTGAGCCGCTCAATCGCGTTTGCCGTGGAGGGATTGCCGTAGCGCATGCAAAAATCCACCTCGACCCGATCCCCCATCCGTGCGGCCAACGCCTCTGCCTGTTCGCGGGTTGTCGTCAAAAGCGGCCCTTCGTTGCGTTCCGTATTCCATACCGATTGATAGGCCTTGCCCGAAGAAAACGGGCGTTTGCTGAGGATAATCAGCTGCAAAAGCGGTTGCCATTTCCAGCGCGGGTAATCAATCACCCGCCGATCCGACAAAAATTCGCTCAGATAGCGGCGCATCGACCAATAGCCGGTGTCATCCGGTGTTCCGAGGTTGGAAATAATCACACCCAATTTGCCAAATTTGACATCTGGATGATCGGCAGGGGCGGCAGCGGAGAGGTTTTTCTGTGTCATGGCCGTGCTTTTACAGAGAGTTTTACCATTCGTCCAATCACCCTTTTTTCGGGGCCAGAACTTTGGCCAAGGAAACCTGTGCCGAACCAGGGCGTAGGGGCTTTTGCTGGGTTTCTGACGGGCACCATCCGGTCAGAAACGCCAGCTCGAACGTGGCTGCAATTCGCCCGCCATCCACCGCATGGTTTTTCTGATAGCTGGCCAGAACTGCCGCCAATGTATCCTGTCGCAGCACGGTTTTCCGGCGCTCGCGAAGGATGTTGGTTTCCCCCATCAGCCGCAATTCACGCATCAGATGCAGCGGGCTGGCGTAACTGGTGCGCACTGGCAACGTATCCGCAACCGGCAGGCCATACCCCGCGCGTTGTAACAGGGCACCCAAGGCCCGGATTTCCCCCATCGGGGCCACACGGGGGCTAATCCCGCCCTCTATTTCCGCCTCGGCCAACGTAAAGGCATCGCGTAATTCGGTCAGGGTTTCGCCGGCAAACATCACCGCAATCATCAACCCGTCCGGGCGCAACCCGCGCCGCATCTGGATCAATTGTCCGACCGGATCATTGGCCCAATGCAACCCCATCGCGTGAATAATCAAATCCGCCTGCCCTTCCGGCAGGTCCAGCACATCGCCATCCGGAATACATCGCGCCGTGAATCCCAGCTCTTTTGCCCAATAATCGGCCTTCCAGCCCACAATAACCGGATCTGTAAAGGTTCTGTTAATGTCTTTCAGTCTTTCTGAAACCTCTGCAATGGCAATGTCATGCACAAACAGAACCGATGGGTCATCAGAAGCCCGCGCCCGATGCAATTGCAGGGCGGTCTGGTCGAAAAGTCGGGGAATGGGTTGCATGCGAATCCTCCTGCCGTTCTCCTATCCAATGCCAAAGCAAAGGTTAAGACCATCCTGACCGCTCTGCTCAAAACATTGTATCCACCTTGCTGCCTGTCTTGTGGCAAAACCACCGAATCCGGTGCTGAATTTTGCGCGCAATGCTGGTCAGAGGCCCATTTCATCGCCGGCAATATATGTGACTCCTGCGGGGTGCCGCTTTTTGAAACAGAACACGACGGCGACGCCCGTTGTGAAACCTGTCACAGCTTTCCGCCCGCATGGCAGAAAGGCCGCGCTGTCGCGCTGTACGAGGGGCCGGTTCGACGCATGGTGCTCTCCCTGAAACACGGCGACCGGCTTGACATCGCCCTGCCAGCCGCACGCTGGATGGCGCAAAAATCCGGCCCGCTGATCTGTCCGGACACGCGCGTGATCCCGGTTCCCCTGCATTGGCGGCGATTGGCGTTGCGGCGCTATAATCAGGCTGCCGTACTGGGACAAAAGCTCGCGATGGCGCTGGGTCTGCCTTTTCTGCCCGATGCCTTGCTGCGGGTGCGCCCAACCCCCATGCAAAAGGATATGAACCGCGAACAACGTTTTGAAAACCAAAGTGCAGCCATTACAATCAACCCCCGTGCCGCGAACCAAATTGCCCATCATCCCCTGTTGATTGTGGACGATGTGATGACAACCGGTGCGACTCTGTCCGCTTGTACCGAAGCCTGCCTTGCGGCCAATGCCCGCGCCGTGAATGTGATTGTACTTGCCCGCGTTGCAAGACCGGAATAACCGCGTATAACACCGGTAAATTCTGGAACGGAGCGTCCCTATGAAAAAAGTCGAAATCTATACCACCCCAATTTGCGGTTTCTGTACCGCGGCCAAACGCCTGCTGAGCAGCAAAAACGTTGAATTCACCGAATACAACGTCATGCTGAAACCGGCCTTGCGTGCAGAAATGACCCAACGTGCCAATGGGGGGCGCACCGTGCCGCAAATTTTTATCGGTGACGAACACGTCGGTGGCTGTGACGACCTGTTCGAACTGGAACAGGCGGGCAAACTGGATGCCATGCTGGCCGAATGACCCTAACAGTTGGTCTGATCCAGCTCAATTCGCGTGATGACCCTGCGGCCAATCTGGTGACAACACTTGCTTTGGTGACCGAAGCCGCCAATCGTGGTGCGCAATTTGTATTGACGCCGGAAGTCACCAACATTGTATCGGGCAACCGCAGATATCAGGCCGCTGTGCTGCAGACCGAACCCGACGACCAGACCCTTGCCGCCCTGCGCACGCTGGCGGCAGCGCGGGGCATTTGGGTGTTGATCGGGTCTTTGGCCCTGAAAACCAACGACCCTGACGGGCGTTTTGTCAACCGCAGTTTTCTGATCGACCCATCGGGGAAAATTGTGGCGCGGTATGACAAAATGCACATGTTTGATGTCACGGTATCCGACACCGAAACCTATCGGGAATCAGCCGGCTATCGCCCCGGAAACCGCGCGGTGCTGACGCAAACAGATTTTGGAACCCTTGGGCTAAGCATCTGCTACGACCTGCGTTTTCCGCTGTTGTACCGCTCTTTGGCGCAGTCAGGCGCGAAAATACTGACCGTGCCTTCGGCCTTTTCACCCGTCACGGGGGCCGCCCATTGGGAAATCCTGTTGCGCGCCCGCGCCATTGAAACCGGCTCTTTCGTGCTGGCACCGGCACAAACAGGCAGCCACGGGGGTGGACGCCGGACATTTGGTCATTCACTGATCATAGACCCTTGGGGCCGGGTCTTGTTAGATGCCGGCACAGAAACCGGTGCTTTTCTTGCCAAAATTGATCTGAACGCGGTAGAACAGGCCCGCGCACGGATTCCATCCCTGTCGCATGACCGCGCTTATCAAGGCCCAGAAAATGCCCAATGACACCAACACAAACCTCGCAATTGCACTTTTCTCGGAGGTGGTCGCCGCAGAGCAGGCTATCAAGTCCGCGTTGGCACATAATTTGCCAAAAGGTATGGAAACCTCGCATTTCTCTGTGCTGAACCATTTACACAGCACCGGCGAGAAATCCCCTGTACAGCTCGCACGGGCCTTCCATGTCACCAAAGGTGCAATGACGAACACCCTGCAAAAGCTTGAAGTTGCGGGGTATATTCACATTCGCCCTGATTGGGACGATGCCCGCAAAAAATGGGTATCTATCAACAAAGCGGGGGAGGCTGCCCGCGAACAGGCGATGCGTGCGGTGAGTCCGTTATTTGAAAGGATCGTTGAAAACATCGGGGCCGACGACATCAAGCTGACGTTGCCGACCCTGCGTTCTTTGCGTCAATTACTGGAACGCTAAACCGGTTTTGTGCTGGCAGTAACATAGTTTACGCTCAGATCTTTATCTGAAATCGACCATGTCCACAGCAACGGATTAAACACAAACCCCTTGCGGTCAACCGCCGTCAAACCTGCCTTGCCGATCAGGTCAAACAGCTCATCCGGCGTGATAAACTTGCTCCATTCATGTGTCCCTTTGGGCAGCCAGCGCATAATATGTTCCGCCCCGACAATCGCCACCATAAAGCTTTTGGGGTTGCGGTTCAGGGTTGAACAAATCATCAGGCCACCGGGCTTTAACAACTGCTGGCAAGCCGTTAAAAAACCTTGTGGATCGGCCACATGTTCGATGACTTCCATGTTCAAGACGACATCGAACTGCTCGCCATCGGCAGCCATTTTTTCTGCTGTTACATATCGATAGTCAATATCCAGACCGGATTGTTCTGCATGGATGCGGGCGACAGGCAGGTTGCCCTCCGCGGCATCGGCCCCCACAACATCCGCCCCCAGACGCGCCATAGGTTCGGACAACAGCCCCCCCCCGCAACCGATATCCAGAATCCGCAGCCCCTTGAGGCTATCGAGCTGCTTTGGGTCTCGGCCAAATTCGGCCGTGATCTGATCGACGATGTAGTCCAGCCGACACGGATTCAACATATGCAAGGGTTTAAACTTGCCATTCGGATCCCACCATTCGGCTGCCATTGCCTCGAATTTGGCGACTTCATTTGGGTCTACGGTGTTTGCGGATACCATTTGCCTTCTCGCTTTCAAACTGCCAAGGTCCCTCTCGGGAGCCACTTAACCATATAGAGCAAACATGCGAAACTCCGAAAGCCAAATAGGCGCATACCGCCCGCTTTATCCTGTCGTTCAACCCTATAATTACCGGATGCTGGCCGTTCCGGGCGACCATGTGCTCTATGTCGAGGAATGCGGAAATCCGGACGGTATTCCCGTGGTGGTTTTGCACGGTGGTCCCGGTGGCGGCTGTAGCCCCGGCATGCGACGTTTTTTCAATCCGGACACCTATCGGATTATCCTGTTTGATCAACGCGGGTGCGGGCGATCCAAACCCCATGCAAACACAGAAAATAACACCACCTGGGATCTTGTTGCGGATATCGAATTGATTCGTGCGGAACTTGGCGTTGCTAAATGGATCGTTTTTGGTGGTTCGTGGGGCGCAACACTATCGTTGGCCTATGCGCAGACCCATCCGGATCGGGTTACCAATCTGGTGCTGCGCGGTATCTTTATGATGACCAAGCGGGAGCTTGACTGGTTTTACGGCGGCGGCGCGGGCCGGTTTTTTCCGAGCCAATGGGCAGAGTTCACCAAACTGGTCCCGAAAGAAGAGGCC
>CAMZLM010000187.1 GCA_947311485.1 uncultured Paracoccaceae bacterium
GCGGCTTGTTTGGCAGTAATGGCTTGATTGTATTGAACTGTTCTTCCGTTAACCAAAATGTCCCAGACATGAAACCCTCCTTGTTTCATACCTTGAATCATAAATCCGTTTATGGGGCTACGCCCTAGGGCTGTTTGCTGTTTTTGGGTCCGAGAAGTCTACGACAATACAGAATTTATCAAAAGGTTTCGAGAATAATTTACACAACCATCGTCTCTCTGAATTGACCCGTTTCTAAAATGATTGGAGATGATGGTACCAGCGCCCCGGTTCGAACGGGGGACCTCTTGATCCACAATCAAGCGCTCTAACCTACTGAGCTACGCCGGCACTGGCTGTGCAATTAGCGCCCTGTGCAGATGAATGCAAGAGCGATGTGGCTTGAAATTGTGCCATTCTGCCTTTAAACTGGAATTTCAGGTAATGGAGGCTTTTATGAGCATTAACAAACAAAGCAACACCGAGGCAAATTTACAGATAGGGCCGACCTCCGAGGGGATGGTACGCTTGTATATTGAAGCCGAAGGGGTGGAAATCCCGCTTGATTTTGATCCAGAAGAAGCTGATGAAATTGCTGAAGAAATCAAGGCAGCGGCAGCGGGCGCACGTATTTTGGCCAAATAGTAAAACGATTTTTGATGTACCGATCCTATGATCCGGGTGTCCTGAGCATTCGTGGCCCAAAATTATCGACCGCGCCAACAGAGTAGTCCTCTTGACTTGCCAGCAGCCCATTGGAGCTCTATATCTAATGTAGGCGGGTTCTGCCCTTCTTGTGTAACGCCCTATTTCATCGGCCGATAAGTTTCTTAAGGGAACTGGCTCTGCGACTGGTTCTGGCCTATCGTATCCGGTGCCCACCTGGTTAGCCAGGCTCATGGAAATAAACTCGCGTTCACGGTTGTGCCATGGATTTGGATTGTGGGTCCGCCGCTTTTCCCCATTTTTCGTCGGTTTTGCCGTGGTTTTTTCCGTTCATGTTCACTAGCTGTTAATTCATGACTGATATTTCAAAACTCAAGGCCGAGGCGCGCAAGTCTGCTTTTGCCATCCGGAAATCGGCCCATGCCCAAGGGCTGGACGAAGCTGCGAATCGAAACCTTCTGGGGCAGTTGGCTTTGTATCGTGATTCTAAGGTGATTTCGGCTTATATGCCGATCCGCACAGAGGTCAGCCCTCTGTCGACAATGACTATTTTGCATGGTCAGGGAAAACGGATTTGTGTGCCTGTTATTCAGGGGAACGAAAAACCGCTGTTGTTTCGGGAATGGACACCGGATGTGATGATGGTGGACGGGCCATTTGGCGCTGCTGTGCCCGAAAACGGGGCGTTTTTGGAGCCAGACGTGTTGATCACACCGTTGCTGGCTTTTGATCTTGAGTGCTACCGGCTTGGTTATGGAGGAGGTTTTTACGATCGGAGTTTTGAACAGCTGGGCCAACAAAAACAAGTAATAGGCCTTGGTTTTGCCTATAGTGCGCAGCGTGTAGCGCAAGTGCCGCGAAATGCGACGGATCACCAGCTTGATGCGATCGTGACCGAAACCTCTGTGATTTTGCGGTAGGGCGTTTGGGAGGTTAAGTATCTTGTGGGCCATGCTTGACGCGCAGGGCAGGGGCAGGATATGCCCGCGCCATGAGAATACTGTTTTTAGGTGATGTAATGGGCCGCGCGGGGCGTCGGGCAATTACGGAGAGGCTGCCGTCCATGCGCAAGGACTGGCGGTTGGATTTTATCGTGGTCAACGGGGAGAATGCTTCCAATGGTATGGGCCTGTCCGGTAGCCATGCAAAACTGTTGCTCGATGCCGGTGCCGATTGTATCACTTTGGGCGACCATGCATTTGATCAAAAGGACATGTTGCAGTTTATTCAACATGAACCCCGCATCATCCGTCCCCTGAATTTCGCGCCGACCGCACCGGGCAAAGGCGCGCGGATGTTTACGGCCGTCAATGGACGCAAGGTTTTTGTGGCGCAAGCCCTTGGTCAGGTGTTTATGAAACGACCTTTTGATGATCCGTTTTCAGCATTGGATCAGGCGTTAAAACTGGCCCCGCGTGGCGGCATGGCCAATGCGGTAGTTGTAGATTTCCATTGTGAGGCCACATCCGAAAAAATGGCTATGGGCCATTGGTTGGATGGGCGTGCATCGCTGGTGGTGGGCACCCATACCCATGTTCCGACGGCGGATACGATGGTGTTGGCCAAAGGGACCGGCTTTCAGTCGGATGCCGGCATGTGTGGGGATTACAACAGTGTGATAGGCATGGAAAAAGCCGAACCTTTGCGCCGTTTTGTAACCCAGATGCCCAAGGAGCGGTTCACGCCGGCCAAGGGCGAGGCTACGCTCAGTGGCGTTTTTGTGGAAACAGATGACAAGACCGGCGCGGCTCTACGGTGTGAGGCAGTGCGGTTCGGTGGAAAACTGGCCCAACAAATCCCGATTTAGGGCTTGAGCCCCCATAAGGCATGCGTCAAACTGTCCAAAACAACCACAGGGGTAGTTGAATGCTGGGCACGCTGATTCCCGAAGGCTGGTATGCCTTTATTGCTATTTTGACAGTGGCAGGCATGTTTTTCCTTTTCATCCGGGAGGTATACCCAACCGAGGTTGTCGCCCTTTCCGGGGCGGCGTTTCTGTTGCTGACCGGGGTGTTGCCCTATGAAAAAGCGCTGGTTGTTTTTTCCAATCCTGCCCCGTGGACCATCGCGGCTATGTTCATTTTATCCGGTGCGCTTGTGCGGACGGGGGCTTTGTCCCGTTTGTCCGGTTGGGTGGAGAAACATGGGCGCAAACGGCCCAAGTCCGTGCTTGCCGGGGTGGGTGTTTTCACGCTTTTGGCCTCGGCCTTTATGAATAATACGCCGGTGGTGGTGGTATTGATTCCCGTGGTTATGCAGATGGCGCGTATATTGGGAGTGACGGCATCCAAGCTATTGATACCTCTGAGCTATATGGCAATTTTTGGAGGTATGCTAACCTTGATTGGCACCTCGACCAATCTATTGGTGGACGGGGTGGCGCGGGCAGCCGGCCTTGCTCCATTTTCCCTGTTCGAAGTCACGCCTATGGCAATTTTGCTGGCTGTTTATGGTACATTTTATCTGGCCATTCTGGCCCCACGCCTGTTGCCGGATCGCCAGAATATGGCTGAAATGCTGCATGAC
>CAMZLM010000188.1 GCA_947311485.1 uncultured Paracoccaceae bacterium
CGGGGGTCAGAGAACCAATTCAGCCCAAACCTCCGGAAGGGCACTCAACAGCCCACCACCTATAACCTTTGAAAACAACAAGAAAATTCGGGATGAGCCACAAGCGGAGAACGGGTTCTCAAAGCATAGTGGCGGAGACGAAGGGATTCGAACCCTCGAGACAGTTTCCCGCCTACTCCCTTAGCAGGGGAGCGCCTTCGACCACTCGGCCACGTCTCCGCCGCCGTGTCTAGTGGGAAGTTTACAGGGATACAAGAGGTTTTCGAGGGCAAAACCGTGCAATATGCAAGTTTTATGGGCAGATGGTTTGGAACCGGGTTACAGCTCCTCGACATACCTTTGCCGGGCTTTCCCGCGGTACTTGACCCATTGGTCGGCGTCGACTTCGGAACCGTCAAACACGCCCAGTAAAATGCCTTTGCCGCCGGGGCTTTGGCGCATGGCTTCGATGTCTGCTTCGGATTTGGTTGTGCGTTGGCTCGGGCGGCGCGCCCAGCGGCCAAGCCGTTCGTACATCAAATCGAGAATATCATCATGCGCACCGCTATCGCCCAAATCGCGGAGCTCTTCGGGATCGTTCTGCAAATCAAACAACATCGGGCGCAGGCCGCCTTCGGCGTGGATGAATTTCCAGTTTTTATCGACCACCATAAACAGCCGCGCATCGCGCGGTTTCAAGTCGAGATTAACCGACATTTGTGTTGCGGAATAATCATATTCGCTGATGGCAAAATCACGCCAGTCTTTCGGGGCTTTACCCCGTAAAATTGGCAACAAAGAACGTCCTTCAACAATGTGATCCGGCACGTCCCCGCCCGCAGTTTCGATAAAAGTAGCAGCTAAATCAATGCTTTCGACCAGATCATCACAAACGGTGCCCCGTGTGGCATCTGCTGCCTCCGAGGGATCATAAACGATCAGCGGCACGCGCACGGACGGGTCATGGAACAGCTCTTTTTCGCCCATCCAGTGATCGCCCAGATAATCCCCGTGATCCGAGGTCAGCACAATCATCGTATCCTGCATCCGGCCGCTGTCCTCGAGATATTTGAACAAACGCCCCATCTGGTCGTCGCATTGCTTGATCAGGCCCATATAGGCCGGAATCACCACATCGCGGACCTCGTCCCGCCAAAAGGCGCGGCCAATCATGTTGTTTTGATACTGGCCAAACACCGGGTGCGGGTTTTCACGCTCGCTCTCGGCGCGCACCACTGGCTGAATTTGGTTGTGACCGTACATTTTGTGATAAGGGGCCGGCACGATATAAGGCCAGTGCGGTTTGATATAGGACACATGCGCCAGCCAGGGTTTATCCGGATCCCGGGACTCGATAAAATCGATAGTACGCGATGTCAGCCACGGGGTTTCACTGTCTTCCTCGCGAATGTTGGCCGGCTTGTCAGCGTGTTGCATAAGCCAGCCAGAGGCAATTTCATCATCCCCGGTAATTCCCGCATTGGCAAAATCGGCCCATGGGTTTTCCGCAGGATAGCCCTTGGCCTTGAGGTATTCATTATAGGGGGAGCGGCGTTCGTCATAAAACCCGTTTGGCCCCTCGGCCCAAAGCCCGTCATCGCGGATAAAAACGTCAAAGCCGCATTCCTCAATCCGCGCGCCGATCTTGCTGTCGCGGGTAATGCCGAGCCGATCCATCCCCGCCGCGTCTGCCTTCATGTGGGTTTTGCCGATCAGCCAGGCGTCCATTCCCACATTGCGCAGATGATCCCCGAGCGTCATTTCCCCAACCTTGAGCGGGAAATTATTCCACGCAGCCCCGTGGCTGTGTACATAGCGCCCCGTATAGTAACACATCCTTGACGCACCGCAGATGGTCGATTGCACGTAGGCCCGATTGAACCGCACCCCCCGCGCTGCCAGCCGATCCATGTGTGGCGTATGTAGGGTTTTATGGCCCGCACAACTCAGGTAATCAAACCGCAGTTGATCGAACATTATGAACAGAATATTTTTGGTTTTGCGGCTCATGGCACAAGCTCCAACTGGTAACGCCAGCAACCGCATATCCAACAGGTGAGCAGCCCCAGTAAAACAGACCGTGACGGGGCAGGATCACCCTACCCCAACGGGTTTACGAAGATGTCGAAACCTTCCGCACGCGCACCTTGCGCAGGATCAACCGGCGTGGCACCGTATTTGTCCAAATCTGCTCCATCTGGGCGTCTCCGGCGGCGGTTACATCGGGATCAATAATCGTTCCGACCGTGCGCAACCCATACACAGCATCGCGTGTGCGAATGGGGACTGCAGCTTTCTTGCGACGAGAGCTTACGCCCTGCGGGTTGGAATAAACCGATGCATTCGCGGCTTTGGCAGCGTTCAAACGACGGCTGCGCACCAAGTCGCCCGGATGTACCCGCTGCGGTGTGCGGCGAATGGCCAAATTCAAATAGCGACGCACACGAATTTTACGCACGGGTTTCGGTTTAACTGCCACACGACGTGGCACATTCTTCACGATCGTCACCGGTTTCTGTACCTTCACCGGCTTTTGTGCAACAAAAACAGGCCGACGTACCACACGCACCGGCTTGGCGGGTTTAACCACGGGCGCGGGTTTTGTTACCATCCTGCGCACGACACGTTTTTGGATCTTCGCTTTTGGCACCGGATCAACAATCACCGGTTTTTTCCCCATACTCGCCAATTGAGACGCGCTCAGAGAAGGTTTATTTTTCTTTGAGCAATAAACCTTGCGTTGGCGATTGACCCTTGGCACCCAGGAAACCTGACCACCAAAGCCCGCGCGAATAAACACGCAGCCGCGCGAATCCACATACTGTTTGCCTTTGAAACTCGCGGGTGGAAACTCCGCTGGCACACGGACTTGCCGCATGGTTTTTGCTTCACTCATTTGCGGCGCTGAAAACAGCAAGCCGCAGCTTAAAAATATTCCGACGATATGTCGCATCATAGCCCCCTAAGATACAGACTATAGGGTGCCTTTATTTTGCCATAGAGTAAAGGGGGATTGTCTCTAAAATTAGCTCATTTCGGGGTTAAACGGGCAAAATGCCCATAATATAGGAAACAATACTATAAAAATTTGCCTCAAATTAAGGCTTTCAGCAGGCTGAATTGCGCTGTCCAATAGGTAAACCAGACAACAAAGGGCGTGAACCGGCGCAAGGAAGCCTCCACAGGCAAGACAAACCTTTCCATAGCCAAAACGAAATCCGACAGCACAAACAGCAGGGCACCGGGCAGCAACCAGCCCCATTGCGCCCCGAATGGCAATGTAAGTGCCGCGATCCCCATCCCGCAAATGATCGGAATATAGGCCACCACGGCCAGCACCAAATCACCCGCACGTGGCCAGAGAATCCGCACCATAATGACCGCCAAAATCACGAAACCGGCCGTAAACAGCACCTGCGGCATCTGTAATATGCGGGTGAATTGCGTGTCCGGTTGCCCCAGAAACAGGACAATAAAACCCAGATGTCCCAAGGCAAAGGCCCCGACACCGGCAAGAAAGCTGCGATCATCCTCGCGCGACAACAGGAAATCCCCAAGCGCACAAAAAACAAGCGCGCCAATCAGCCAGTTTGACCCGCCAAGCCACAAGGCATTTCCCGCCAGCAACAAAACACTTGCGGTTTTGATGCCGGTTTTGGGCCAGCTTACCCCCCGATAGCAAAACACCGCCAGATATAGGGTTGCAAGTCCGGCAGCCCCCCACAGAAGCACGCTGCTCACAGTTCCTCCGCGAAATATTTGATCACCGAGCGAATGGGGTTTGGGGCCGCTTGCCCCAGCCCACAAATAGAGGCATCGACCATGGCGACGCACAGTTCTTCCAGCAGGGCCGAATTCCAGTCCTGTTCCTGCATCAAAAGCACAGCTTTTTCACAACCAACCCGGCACGGTGTACATTGGCCGCAGCTCTCGTTCCGAAAAAACCGGAGCATGTTCAGGGCAACATCCCGCATTTTATCCTGCTCCGACAAAACCACCACCGCCGCCGATCCGATAAAGGTACCAAGCGGTTGCAGACAATCAAAATCCAATGGCACGTCATTGATATGCGCAGGCAACACCCCCGAGGATGGCCCCCCCGGCTGATAGGCCTTGAACACATGCCCCGCGGCCATGCCCCCCGCCGCCGCGATCACATCCTCTATTGTTGATCCCGCCGGCAACACGTACATGCCCGGCTTGGCCACACGCCCGGACACAGAAAAACTGCGCAATCCGGTACGGCCGTTTTGCGCGACACCGGACAGGATTTCCGGCCCTTCGCGCAACACCCGCGCCACCCAATGCAGGGTTTCCACGTTATTCACCAACGTTGGCTGTCCGAACACCCCCACTTGCGCCACAAAGGGCGGACGGTGACGGGGCAGACCCTTCTTGCCCTCGATGCTCTCGATCATCGCAGATTCTTCACCGCAAATATAGGCCCCTGCCCCGCGCCGCAGATTAATATACCCGACCGGCACAATGCCGGCATTCTCAAGCGCGCTAATTTCGCGGCGCAATATGTCACGCACAGCGGGGTATTCATCCCGCATATAGACAAAACAGGTTTCGGCCTCGATCGCCCAGGCCGCAATCAACATGCCCTCCAACATCAAATGCGGTCGGGTCTCCAGATAAATCCGGTCCTTAAATGTCCCGGGTTCCCCCTCATCCCCGTTCACCGCCAGATAACGCGGTCCCGTTTCGGCCCGCACAAAGGACCACTTGCGTCCGGTCGGGAAACCGGCCCCGCCCAACCCGCGTAGACCGGATTGCAGCAAGACATCCTCGACAGCAGCAACCGACATGCCCCCACCGCGCAGCATCGTCAGTTTTTCATAACCACCCTCCGCACGATATGAATCAAGATCTTCATACAACGGCAAAGTGGCGCGGGTATCCCCTGCCGTCACCGCCGCTGCCACCGTTTCCACAGTGGCATGACCCAAATGGTTATGACCAACCTCCACCACAGGGGCGGTTTCACAGCGCCCCATACAGGGCGCATGCAACACGCGCACCTGATCGACAGAAAACCCGTCTGCCAATGCCTGTTTCAATGCCTTGGCCCCCGCCATTTCACACGAAAGCGAGTCACAGACCCGAATGGTCAGGGCCGGCGGAGGCGACTCACCCTCTTTGACAATATCAAAATGCGCGTAAAAGCTTGCAGTTTCGTAAACTTCTGCCTGAGAAATCCGCATTTCGTGCGACAAGGCCACCAGATGCGCCGCTGAAAGATGGCCAAAGTGATCTTGCAGCAAGTGCAAATGCTCAATCAAAAGATCACGCCGTCGTGGCCGATCCCCGAGCAGGCTGCGCACATCCGCCAATGCCGCATCTGTATACTGCCGCCCCTTGGGCTGATGGCGGCCACGCCCCTTGCCGTTCTTCCACACGCCTTTTTCTAAATCCCGAGACATCC
>CAMZLM010000189.1 GCA_947311485.1 uncultured Paracoccaceae bacterium
CTGGTGAATGATGGCTGGGCCGTGTTGCGCGGTTTTTCCGTTGACATGCAGGTATTTTCCGATCTGGTCGGAAAATTGTGCAAACATATTACCTTTGATCCGGCACGCGCTTATTCCGAAGAAAATACCCAGAAAGTGGATGCGGGTCTTGCCGCAATCGGGCTGCATATCGAAAATGGTAACACGCCACGTTGTCCGGATTTGGTGGCTTTTTATGCTCGAACGGCTGCTTTTGAAGGCTCGCAAACCACCATTTGTGACGGGCATGAAGTGCTGGAGGCAATGCCTGCAGATTTGCGCCAACGGTGGTCACAGAAAATGACTGTTTCACGACGCCTGCCGGAAGAATTGTGGAAACGTTACCTGGTTAACGAACATCCGGCCCTGTCCGATCCGAAGCAGATCACACAAGAGCATATCCTGCAATTCAAGGCTGTGACCCCGGGGCAGGATTACGAAATGCACGAAGACGGGTCCATGACCTATCATCTGACGCTGGATCCGGTCCGCAAATCACGTTTTTCCGGCTGCGATGCTTTTGCCAATGCCGTGCTTGGCCCATCGCATAATTACGAGCCTCCCCGCTACCGATTGGCGGATGGTTCCGATGTCACCGCAGAAGAAATTGCCATGCTGACAGGGCTCGCGGAAACCTGCACGCATGAAATCAACTGGCAGGATGGCGATATTGCCGTTCTGGACAACACCCGCGTGATGCATGGCCGACGTGCCATTATCGACGCGAACCGTGAACTCTTTATCGGCATGGGATCTATTTGATCCGCCTCTTTTTGAAAGGAAACCCTGTGAAAAAATATATCTTCCCGCTCCTCGCCTCTGTTGTCCTTGCAACTGGACCCGCGTTGGCGGCTTCTGTGCCGGCGAATGGAAAATTGGTGTTTGATGTGATCCGCAAAGGCAAGGATATCGGCGATTACACGATTACCTTTCGTAAATCGGGCAACAAGCTGTCGGTCAATCTGAATACGGACGTCAAGGTAAAGTTGCCGATTATCGGAATGGTCGCCTATAAGTTCAAGCAAAGCAGCAAGGAGCAATGGCGCGCGGGCAAGCTGGCCTCTCTGACGTCAAAAACCAATGACAACGGTGAAGCACACAGTGTTAAAACCGGGGCTAGCAACCTGATACCGGCCAGCTTGTGGAATATGGACATTGTCAAAGCACGTAAGGTTCTGAATACGATTGACGGACGGAAAATGAATATTTCCGTGCGCAAAATCGGGGCTGAAAAGGTTTCCACGGGCCATGGCAAGGTCTCGGCGACCCATTACCGGATTACGGGTGATCTGGCACGTGATGTCTGGTACGGGGCCGATGGGGCGTTGGTCAAAGTCAGCTTTGCCGGGGATGATGGCTCCAAGGTTAGCTATCGTTTGCGATAGTATTCTGATCCACAAAACGTGGTTACCCAATTCAGGGACACAAAGTTCAGGCGTTCAACATCATCGTGATCCTACCCGTGATGACGGACAGGATCACGAGACGCTCAACAAGTCACGGCACGATTGTAAACGCCAACTGGCGCAATATCCACGATTTGCCCCCTTCTAGGGGGGGCGGTTTCCATACATCGCCCTGAAATTACGGTGTTTGTGCAATCTTTCCCTTGCCGAATGCCTTGCCAATACCTATCTCGCTGGGTAGTGTCGCGCGGTCCATGACAGGGCTGCGAGCCCATAACAATTCGAGGAAATTTCTATGTTTGTAAGCCCAGCATATGCTCAGGCGGCCGGTGGTGGCCTTGCCGGTGGCCTTGGCAGCTTTGTCCCGCTGATCCTGATCTTTGCGATCATGTACTTTTTGATGATCCGCCCCCAGCAGAAAAAGATGAAAGAACACCGCGCCATGGTGGACAGCCTGCGCAAGGGCGATCAGGTCGTGACTGCCGGTGGTTTGATTGGCAAGGTGGCACGTGTGAAGGATGACGGCATTGTCGAAGTTGACCTGGCCGAAGGCGTGCGCGTCAAGGTGCGTCAGGGAACGATCGCGGATGTGATCAACAAGACAGAGCCAACAAGCTAACGTCCTTTAAGTAACGGAAATAAAAATGCTCCAGTTTTCGATGTGGAAAAAGCTCCTGATCTGGGGCCTTTGCGCGCTTGGCATCCTGCTTGCGATGCCAAACGCATTCTATACGCGGGTCGAACAGGCCAATGACGCCAAAGCGGCGCTTGAGGCCGGTGCGCCCGCAACCCCCGATTTGATTGAAAAAGCCGCACAGTGGCCTGATTACCTGCCGTCATCGCTGGTAAATCTGGGGCTTGATCTGCGCGGCGGCGCGCATTTGCTGGCCGAAGTTCAGGTCAAGGATGTTTATGCCGCCCGTATCGATGGATACTGGGGCGAAATTCGCGATGCGCTCAAGGGGGCGCGCGACCAGATCGGCACCATCCGGCGTCAGGACGGCAAAGACGGCGAGTTGCGCATCCGGATATCCAAACCGGAAAATATTGCCGTGGCTGTGGCCAAGATCAACGATCTGCGCCGCCCGGTGACAACTCTTGCAGGCGCTGGCAGCTTTGACATCGAGGTCAAGGCCGAGGGCAGCGATGTGGTTGTTACCCTGTCGGAGGCCGAGAAAATCGCCACCGACAAGCGCACCATGGAACAATCGCTGGAAATCATCCGCCGTCGTGTGGACGAGGCCGGCACCCGTGAACCGACCATTCAGCGTCAGGGCGAGGACCGCATTCTTATTCAGGTGCCGGGCATTGGCTCTGCGACCGAACTTAAGGATCTGATCGGCAAAACCGCCAAGCTGACCTTTCATGTGGTGGTGGGCCGCACCAGCGACAAGAACGCGCGTTTGCGGTCTCGTCAGATTTTGTTGCCGGATCAACAGGACAAGAACACCTATTATATTCTGGAAAAAACACCGGTCATTACCGGCGATCATCTGATTGATGCGCAGCCGACCTTTGACCAGAACAATGCGCCGGCAGTGAGCTTCCGGCTCAATCCGACCGGCGGGCGCATTTTTGGTGAATTTACGGCCAACAACATCGGTACCCTGTTCGCGATTGTGCTGGATAACGAGGTGGTCTCCGCCCCGCGTATCAACAGCCATATTCCGGGCGGGTCGGGGATTATCACCGGTAACTTTACCATTGAGACCACAACCAAGCTGTCAATTCAGCTGCGGGCCGGTGCTTTGCCAGCCAAGGTTGTCTATCTGGAAGAACGGACCATCGGGCCGGAGTTGGGGCAGGACAGCATTGATGCGGGCCGTATCGCCAGCGTTGTTGCCTTTGTTGCGGTTCTGGTTTTCATGATCCTCAGCTATGGTCTGTTTGGTCTGTTTGCCAATATTGCGCTGATCCTGAACGTGGCGATGATCTTTGGGTTGCTGTCGGCCATTGGCGCGACGCTGACCTTGCCCGGCATTGCCGGTATTGTGTTGACCATCGGTATGGCGGTGGATGCCAATGTGCTGGTGTTTGAACGCATCCGCGAGGAATTGAAATCCGCCAAAGGGCCGGCGCGCGCGATCGAGCTTGGCTATGAACGGGCGTTTTCGGCGATTATCGATGCCAACATCACCACGCTGATTGCGGCGGTGATCTTGTTTGTGATGGGGTCGGGGCCGGTACGTGGTTTTGCCATCACGCTGGGCTTTGGTATTGTGACCTCGGTCTTTACCGCAATCTGGGTAACGCGGCTGTTGATTTCCACCTGGATGGAACGCCGCCGTCCCAAAACAATCGAAGTATAAGGAGCAGATATTATGCGTTTAAAAATGGTTCCTTCCGATACAAAGATTGATTTCTTTTCGGTTCCGCTGATTACCCTCGGGGTATCTGCGTTGGCGATGGTTGCTGCGGTGATTGCCTTTTTCATGTTCGGTCTAAACTACGGGATTGATTTTCGCGGTGGTACAACCATCCGTACCGATAGCGAAGTCGCGGTAAATATCGCCGGATACCGCGCGGCGTTACAGTCGCTTAATCTGGGCGATGTGACCATCACCAAGGTGGTCGATCCGGCCGAACAATTACAGGGGATTGAATCCCACGTGGCCCAGATCCGCATTCAGGCCCAGGAGGGCGCGGAATCTGTGACGAACGAGGTAATCGGCAAGATCAAGGACGCGCTGGTGACAGTGGACCCAACCATGACCTTTCCCCAGATTGATAGCGTCGGACCCAAGGTTTCCGGCGAATTGATCCAGACCGCCGTCATTGCGGTGCTGTTATCTATCGGGGCGGTGTTGTTTTACATCTGGCTGCGGTTTGAATGGCAGTTCTCGGTCGGGGCGGTTGCGGCGCTGGTGCATGACGTGACATTGACCATCGGGGTGTTTTCGGTGCTTCAGATCAAATTTGATCTGGCAATCATCGCGGCCTTGCTGACGATTGTGGGGTACTCTTTGAATGATACCGTGGTGGTGTTTGACCGGGTGCGTGAAAACCTGCGCAAGTATAAGAAGATGGGCCTGAAAGACCTGTTGAACCTGTCGATCAACGAAACCCTGTCGCGTACGGTGATGACCTCTGTTACCACCCTGATCGCGCTGATTTCGCTGTTCCTGTTGGGCGGTGATGTGATCCACGGCTTTGTCTTTGCGATGATTTGGGGCGTGGTCGTGGGGACATATTCGTCCGTATTCGTCGCGTCGGCCATTCTGCTGCGGCTGGGTGTGAAACGGGACTGGTCCAAAGAGGCGAACAAAGGCGGCGGGCAATACGCCAATATCGACGCCTGATCCTGCCGGAATAATGCATTGAAACGGGGCTGCCTTGCGGCCCCGTTTTCTATTTGGGGTGGTTTGTTGTTGAACTGGAGGAGGATGGGGTTTATCAACCCTAAATAATAATCGGAGGGAAGATCGTGCAAAACAGGTTTATAAAAATCGTATTGGTTGGCCTATTGGTTTCCGGCCTGGGCGGGGCTGCGCAAGCGACAACCTGGAAATGCGACCTTAATAAAGCGGGTAAACATAATTGGGTTCCCCGATGGATTGTGTTTTCGGATAGTGACGCCGCAGGCAAAGTTGTCACATCCGATAACGTTACCCGTGCATTGGGAGACAAGAAACCCGTTTTGGCAAAGGAAATTGTTAATAACGATAAACGCCTGACGTTTAAGTGGCGAACAGGGCGCGCACGTGGCCGTGACACTGCGGGGCAAGCTGGTTATGTTTTTTTGGACATGCGGGCGACTTTCCTGCGGACCAAACGAATGATTGTAATGTATGTTAAACCCCGTGGGTATGGTAATGATGAATCTACGCGCGGGAAATGCGCCCCGGTAAAATAGAAAACCAAATAGCCCGAGACATTTCGGCCCTAGGCAGCCCGCCAAATTCCATTATATAGAGACCCAAAGGGCCTTGTGCCCTGAAAGTTTAACAGAGGGGCTTACACATGGCTTTTGAACTACCTGATCTTCCCTATGCGCACGATGCTTTGGCGGCTGGCGGCATGTCTGCCGAAACCATGGAATACCACCATGACCTGCACCACAACGCCTATGTTGTGAATGGCAACAAGCTGATCGAAGGCACCGAGTGGGCCGGTAAATCCGCCGAGGAAATCATTGTCGGCACTTATGACGCCAATGCAGTTGCCCAGAACGGCATTTTCAACAACATCTCTCAACACTGGAGCCACAGCCAGTTCTGGGAAATGATGGGGCCAAACGGGCGCGCAATGCCGTCCGAACTGGAATCCCGCATTGTGGATGCTTTTGGTTCCGTTGACGCCTTCAAAACCGAATTCGGTGCGGCGGGTGCCGGTCAGTTCGGCTCCGGTTGGTGCTGGCTGGTGGTTGACAAGGACGGGGCGCTGAAGGTGACCAAAACCGAAAACGGCGTCAACCCGCTGTGCTTTGGCCAGACGGCGTTGCTGGGCTGCGATGTTTGGGAACACTCCTATTACATCGATTTCCGCAACAAACGTCCGGTTTACCTGTCGAACTTTCTCGACAATCTGGTGAACTGGGAAAACGTGGCAGAGCGTCTGTCCAACGCCTAGGCGTTCCGACATCCAAAAACGAAAAACCCGCCGGTTATGGCGGGTTTTTTTATGGGGTATTTGTCACGTTGTCAGCAATGCGCCGGTTCATTCGATGAACAAACCCAGCCCCATTGATCCACCACCAGATCGGCAATGGCTGCGCCGATCCACATGCAGAGCAGGGCCAGCCACGCGGTAATCGCAAATACAGACGCGCCGGTAACGCCGTTGCCAATGGCACAGCCGCCGGCCAACATGCCGCCAAAGCCCATGAATGCGGCCCCGATCATCGACCGGCGCATGGTGCGCGGCCCGTCAAAGCCTTGCATTTTTAATTGACCCGAGAAAGCCGCCGCAAGGAAGGCCCCGAGAAACGCGCCCGGAACCAGACCGATATCAAAGTTCAAAGCCGGATTCGGAGACAGGAAATACATCAGGGTATTCGCCGAAGGGCCGGTAAATGTCGCGCTGACCATGGCCACAGGTTCAAAGCTGGCGGCGGCAAGGGTGCTGGTGACAAACCAGCCCAGAGCAACCGAAAACCCGACGCCCGAGGCCATAAACAGCGTGTGCCAGGAAACGCGGTTTCGCCAGCTGATATAAAGGGCAACCATGGCGCTGATCACGCCGATGATCAGGCCTGTGGCATCCGGCAGGCCAAGGGCATCCAGAAACTGTACGTTGGATCCGTCCGGTGTAACCCAGATCGCCGCGAGCTTGTTTCGGAGTGGTGCAAGGTATCCATGCAATGACATTTGCGCGACCACGGCAAAAATCAGGCCCGACATCACCGATCGCAGGTTACCGGTTGCGGCCAGTACCAGCAATCGCCCCGAACACCCTCGGGACAAGACCATGCCGACGCCAAACATCAGCCCGCCGATAATCGCGCCGGAATAGGACCCGGGGACGGCCAGAATACGGGCATCCGAGGTTTCGATATAACCGGCCAGTTCGGCGGCCTGCGTCCAGATCAGAGCGGTGGAAAAGGTCAAGAGCCAGACGGACACCTTGCCCCCGAGTATACCACGGGCAAATTCAACCGTGGCGGCGCGCAAACAAAAACTGGATCGTTGCGCCGCGATGCCAAAGACCATACCCACCAGCAATCCGCCAAGCGCAGCTGTTTGCGGTTCTCCGATCGCGTCCAGAAGGGGGACAATATCCATAACGGTTCTCTTTTGCGTTCTATGTTTCGGGTTTCAATAGGTTAAACCACCTAGCATTTCCTTGATTTGGGTCAAGTAGACATTCGTGAACATGAATATTTAATTTACCTTGTTTTTATAGCTTAATCCGTGATTTCGGCCATAAAATGGCCCACGGTATCCACGTTTTTGAACAGGGAAAGCATGCTCTCATCAGCAAACCCCTGTGCCACCTGATGCCGGATCAATACCAGCAATGGATCCCAATAGCCGTTGATATTCAACAGGTAGACCGGCTTGTCGTGCAGACCCAGTTGTTTCCAGGTCAGCACCTCGAAGAATTCATCCAGTGATCCGGCTCCGCCGGGCAGGGTAACAATGATATCCGCATTCATGAACATCACCTTTTTGCGTTCATGCATGTTTTCGGTAATCACAAAACTGGACAAATCGCGTTTGCCGACCTCCATGTCCATCAAATGTACCGGAATGACGCCAAAGGTTTCGCCGCCTGCGGCTTGCGTGGCATTGGCAACTTCGCCCATCAACCCTACATCTCCGGCCCCGTATACCAGCCGAAGCCCTTTGTCGGCCAAGGATTTCCCCAATTGATTTGCAGCGGTGCGATAGGCCGGATCGCAGCCAAAGCGGGAGCCGCAAAATACACAAACAGATCGGGTTTCGTGAAGGTTTGTCACAGTATTTTATCCTTTGTGATTGGTGTTTTGCAATTTTATGAAATAACGTGTATCACGCAAAAGAAAGCGCAGCGAGAGACAATTAGCTGTCTAGTGTTGCGCATAGGAAATGAAAGCTGCTTATGGCTATTTGGCTGACATCTGGGCGGGGGCTGGCGACTGTTACTGGCATGGTAACTGTGGCGTTGATCGCGGCAGTGGTGATCTGGAAAAATACAGAGCCGGAGCCGGGAGTTCAGGCCGAACAACCCTTGTTGGCCATAGAACCGGTGGTATCCAATCCTGCCAAAACGGCCAAATCCGCAGTGGAAAAAAACAAGGCGACACCTGTCGCGGCAAAAGAAACTGTGCCCGCCGAGGAGACCAAAATCGAAAAGGGTCTGGCTGGCCAATCCAGGTTGGCCAACCAAACGCCGGTTGCGCCTGTGAGGACGGATCTAAATACCGACACTCCTGAGAAAATCGTTGCAACGCCACAGCCTGATACAGCCGTTCCGGTACAGGCGCAGACGGCTATGACCGATCCGGAACCGGTGCAAACGTCCGTTGTGGTGGCGGAGCCCGTGGCAAAAACGCCTGCTGTTGCGCCGGTCGATGTGCCGGTGAAGGTCGCCGCTGCTCCTGATGTGGTTGATACGCCGGTGCGTCCCGTGCTTGATCTGGTACGGGTGGATGCGCAGGGCGGGGCCGTTGTTGCGGGCACGGCTGCACCGGGTGCCACTGTACGTATTCGTTTCGGCGAAGAAACACTGCAATCCGTTCAGGCGGATGCAAACGGGGCATTTGTGGTGCTGCTGGATTTGCCAACCGGCACCGCACCGCGCCCTTTGGTGCTTGAAGGGCTCGCGGGGGAGGTCGCCGTGCCGTCGGCTGAGTCCGTGTTGGTGATGCCCTTTGCCAAGGATAACAGCCTTGCGCCGAAATTGGTGATGGCCAGTGCAAAA
>CAMZLM010000190.1 GCA_947311485.1 uncultured Paracoccaceae bacterium
ATCGGATATTCCGCATCCGGTATTTCGTCGGGCGCAATCACCGAGGCAGGCGTGAATTTGGCCCTGCCCCCTGCACGCGGAAACCCGTCACCAAAGACCACCGCTTGGCCTGGATCGGTGGGGGATAATGACGGATAGGTTGCGGTTTCTGACTCTAGGCGTTCCCAACTGATATTATTCAAAGACCCCATTACCTGTTTCATTTCGGCAAAAACCTCGGAAACATCGCTGTATGCCCAATCCAACCCCAAGCGCTGCGCCAGATCGACGGTAATGGCCCAATCCTCGCGGGCCTCCCCCGGAGGACGTACAGCCGGGCGTACCCTTTGCACTTGCCTGTTGGTGTTGCTCACCGTGCCATTTTTCTCATAAAGCGTGGAGGCCGGTAAAATCACATCTGCGAAACAGGCCGTTTCTGTCAGGAAAATATCTTGAACCACCAGGTGATCTAGCTTGGCGAAAGCATCCCGCGCATGTTCAACATCAGGGTCGGACATCGCTGGATTTTCGCCTTGAATATACATGCCCTTAATGTTTCCTGCATAGGCATGATCGACAATTTCAGTCACGGTCAGGCCGCGTTTGTCAGACCAGCCATGGTGCCAATGCGTTGCCGCGCCCCAAACGCCGAAAATACTGTCGCGAACCTTTGGATCTTCGACGGATTGATAATCGGGCACAAACATTGGCACCAATCCCGCATCCGAAGCACCTTGTACATTGTTCTGGCCCCGCAGAGGGTGCAGGCCCGTACCGGATCGACCGACATTTCCAGTCATCAACGCCAAACTGATCAAACAGCGTGAATTATCTGTACCATGAATATGCTGGCTGACCCCCATACCCCAGAAAATCATGGCCGCTTTGGCACCGGCAAAAACACGCGCGACATCTCGGATCACATTGGGTTCGATCCCACAAATCGGGGCCATTGCTTCGGGCGAAAATTCTGCCAAGTGAGCCTTTTCGGCCTCCCAGTTTTCTGTGTGGGATTCGATATAATTCAGGTCATATAATTGCTCATCCACGATGACATGCATTATCGCATTCAGCAGGCTAACATCCGAACCCGGGCGAAATTGGAGCATATGACTTGCGTGCCGCTTAAGGGCTTGTGCGCGCGGATCAATGACAATCAACTTACCGCCACGTTTTGCAAATTGTTTGAAATACGTGGCCGCGACAGGGTGGTTTTCCGTCGGATTGGCCCCGATCACAATTGCCACATCTGCATTTTCAATCTCGTTGAATGTCGCGGTTACAGCGCCGGAGCCAACATTTTCAATCAATGCGGTTACCGATGAAGCATGACAAAGACGGGTGCAGTGATCGACATTGTTATGACCAAAGCCCTGCCGGATCAATTTTTGAAAAAGATAGGCTTCCTCATTCGTGCATTTAGCGCTGCCAAATCCGGCAACCGACGCGCCCCCATGTTGTTTACGCAATTGGGCAAGCCCATCTGCGGCAAAAGCCATCGCCTCTTCCCAGCTGGCTTCGCGGAAATGCGTTAGTATATTCCCGGGGTCTACATTCAGCCCTTTTGCCGGCGCATCAGCACGCCGGATCAAAGGTTTGGTAAGCCGATGTTGATGGTGAATATAGTCAAAACCAAAGCGGCCCTTTACACACAAACGCCCTTCATTGGCGGGGCCGTTCAACCCTTCAACATACTTTACTTTGCCATCCTTGACCTTCAGTGAAACCTTGCATCCCACCCCACAAAACGGACAGACCGTTTCAGTTTCGCTCTCAAAATCCGCGCTGTCGCCAATTTGGCTGGCGATATCAACCACACTTGCCGGCATCAAAGCGCCGGTTGGACAGGCCTGCACGCATTCACCACAAGCCACGCATGTACTATCCCCCATTGGATCATCAAAATCGAAAACCGGATAGGCGCCCTGACCACGGCCTGCCATGCCAATAACGTCATTCACCTGTACTTCACGACATGCGCGCACGCATAACCCGCAAGAGATGCACGCATCCAAATTAACATTCATCGCAATATGGCTATTATCCAGTTCGGGAATGCGATCTTTTTCAACTTTCGGGAAACGACTCCCGGTAACATCGCTCAGCTCGGCCATTTCCCAGAAATGTGCGGATTTATCCGGTGAGGTCTCGCGTGCAGGTACATCGGCGGAAAGCATTTCAATCACCATTTTGCGGGCACCTTTCGCCCGTGCGGAATTGGTGGTTACCACCATCCCTTCAACAGGTTCACGGATGCAGGAGGCGATCAAGGTGCGCTCTCCCTCAATTTCAACCATGCAGGCGCGACAATTCCCATCCGGGCGATAACCGACTGCCGGCTTATGGCATAAATGGGGGATTATCAGGCCCTCGCCATTGGCAACCTCCCAAATGGTCTGGCCCGCTTTGGCATTGGTTTTCTTGCCATCAAGAATAAAGCTGATCAATTTGGGCATTGCTTAAACCTCATCCGAAAAGTGTTTAATCGTCATTCGAATGGGGTTAGGTGCCGCCTGCCCCAGACCGCAAATGCTTGCATCTTCCATTGTCCGGCACAATTCTTCCAGCAAAGGCCTGTCCCACTTGTCCGCCTGCATTAATTTCACGGCTTTTTCACAGCCAACGCGACAGGGCGTACATTGACCACAGCTTTCGTCTTCAAAGAAACGCAGCATGTTTAGTGCCGCGCCTCGCGCGCTATCCTTATCCGACAAAACGACGACAGCTGCCGAGCCAATGAAGCTCCCCAAGGGCTGTAATGTGTCAAAATCCAGCGGCACATCGTGAATTGATGCCGGCAAAAGGCCAGAACTTGGCCCGCCGGGCTGGTATGCTTTGAAGACGTGCCCATCCAACATACCACCCGCTGCGGCAATCACGTCGGTAATTGTCGATCCGGCGGGCAATAAATGCACTCCCGGCGTTTTCACGCGACCTGACACCGAGTAGCTGCGCAAACCTTTTCGACCGTTTCGCTCAATACCGTTCAGTATTTCAGGCCCTTCACGACAAATGCGGGCCACCCATAACAATGTTTCAATGTTGTGAACCAATGTTGGCCGCCCAAACAAGCCGACCTGCGCCACAAACGGAGGCCGGTGCCGCGGCAACCCGCGTTTGCCTTCGATGCTTTCGATCATCGCGCTTTCTTCGCCGCAAATATACGCACCCGCTCCACGTCGCAGATCAATATAGCCCGCAGGCACGATACCTGCATCCTCGAGGCATTTGATTTCACGGCGCAATATTTCCCGGGCTGCCGGATATTCATCCCGCAAATAGATATAGCAAGTCTCCGCCTCAACAGCCCATGCAGCAATCAACATTCCCTCGAGAAACAGATGCGGAGTACGTTCAAGGTAATATCGGTCTTTAAATGTGCCAGGCTCGCCCTCGTCACCATTCACAGCAAGATAACGAGGGCCAGAATTGCCACGCACAAATCCCCATTTTTGACCAGACGGGAAACCAGCCCCGCCCAACCCCCGCAAGCCCGCATCCAACAACATTGCCTGGGTTTCTTGCCAATTCCCGTCTAACCGCAAATCTTTAAGCGTCTGATATCCACCGTCCCGAAGATAATCTGCATACCCGATGTATTCAGGAATATGCGCATGGATGTCGCCCGAAGCAATTGCCGCCTGCGTCTTTTCTATGGTGGCAAAGTCAATATGGTTGTGCCCCAACTCAAGAACCGGTGCCGTATCGCATCGCCCCATACAAGGTGCCCGCAAAACACGGATTTGCGAAATGTCCAAACCATCTTCGAGCGCATTTCTTAATTGATTGGCCCCAGCCATTTCGCAAGAAAGGCCATCACACACACGTATCGTCAATGCAGGCGGCGGAGTTTGATTTTCGCGAATAACATCAAAATGCGCGTAAAAAGATGCAACCTCGTACACTTCAGCCATGCTTAACCGCATTTCTTCGGCCAAGGCGCGTAAATGGCCGGCTGAAATATACCCATACTCATCTTGAATAAGGTGGAAGTTCTCGATCAAGGCATCACGGGCAAGACTGGCCTTGGAGAGCAGATCACGTATTTGGCTCTGACATAGATCATCAATCTGACGCCCTTTAGGCGTTACACGCCCACGCCCCTTGCCTGACTTCCAAACTCCATCATTACATTGCGGCATCTTTTATGAATCCTCAAAAATATTATTCCTATAATTGAAGAATATTTCCTATCGGTCAATTCGCACTTGCCCAGATATTATATCGTCAAAATCAAACGCATTCGGATTTCAAACAGTGTTGCAGGCCATAAAAAAACGCAATTAGGGGCCTATTTGGCGGATTTTGCGATAGAAAGCGAATTGAAATTTGCCCGCTTAGCACCCTGCCTTGCCTCTAAAATATGAAGGCTACTAAAGACCACATACAAAGTAGTTTGCTCCAAAATACCGGTTTCACATTTCCCCTTACGTTTCGCTCCTTTTTGGCCTCGCGGTCGCCGTCAAAACCGGATGGTCCATTGTCAACCAGCATTCAACTTCCAGCGCATACCGGCGGGACAATTCCACCCCGATTGTACGAAAATGCTGTTGCCAGCATGTTGTTTCAACCGGCCAGTAGCATCGGGGAACGGATCGAATTGTGTGCACAGCACGCAACAAGCCGCGCATATTGACCAAGCCCTGATTTATCACTTGTAAACAGGATAAATTACCATAAGACACATTCCAACTTTGCAATCTATGAAAGGCAAGCCACCAATGACCAAATTCTTGATCACAACCTCCCTCGCCGTCCTGATCGGGACAGTCTCCGCACAAGCGCAGGATATCAGCGCGCTCAAGGCCGAAGGCAAGCAGGTTATCATGCAGCTGGGCGGCACCCTGAAAAAGGAACTCAAAGCCGCCGTAAAAGCAGAAGGTGCACCCCACGCGCTTCAGGTTTGTAACGAACGTGCGCCGGAAATCACCAAACAGATAAATATGGATAGCGGCTGGACAATTTCCCGTTCGAGCCACAAGCTCCGCAATCCGGCCAATGCACCGGACGCCTATACCGCCGCCGCAATCGAGGAATTCCTCGCGCGGCAGGAAAACGGTGAACCGGCAAAAACCATGGCCAAAGCCGAAATCGTCGAGCAAGACGGCAAAAAGGTGTTCCGCATGATCAAAGCCATCCCAACCGGCAAGCAATGCCTCGCTTGTCATGGCGGGGCCGAAGTCTCCGAAGCCATCGCCACCCGCATCACCGAACTGTACCCAGCAGACAAGGCCCGTAACTTTAAAGAAGGTGAAATGCGCGGAGTGTTTACTTTGATGAAGCTGCTCAACTAAAACCGCTTACGCCACGTCAGAAATACCTCAAAAAAATAACGCGTTGAAATCCATGATTTCAACGCGTTATTTTTTACAATTTAGAGCACAAGATCCTTAAAGGTAGATCAGCGCATCAAGGTGTTATGACGCATTTAGAATCCGTGCCTCAAACCCGCGAAGTTCGTCGTACGCCAATACGGATGGCGGAATACGGTCAGCCGTTTCCAGTTCAGGGAATCAGGGGGATCGCATGAATAGCACATTGGGTTTGCAGAGGTGAGTATTGTCTGATTCAACTTCTTCCAGAAGATCAATCTGGAGGAGAGCATCTTGGAAAAAGCAACCTCGTTTCAAACCCTTGTATCGACACTGGACGA
>CAMZLM010000191.1 GCA_947311485.1 uncultured Paracoccaceae bacterium
GTGTTGTAAGTGATACGATCTTGAATCACAGAAGTGTCGGTTCGTGAATCCCCCTCAACAACCCCTTATCCAGAATCGGGGTTAACTGTAATCTCTCAACAGGTTGTTCATTCGGCTCCACTCTGAGAAGCCGCATTATCACTGGAATGGTTACTGCGGTTTTCGCGGAATTCAGCCGTGTAACTCGGGGTATATTTTCTCTGTGTCATAGGGTCCATCCTGTGAGCGTTTTACCCTCCAGTAACCCCGGGGCGGTTCACAACCTGTTGAGTCTCCACAGTTAGCACATCGTCTGTGATCCAGATCGTCAAGTCTCCGCGATTGCGCAGGCATTCGTTATAACTCAGCCCAGTTCGCCACCCGATATCGCTTCTTCGCGAACTTGTGGCGACGGCTGGCATTGAATTTGCGCGGCATGAAGCGTATCCGTGATCATGGCAAAAGCGATTGTTAGCACTTGGCCGCTGATCTGTGCAACAAGGTCACAGATTTACCTGTAAGGTTGGTCATGTGATTTCCCCTGTGTTTCAGGGTATTTTTTGCGCCGCAAATTTGCCGCTGGCAAGAGAAATCAGCCGCTGGTCCAGACCACGTTCAATTGCAGGTCGTTCACGGTCATGCCTTGGCCGCCGACGACCTTGATGATTTCCACGCCATCGACGATGACTGAAGCGCCGGTCCCGTCTTCGAAATCTTGTACCTGAACGTCAAAATCGTCGAGTTCCTTGTAGTCGTGACCTTCGAGTTTAATTTCAAGCGTGTCTTCGCCGGGGGTGAAATCCATGATGGTGGAGGCGTCTTTGACCCATGTGTTGACATAAGTGGTAAAGTGATCGGCCCCTTCGCCACCATAGGTTTCGGCCAGGCCGCGTTGGTGGATCAGGTCGTCGCCATTGCCGCCGTAGGCGTGGTCGATTTCGCCTTCGGTGGCAGAGCCGGTGACGGTGATTTCATCTGCGCCTTCGCCGCCATAGATGATGTCGGTGTCGCGCCCGTCAATGATGGTGTCGTCCCCAAGGCCGCCGTGGACCTGATTTGCGCCGTGGCCGGTGCGAATGGTGTCGTCGCCGTCCCCGCCGTAGATATCGGAATCTCCGCTTGAATCGGTGATGGTGTCATCGCCCGTACCGCCATAAATTTCGGTGGAACTGCCGAATTCATAGCTGCCATAAATTTCGTCGTCACCTTCGTTGCCAAAGATCACATCATCGCCTTCACCGGCGCGCAGGGTGTCGTTGCCTTCGCCGCCACTGATGCGATCGTCTCCATTCCCGCCCGTGATATCATCCCGTCCGGCTCCACCGTGCAGCAGGTTGTTGCCTTCGCCGCCAAACAGGAAGTCGTTTCCTTCGTCGCCAAACAGTGAATCGTCCCCGTCCCCGCCATACAATAGATCGTCGTCGTTGCCCCCGTATAGCGTGTCATTCCCGGTGCCGCTGTCCAGCGTATCGTTGTCCTGATCGCCATAAAGGGCATCATTGCCCGCGCCGCCATTAAGCACATCTGCCCCGTACTGCCCGTGGAGGACATCGTCAGCATCGCTGCCGTTCATAATATCGTCGCCATTGCCGGCTTCGGTGGTGGGTAAATCCTCGAGCATGTTGCCGTCGCCCTCGGCATAGAGAGCTTCCTGTGCGTCGGATTCGTCCGCTGCGTCGGTATCGGAATCGGTGATCTGTCCGTCATCGCCGCCGTCATCGCCCATGCCCAAAAAGGCACCGCCGGCAAATCCGAGCATGGTTATTATCAGTATTTCAAGCATTCCGCACCCCAATGAGCTGATAACGCGGGTCGCCCCCGATCCCTTTGCGCCATATTACAGACTACAATCCGATCAGAGTATTACTATTTCCCTAAATAGCCAGCATAGAGTTGTGCAATGGTTAACTGGCGATTTTCCTTGTTTTGTTGGTTTTGGGCTTCCAATTTGCGCCAAATTCGCCTAAGGAGCGCCATCTGCGACTCAAAAGTTGTGGATACTCCATGGGCCTTGCTGGACGACATCCCGGTTTGCGCCATTCACTTTATCCATAAAGGAGACCCCGATGTCGATTACACCAGAAGAAAAAGCACGCCTGATCAAGGAATTCGCAACCAAAGAAGGTGACACTGGCTCACCCGAAGTACAGGTTGCCATTCTGACATCCCGCATCAAGACGCTGACCGAGCATTTCAAAACCCACAAGAAGGATAACCATTCCCGTCGTGGTCTTTTGCACATGGTTGCTCTGCGTCGCAAACTGCTGGACTACACCAAAGCCAAAGACGTTGAGCGGTACAAATCCCTGATTTCCCGCCTCGGCATTCGCCGCTAAGGTTTTAAAACGCGCCTCCGCATGGGGGCGCGTTTTTACATGGGGCTGCCGGTACCCCTGAAAACCGGCACTGTCCGTTGGCTGGCCTAGCTGATCCTATAGCGCCCGCCGGATATGATATGAAACAGGATCCCCGCATTGGCGGGTTGTTTCGGTACCGCGTCATGGGGACGGGGGCCGTTTGATAGGATGATACATGTTTGACGTAGTCAAAAAATCAATCGAATGGGGTGGCGACACGCTGACCCTTGAAACAGGTAAAATCGCGCGCCAAGCCGATGCTACCGTGATCGCCACGTATGGCGAAACGTCGGTTCTGGCCGCCGTGGTATTTGCCAAAAAAGAAAAGCCGGGGATGGATTTCTTCCCGCTGACTGTGAATTATCAGGAAAAATATTACGCTGCGGGTAAAATCCCCGGTGGTTTTTTCAAGCGTGAGGCCCGCCCCACCGAGAAAGAAACCCTGACCGCGCGTTTGATCGACCGTCCGATCCGTCCGTTGTTTGTGCCCGGTTTCAAACATGAAACACAGGTCACCCTGACGGTTCTGTCCCACGATCTGGAAAACGATCCGGATATGGTTGCAATGATCGCGGCTTCTGCGGCGTTGACACTGTCGGGCGCGCCTTTCATGGGGCCGATTGCCAACTGTCGTGTTGGCTATGTTGACGGTGAATATGTGTTGAACCCGTCTGTGGACGACATGCACGAACTGCGCAATAACCCTGAACAACGTCTTGATCTGGTTGTGGCCGGTACCAAAGACGCGGTGATGATGGTTGAATCCGAAGCATACGAGCTGTCCGAAGCCGAAATGCTGGGCGCTGTGAACTTTGCCCATGAAAACATCCAGCCGGTGATCGACCTGATTATCGACATGGCCGAAGCCGCCGCCAAAGAGCCTTATGACTTTCAGGCACCGGATTATTCCGCGCTGCTGGCCAAAGTTACCGAACTGGGCGAAGACAAAATTCGCGCGGCCTATGCCCATACCGACAAACAGGAACGCACCACCGCGATTTCTGCGGCGCGCGAGGAAATCAAGGCGGCGCTGTCCGAAGAAGAGCTGGAAGATGCAAACCTGTCCACAGCCCTGAAAAAGCTGGAAAGCAAAGTTGTCCGTGGCGATATCGTCAATACTGGCAAACGCATCGACGGGCGCGACTTGTCCACCGTTCGTCCGATTGTTTCGGAAACCGGCCTGCTGCCACGTACCCATGGTTCCGCCCTGTTTACCCGTGGCGAAACCCAGGCGCTGGCGATTACCACGCTGGGCACGGGCGACGACGAGCAGATGATCGACGCGCTGCAAGGCACGTATCGCTCCAACTTCCTGTTGCACTACAACTTCCCTCCCTATTCGGTTGGTGAATGCGGGCGCAACTTTGGTCCGGGCCGTCGTGAAATCGGTCACGGCAAACTGGCATGGCGTGCGCTGCAAGCGGTGCTGCCGGCGGCGACCGACTTCCCCTACACCATCCGTATGGTATCCGAGATCACCGAATCCAACGGCTCCTCCTCTATGGCGTCGGTTTGTGGTGGTTCCTTGTCAATGATGGACGCAGGCGTTCCACTGCTGGCACCTGTTGCCGGTGTGGCCATGGGCCTGATTCTGGAAGACGACGGCAAATATGCGGTTCTGACCGATATTCTGGGCGACGAGGATCACCTCGGCGACATGGACTTCAAAGTGGCTGGTACCGAAAAAGGCATCACCTCTTTGCAGATGGACATCAAGGTCGCCGGTATCACCACCGAGATCATGGAAAAAGCACTGGCACAGGCCAAGGACGGGCGTCTGCACATCCTCGGTGAAATGTCCAATGCCCTGACCGAGGCGGGTTCGTTCTCCGAGCACGCACCGCGCATTGAAACCATCCAGATCAACCCGGAAAAAATCCGCGAAGTGATCGGGTCCGGTGGTAAAGTGATCCGTGAAATCGTCGAAGTATCTGGTGCCAAGGTCGACATCAACGACGACGGCACCATCAAAATCGCGTCTTCCAACGGCGAGCAGATCGAAAAAGCCCGCGCCATGATCATGGAAATCGCGGCGGAGCCAGAAGTCGGCACCATCTACAACGGCAAAGTTGTAAAGGTGATGGACTTTGGCGCATTCGTGAACTTCTTTGGCAAACGCGATGGTCTGGTGCATGTGTCCCAAATGGCGGCTGAACGTGTGGGTCACCCCAAGGACGTTGTTTCCGAAGGCCAGACCGTCAAGGTCAAGCTGATGGGCTTTGATGACCGTGGCAAGGTTCGCCTGTCAATGAAAGCTGTCGATCAGGAAACCGGCGAAGAAATCCAAGGTTGATTTCAACCGGATTGAATTTAAAGGCCCCGCAGATTTGCGGGGCCTTTTTTGTACGTGGCAGGCGGTTTTGAATGTATACTCGGTTCACTGCAAAACCCGAAGGTTTTGGTCTGATATGATGCGGAAATTATCTGTGACTTGTGTTCGAAAGTCTGGCCATTGTTTTGGGATGCTGCTCTTTTTCTTGATGCATCTTCTGAAAAACCAACGTCAAGTGTCCAATGTAGTTTGTTTTCAACAGCCCAATGAGATCGTATTGCAGATTGAAAATAAGAAGCGTTATTTTTTAGACTTGATATATAA
>CAMZLM010000192.1 GCA_947311485.1 uncultured Paracoccaceae bacterium
CGGCAAAAAGGGATGGCACATGGATTTCAACGAACTGAGCGACAAGGCCCGCATTCTGGGCGGGCTGGTGTTGAGCCGCAATCTGGCCGGCATAAAACGCCTGATGGCGGTGGACAGCATGTTTGACGAAGACAGGATCGTGCATAATTTCACCCACATGCACGACCTGTTTTTTCACACGGATATTCCCGTGGATACCGGCCATCCGGCCCCGCTTCCAATCGCGCCGCAAATGATCCCGCAACAGTTCCATCACGCGGGCCGCGATTTCAGCCTGTCCCAATGGCAACAGGACCGCGCGGTTTGTGCCATGGTGGTGCTGAAATCCGGCCAAATCGTGCATGAAGAATACCTGAACGGCACCGGTCCCGATGATCTGCGGATTTCATGGTCCATGTGCAAAAGCATCCTGTCCGCCACGCTGGGCGTGCTGAACGATCAGGGCAAGCTGCCGCATCTGGCCACCCGCATCGGGGATATCGTGCCGATGCTGGCCGATTCCGCCTATGCCAACGCCACCCTGCGCAATGTGCTGAACATGGCCAGCGGGGTGAAATTCAACGAGGATTATCTGGACTACCATTCCGACATCAACCGCATGGGGCGGGTGCTGGCGGTGGGCGGCTCTATGGATCAATTCGCCGCCGACATGAAAGAACAGGAATACACCCCCGGCCAGTACACCCATTATGTATCAATCGATACGCATGTGCTGGGCATGGTGGCCCGCGCGGTGTCCGGCAAAGGCACCGCCGACCTGATGCGCGAATTGATCTTTGATCCGCTGGGGCTGGAAAAAGCCCCCTATTTCCTCACCGATAGCCTGAACGAACCCTTTGTTCTGGGCGGTTTAAACATGACCACCCGCGATTATGCCCGTATCGGGTTGCTGTTTGCACAGGGGGGCCGGATCAACGGCCAACAGATCGTTTCATCCGACTGGGTGGCGCAATCCACTACCCACAGCGCCCCGCCGCCCTTGCCCGAACTGGCCGGCACAGCGGATGCGGATCTGCGCTATGGCTATCAATGGTGGGTGCCGCCCCACGCGGAAGACGGCGAATTCTATGCCATCGGCGTTTACGGCCAGTATATTTATATCAACACCCGCGCCGAAGTGGTCATCGCGATCAACAGCGCCGATACCCGTTTCAAAGACGGCGAAGGCGCGGTAAACCGGCTCAATATCGAGGTGTTCCGCCAGATCACTGCGACTCTTTAGAATCGTTCCAAGTATTGACACGGCGGGGGAATGGCGGCATATCCATACCCAACTAAAAGGATCACCTATATGTTCATCCAGACTGAATCGACCCCGAACCCCGCAACGCTGAAATTCCTGCCGGGCGAAACCGTTTTACCCGCCGGCACAGCCGATTTCCCAAACCCCGATGCCGGCGCGGAATCCCCGCTTGCCGCGCGTATTTTCGGGGTATCCGGTGTAACCGGCGTGTTTTTCGGCCCTGATTTCGTGACCGTCACCAAAACCGACGACACCGACTGGAACCACATCAAACCGGCTATCCTCGGCGCGATCATGGAACATTACCAGTCCGGCGACAGCGTCATGGGCGAGGATAAAACCTCTGGTGGCCACATGGCACACGAAGGCGAAAACAGCGAAATCGTCGAGCAAATCAAAGACTTGCTTGATACCCGCGTGCGCCCTGCTGTGGCACAGGATGGCGGCGACATCACCTTTCACGGCTTTGACAACGGCGTGGTCTATCTGCACATGCAGGGGGCCTGTGCCGGCTGTCCATCGTCAACCATTACCCTGAAAATGGGTATCGAAAACCTGCTGCGTCACTATATCCCCGAGGTAACAGAGGTACGCCCTGTTGGTCTCTGATCCACTCATACTGGCGTTTGATACATCGGCCGCGCATTGCGCGGCCCTTTTGCTTGGCGGTGATACCGTGCTGGCTGCCCGCCATGAAAACATGGCCAAGGGGCAGGTCGAACGCCTGTTTCCGCTGCTTGAGGAATTGCTGGCAGAGGCCGGCAAAGACTGGCCCGACCTGAACGCGATCGGCGTTTGTACCGGTCCGGGGAATTTCACCGGCGTTCGGATCGGTGTTGCCTCGGCGCGGGGGCTGGCGTTGTCACTGAACATTCCGGCGGTGGGCGTTTCCATGCTGGAGGCCCTTGCCTTTGGCACCCGTGGTCCCAGCCTGTCGATTCTGGATGCCCGGCGCGAGCGGTTCTTTGTGCAGGGGTTTGTCGATGGCACCGCCAGCGGCGCGCCCGATATTTGCGCCCCCGATGCCCTGCCCTTGCGCGACCGGCAAATCAATGCGGTGGCCGCACTGCCGTTTGCCGACAGCCCGCATATCCCGCCCCGTCCGGTAGAATCCATCGCCCGTATTGCCGCCACCCGTTTCGGCACCACAACCGACCGTCCCGCGCCCCTGTATCTGCGCGCGCCCAATGCGGCGCTGCCCACAGAACAGCCGCCGACAATCCTGCCATGACCCCGCACCGCTGCGCTGAAATCCACGCCACCTGTTTCACCACCCCGCGCCCCTGGTCGGAAGCGGAATTTACCGATCTGCTGAACAGCGCGCAGGTGTTTCTTTGCCCCCGTCCCGACGGATTCGCCCTTGGCCGTATCGCCGGACCGGAGGCAGAGCTGCTGACCATTGCCGTTACACCGGCAGCCCGCGGCCAAGGCACCGGCACCGCTTTGCTTGCGGATTTCCACACAGAGGCCAGCGCGCGCGGGGCTACCGATTTCTTTCTGGAAGTGGCGGATGACAACACCGCCGCAATCGCGCTTTATGCCAAGGCGGGGTATCAACAATGCGGCCTGCGCAAGGATTACTATGAAACCCCGCGCGGCCCGCGTGTGTCGGCGCTGGTGCTACGCCGCGTCAGCGCGTAGGAACCGTTTGCGTGCGGCGGGAATGGCGGCAATTTCAACGCCGGTAAACACATGCAACGTGCCCAGTTGGCGATCCACCACCGCATGATCCGACACCCAGCCCCCCATGGCCAGATAGCTGCGCAACAAGGGCGGCAAACAGGCGTTGGCCTGCTTCAAATCCGGCTTTTCCGCAGCCAGATCAACCGCATAGGGGATCACCTCTGATGCGCGCACCTGTGGCATCCAGTGATCCGGGGCCAGATAACGGTGTTTCAACAGGGCAAAACCATGCCGGTACGGGGCCATTTCTGTTCCCGAAAACGATGTGCAGCCAAACATCATGCCAATGCCGAACAAATCGACAAAACGGGTCAGCAAAGCCCAGCAAATCCGCAAGACATCGGGGTCATTCAACCCGCGATCAATGCAGAACCGCCCGATTTCCAGCATCGGATCGGGATAGGCCTGCAGGCGTTTCAGATCATAAAACTGCGCCGCATAGGAGGTTTCCAGCGCCCGCCCGTCGGGCAAATGCAAAAACCGGTAACAGGCCACAATCCGGCCCGTTTCCAGATCCTCCACCAGCACATGCCGGCAGATATTGTCAAAACGGTCGCCGTCAAGCCCTTGTTCCGGCCCGCCAAAATGCGCCGAACGGAATTCCTGTGCTGCGATGATATCCTCCATCGCGCCGGTCATCCGGGCGGAATACCGCCCCTTGACCAGCCGGCCCATCTGTAAATTCACAGGGTTTCTCCTGTGTTGTCTGCATCTAAATCAGGCAAAAAAAACTCCGTCCTGAAAACCATTTATCGTTGTTAACAAATGACAAACACAAACGCAAACCGCCTTGTTAGCCCCCAAGACAGCCGGCATAGCCATCAGCCAGATGTGCCAACAGCTGCGCATAGGTAAAATCACCGCCCTGCACATCCCAACCCAGCGGATCCAGCGACACCACCCTGACCGGCGCGGTCTCTGTCACGGCGGCGATCAGCCTTTGATTTGCATCCGGCTCGTAAAACAAACACCGCACATCCGCGCCTTGCACCTGCGCCCGCGCACGGGCAATGGCGGCGGCGCTCGGCGCAACGCCTTCTGCAGTGGTGACGGTCCCCAGCGGCGACAGCCCGAAACGGGTTTCGAAATACTGATAGGCATCGTGGAACACCAGATAGGGTTGCTTGGCCAACGGGGCCAGAACCCGCGCGGCGTCGGACTCTGCCTGCGCGATCCTGCCCAGCGCGGCTGCGGCATTTTCCCGATACTGCGCGGCGTTTACGGGATCGACCTTGGCCAAA
>CAMZLM010000193.1 GCA_947311485.1 uncultured Paracoccaceae bacterium
CACCATCTGGAAAATCCGTCCGGGCTATATTTATGTGCTCGACCAGTACGACGACCTTTTCCTGCGGGCCGATGTGGATCAGTATCTGGTGCTGGTCAGCGTTTTCAATCCGCCCCTGAAGGGAACCGAAGTCCACAAACTGGATGCGGAGGGGGCGTCGTCCTATTAGGGCCGGATGGCGGATTAAGGGGGCGTGGAGGGGTAATAGTCGTTTCGTTTTTTTATGAAAAGAGACGTTATGTTTTGGTATATTTTTGACCAAAAATTTATTTGATAGCGAACTGATTTAATTATTGAGAGGTCATGATGCGGAAAGGGATTTCGTTGAACACGGTTTTTAATCGAAAAACATGGCCATTTGGCTTGTTTGGAATTGCAATAGTTCTGAATTGCGTACAGCTCGCAGTTAGCCCCGTTTCTATGATCTGGGATAGCAAAACGATTTCAGCACTGTTGCTCGAAGGACAAAGAGTGTTTGGAAGCACGGCATTTGGGAGTTGTGTCCAACAACTTGGTTTTCTTCGCGACAAACTGCAAGCGCACACGAATGACGTTCAGATTGGGGGGGGTACTTCCTGTATTTGGTGTTGAATTGCTACTGCTAATGACGACCTTCTCAATAATATTATTGATTTGGTATAAAAGCCTACAATTATCAAAAGACTTAACGTTCCCGTTTTCTATTAAGGATGCATTTATATTTGGAGGCGGGCTTCTCCTTGTTGATCAATTCCGGTATGTTTTCACATCAATTTTGGATGTGCAAAAGAGTTTTTACACATGGAGCAGTTACTGTTTACAAGGGGATTGGGCTTGGTACTTTGACGTACTTGCCTACTTGCCAGTTTATTTTGCACTTGGGGCATCAATTTCCATTTTTTTGAAGGTGTGCCAAAATATTTCCCCCAAAAATGCTAATATTAAATTTAGGGGCTATTCACGGGCGGATGATCCCGTTAAAAGCGGATGCAGCCGCCCGAAAATCCCCCGTTGCAACGGGTTGCAATTTCCTCCGGCACAACAGCAGCTCGCAAGGCTGGCGATGATCAGGCAAACTGAACATGTTGAAAGGCAAGCATGAGGAAACCCGCAACCGTTACCGCACTGGATGACCTCGGGCGCGTGCGCCTGTCGCAATCCTTCTTCATGCGCGAATTTCTCTACAGCGAAGTCGCTGCCCTTCACGGCATCCCGAACATCCCCGACGACCCGGACCTTGCCATCGCCGCTGGGCGGGGCTTGTGCGAAAACCTGCTGGAGCCCTTGCAGGCCACCTTCGGCAAGGTGGTCATCCGTTCGGCCTATCGCTCCTGCGCGCTCAACCGGTTCTGCAACGAACAACAGAAGGCCGGGAAAAAAGGCTATAGCTGCGCTTCGAACGAGGGCAGCTATGCAGGCCACATCTGGGACCGGCGCGATGCGCAGGGTTTCATGGGGGCCACCGCCTGCATCGTGATCCCGTGGTTTGCCGACCGCTATGCGCAGGGGCAGGACTGGCGCAGCCTCGCCTGGTGGATACATGACCACCTGCCCTATTCGGCGCTGTTCTTCTTTCCCAAGCTGGCGGCGTTCAACATCACCTGGCACGAAAACCCCGAGCGGCGGATTTCCAGCTACATCAAGCCTCGGGGCATCCTGACAAGACCGGGGATGGACAACCACGACGGGGATCATTCCGCCTTCTACGAGGGCTTTCCGACGCTCCGGCAGAGCTGATACCCCCTTTTCCGGTTTTTTTGTTATTTTCTTCCGACACAGCCCCGCCGCAGCGAATTTTTGCAACGGGTCGCAACGCCGGGGTGGTAATTCGGCTGGCCGGTCCACTTCACCTGAGCCTGTTCCAGAGCAGGCAATCAGAGGCTAAGGGTGGACACAGGGGTGGATAGGAAAATCGGCACCAGCCATATCCATCTGATATTAAATCATTTATTGAGAAATAATGGTGCCCAGGAGAGGACTCGAACCTCCACTTCCATACAGAAACTAGCACCTGAAGCTAGCGCGTCTACCAATTCCGCCACCTGGGCCGGTGTCGATGGGCGGGAATTATCGCGGGAAATTGGTGGTGTCAACGCCCGAATTGAAAAGTTTTCATAAATCTGCTTGTGGCGGGTTTCAGACAGGCTTATTCCAGTAAATGTAAATTCTAGAATCCGGAGCTAACATGCAAATTCAGCCGCAGATCGTAACTATTTTCGGGGGTTCGGGCTTTGTGGGGAAATATATTACCCAACAAATGGCGCGGGCTGGTTGGCGGGTTCGGGTGGCGGTGCGTCGCCCGCAAGAGGCCATTCATGTAAAAACGCTTGGCGGGGTGGGGCAGGTCGAGCCGATTCAGGCAAATATTCGGGACGAGGAATCAACACGTGCCGCGATTGCCGGGGCCGATGCGGTGATTAACTGTGTGGGCTTGCTGCAAGAGAGCGGCGCACAGAATTTCGAGGCCCTGCATGTTCAGGGGGCCGAACGCATCGCCCGCCTGTCTGCCGAAGCCGGAGTTGCGCGTCTGGTGCATGTGTCCGCGCTTGGGGCGGATGCGGTGGCGGACAGTGTTTATGCCAGCACCAAAGGCAAAGGCGAAGCCGCGGTTCTGAAGGCCTTCCCGAAGGCGGTCATTCTGCGTCCGTCCGTTATTTTCGGGACCGAGGATAAATTCTTTAACCGTTTCGCAACTTTGGCCCGTTATACGCTGGTGATACCGGTTGTGGGCGCGGGCAGCCTGTTGCAGCCGGTGTATGTCGATGACGTGGCCGCAGCTGCGGTGACGGCTGTTCTGGATCATACGGCGCAGGGTGTGTACGAGCTTGGCGGACCGGATAAGGCGAGCCTGCGGGAATTGCTGGATTATATGCTGGAAATCATTCAGCGCCGGCGTTTGGTGCTGAATATGCCGTTCTTTCTGGGGCGGATTATGGGCAGTATCTGGGATTTTACTGCCAAGGTCTCTATGGGGATTTTTACCAACACCATTTTGACGGCGGATCAGGTCAAACAGCTGGCCCATGATAATGTGGTCGCGGATGACGCCCGCACGCTTGCCGACCTTGGGGTGACGGCAACCGGAATGGAGGCTGTTTTGCCCGAGTATTTGTATCCGCACCGGCCTTATGGGCAGTATGCGGAACTGACGGCGTCTGCTGATAACCTTGCCGGGGTCAGGAATAGCCGATCCACAACAGGATAGAGCCGAGCAAAACGCGGTAGATCACATAGGGTGTAAAGCTGACGCTGCGCAATAGGCGCATCATCAATGACAGGGCGATCAGGGCAAAGACAAAAGTTATGCCTGCCGCGATTGCCCCGTCACGCACCGCTTGTGCATCCGCTGTGCCGATGGCCTTGATCCCGAGCAAGGTGCCGGAGGCAATGATTGTCGGAATGGACATCAGCATAGATATCCGTGCCCCGTCACGTCGGTTATAGCCAAGCGCGCGCGTGCCGGTAATGACCGCCCCGGACCGCGACGTGCCGGGGATAAGGGCGAGCGCCTGCCATAAACCCAGCTTGATTGTGTCTGCCATGGTCCAGTCCGTATAGGTTTTCTGTTCGCTGCCGCGCCGATCCATGACATAGAGCAATATGCCAAAACCAAGCATCGTCCAGCCGATCACCCGAATATTGCGCATTTGATCCGATAGGCCGGTTAGCTTTAATATCAGGCCGACAACAATAACGGGAATTGTCGCCACAATCAGCAAAATCGCCAGTTTGGCCGCAGGGGTTTTCGTGCGTCCGGTGGCCAGATGGGCGAGACCGGCAAAAGCCAGCATCGATTCCTTGCGAAAATACAGGATAATCGCCCCGAGCGTGCCAACATGAACCGCGATATCAATGAACTGCCCCTGATCCGGAAACCCGGTAAAATAGGGAACCAGTATCAGGTGGCCGGAACTCGAAACCGGCAGAAATTCGGTGATGCCCTGAATGGCGGCCAAAAGGAAGATGTGTATAAAGCTCATGGGGGCTCCTTGATTCGTCGTCGCAACAGTAGGCGGGCTTTTCAAGAAAGTGAATCAGCATAATAGGTATTCCTTACTTACCTAAAATTTGAAATGATAAATTTTATCCATCAAATCCCTATTTGTCGCAGGCTAAAGGGTCAGCAATGGTTACCTACCCTCTTGAACTGACGGGAACTACACGGTAAATATCGGGTTCGCTGGAGCGTTCGGGGTGTTCCAGAGGGAAACAGTTTTGGAGATCGGTCAATGGCACAGCAAAAGATGTTGAAATTTGTAAACGTTGCGCGCGACATGCCGCCAAAGCGGGACGCACAGGGGCGTCGTGCGGACTATGACGAGATCTATCAACAGTTTGCCGCTGAAAAAGTCGCCGAGCAGGCCAGCCGCTGTTCCCAATGCGGGGTGCCGTTTTGCCAAAGCCATTGCCCCTTGCACAACAATATTCCCGACTGGCTGAAAATGGTTGCCGAAGGGCGTCTGCGGGAAGCCTATGACCTGTCGCAGATGACGAATACCTTTCCGGAAATTTGCGGGCGTATCTGCCCACAGGATCGCCTATGCGAAGGCAATTGCGTGATCGAACAATCGGGCCATGGTACGGTGACGATCGGGGCGGTCGAGAAATATATCACAGATCGCGCCTGGCAAGAGGGCTGGGTGCTCCCCGGAAAACCTGCCGTGGAACGGGGTGAAACCGTGGGTATCATTGGGGCCGGTCCGGCCGGTTTGGCGGCTGCGGACCGTCTGCGCCGCGCCGGTGTGCAGGTCACGGTGTATGATCGCTATGACCGCGCCGGCGGTTTGCTGACCTATGGCATTCCGGGGTTCAAGCTGGAAAAAGATGTGGTGATGCGCCGTAATGATCAACTGAAACAGGCGGGTGTTGAATTCAAGCTGAATACAAATATCGGCACTGACATCAGCTTTGCCGATCTGCGCGCGCGCCATGATGCAATCTTGATCGGTACGGGGGTCTACAAATCGCGTGATCTGGGCGGACCGGGGGCCGGTTTGAACGGGATCGTGCGGGCGATTGATTATTTGACGGCTTCTAACCGGCTGAATTTCGGGGATAAGGTTCCGGAAATCGAAAGCGGCGCGCTGGATGCCAAAGGTAAAAAGGTTGTGGTCATCGGCGGGGGCGATACGGCAATGGACTGCGTGCGCACAGCCATTCGGCAGGGGGCAACAAGCGTTAAATGCCTGTATCGACGCGATCGGGCGAACATGCCCGGCTCTGTGCGGGAAACCCAGAATGCCGAAGAAGAGGGTGTCGAATTTGTCTGGCTGTCCGCGCCCAAAGGGTTTACCGGCGAGCGTGACGTTTCCGGTGTGATGGTGCAAAAAATGCAATTGGGTGCTGCGGATGCAACAGGGCGTCAAACGCCCGAGGAAATCCCCGGTGCCGAATATGTAGAAGCAGCCGATCTGGTGATCAAGGCGCTGGGTTTTTCGCCGGAGGAATTGCCGTCTCTGTGGAATACGCCGGAGTTGGAAGTGACCAGCTGGGGCACCATCAAGGCGGATTTCAAAACACAGGAAACGGTATTGCCGGGCGTGTTTGCAGCGGGGGATATCGTGCGCGGGGCGTCGCTTGTGGTTTGGGCGATCCGTGACGGGCGCGATGCGGCGGACAGCATTTTGTCCTATCTGGATGCGCAAAAAACGGTGGCGGCTGAATGAGCGCCCCAAAGGGCATATGTGCGGTCCTGTTGCCAGTAATTGGCAGTAATGGCGTGGTATCCATGGCCTGCGCAATGTTGCGCAGAACAGCCAAAAAAGGATTCCAGCCATGACCCATACCGGACAATGCCTCTGCGGCGCGGTGAAATACACTGTGTCGGCAAAACTGAACGAAACCGGCGCATGCCATTGTTCCATGTGCCGCCGCTGGAGCGGTGGGGTGTATCTGGGGGTGCAGGTCGCACCGGATGCGATTGCCTTTGAGGGCGCTGAAAACATCACGGCTTTCGCATCGAGCGACTGGGCCGAACGTGCGTTTTGTTCCAAATGCGGGTCGAACCTGTACTACCGCATGACCGCGCCGGGGCCTCTTTGCGGGACCTATCATATCGGTTTGGGGACTGTGGATCAGCCAAACGGCATCCCGCTGACCGGTGAAATATTTATCGACGAAAAACCGGATGGCTATGCCTTTGCCGGCGACACAAACAAAATGACGGGGGCCGAGGTGTTTGCCCAGTTCGCCCCGCCTGAAAACGGATAATTGATGGACCAAAGCCCGACAATAACACAACAACAATTGGAAATCCGCCCGTGTTTAACGGCGGATGACCTGTTGCTGTGGAAATATCGGGGGACCAGCGATCGGTTGGTCGTGTGTTTTTCCGGCGTCGGGGACCGCCCGAGCGAACTGCCGACCTATAATTTCGCCCAAAGCGCAAGCAACTTTGGCCGCGACAGTGTTTTGTTTGTGGTTGACCCAAAGCGCACCTGGCTGAACGGGGCGGGGCTTATTGAAAAACTGGTTCAGCAAATTCATGCTTTCAAGCGGGAAATCCACGCGAAATCGGTATGTATGCTGGGCCATTCCATGGGCGGTTTTGCGGCGCTTGTGATGCCGTATTTTACACCGGTAAAGGTGGCGATCGGATTTTCACCACAGTTTTCGGTGCATCCGGATGTGGCCGGCGATGATCATCGCTGGATGGAATATCGCGAGAAGATTGAAAATTTCCGGATCCGCAGCATGGCTGATTTCATCGTTCCGGAAACGGTTTACCAGGTGTTCCACGGGCGCCATTACCGCGAGCGCCCGCAACGCGACAGATTTCCATTTCAGGATAATCTCCAGCATCACATTTTCCCTAATACGGTGCATAATGTGCCGTCACGGCTCAAGCAACATAACCTGCTGGAGACCGTAATTTCACTGTGCTTTCAAGATAAAAAACGGGAGCTGCGCAAAGCATTGCGCCCGCTGAGAGCCTATCGACGCAACGCCAAAGACAATCCAATCCTTGGGCCCAACAAAATGGTGACACATGACAAAGTTTGAACAAAAAATCGGTGCCAATTGGAAAGTAGAACAAGAAGCCAAACGCGAATTGATGGCACAGAACGGCATGTACCGGGCAGAGGACGAACATTCCTCTTGCGGGGTCGGGCTTGTGGTGTCGATTGATGGCAAGCCGTCGCGTTCTGTGGTGGACAAGGGCATTCAGGCGCTGAGCGCGGTCTGGCATCGCGGCGCGGTGGATGCGGATGGTAAAACCGGCGATGGCGCGGGCATCCTGCTGCAAATTCCGCCGATGTTTTTCTATGACCAGATCCGGCGCACCGGCCACGAGCCGCGTATGGATGAACTGGTTGCTGTGGGGCAGGTGTTCTTGCCGCGCACGGACTTTGGCGCACAGGAAACCTGCCGTACAATCGTTGAAACCGAAGTGTTGCGCATGGGCTATTACATTTATGGCTGGCGTCATGTGCCGGTGGATGTGTCCTGTCTGGGCGAGAAGGCCAATGCGACACGGCCTGAAATCGAACAGATTTTGCTGTCCAATTCCAAGGGCCTGAACGAGGAGGATTTCGAACGCGAGCTGTATGTGATCCGCCGCCGGATCGAAAAAGCCGTGGCCGCTGCACAGGTGAAGGACTTTTATATTTGTTCGCTCAGCTGCCGGTCGGTGATCTATAAGGGCATGATGCTGGCGGAACAGGTTTCGGTGTTTTACCCCGATCTGGAGGACCCCCGTTTCGAGAGCGCCTATGCGATTTATCACCAGCGTTATTCCACCAATACTTTTCCGCAATGGTGGCTGGCGCAGCCTTTCCGCATGTTGGCCCATAATGGCGAAATCAACACGCTCAAGGGCAACGTCAACTGGATGAAAAGCCATGAAATCCGCATGGCCTCCAAAAGTTTTGGTGACAATGCCGAAGACATTAAGCCGATCATTGCCCCGGGGTCATCCGATTCCGCCGCGCTGGATTCCGTGTTCGAGGTAATGGTCCGTGCCGGTCGTCCCGCACCGATGGCGAAAACCATGCTGGTGCCGGAAAGCTGGTCCAATTTTACCGATGAAATGCCGCAGGAATGGCAGGATATGTATGCCTATTGCAATTCGGTGATGGAGCCATGGGACGGCCCCGCCGCATTGGCGATGACCGACGGGCGCTGGGTTTGTGCCGGTCTGGATCGCAATGGTTTGCGGCCGATGCGCTATGTCATTACCGGCGATGGTCTGGTGATTGCCGGGTCCGAGGTCGGTATGGTGCCCACAGACGAATCCACTGTGATTGAAAAAGGCGCGCTTGGCCCGGGGCAGATGATCGCCGTGGACATGCAGGAAAAGCGTCTGTTGCATGACGCGGAAATCAAAAATGAACTGGCTGCGGGCCGGCCGTTTGGCAAATGGGTCGGCTCCATCGTCGATCTGAACGAAGCGACCAAAGGCGTGAGCGAAGCCCCCCTGCACGAAGGTAGCGCCCTGCGTAAACGCCAGATTGCCGCCGGTTATACCATCGAAGACATGGAAATGCTGTTGCATCCGATGGTGGAAGACGCCAAAGAGCCGCTGGCCTCGATGGGGGATGACACGCCAAGCGCGGTGTTGTCGGACATGTACCGCCCGCTGAGCCATTTTTTCCGGCAAAATTTTTCACAGGTGACAAACCCGCCAATCGACAGCCTGCGCGAATATCGGGTGATGAGCCTGAAAACCCGTTTTGGCAATCTGGGCAACGTGCTGGACGAAAGCAACGCCCAGACTGAAATCCTGTTGCTGGACAGCCCGTTTGTATCCAACGCGCGCTATGATGCGATGATGGAACATTTCGGCTCCAACGTGACGATTGTGGATTGTACCTTTGATCGCGACGATGCCAACGGGCTGCGCCATGCGCTGGACCGTATCCGCGCGGAATCCGAGGACGCCGTGCGTTCCGGTGCGGCGCATCTGATCCTGTCGGATCGCAAACAGAATGAAACCCGCGTGCCGGTGCCGATGATTTTGGCAACCTCTGCCGTGCATAGCTGGCTGACGGCAGCCGGATTGCGTACCTTCTGTTCGATCAATGTGCGTACGGCGGAATGTTTTGACCCGCATTATTTCGCGGTGCTGGTGGGCTGTGGGGCCACCACGGTCAATGCCTATCTGGCACAGGATTCGCTGGCGGATCGCATCAAACGCGGATTGCTGGATATGACGCTGGATCAGGCGATGGCGCGGTATAACGAAGCAATCGATCAGGGGCTGTTGAAAATCATGGCCAAGATGGGGATTTCGGTTGTCTCCAGCTATCGTGGCGGCCTGAATTTCGAGGCCGTCGGCCTGTCGCGTGCCATGGTGAATGAATTCTTCCCCGGTATGAACAGCCGGATATCCGGCATCGGTTTGATCGGTATTCAGCGCAAGATCCTGAAAATCCACGCCAAGGGCTGGTTGTCCAACCAGGAAATTCTGCCAATCGGCGGGTTCTTCAAGGAACGGGCTTCGGGTGAAAAACACGCCTGGGAAGCCCAGACCATGCATTTGATGCAAACGGCATGTGATCGCGCATCGTTTGATCTGTGGAAACAGTATTCGGCCAAGATGCAGGCAAACCCGCCGATCCATCTGCGCGATTTGCTGGATTTCAAACCGGTGGGCAAGCCTATTCCGGTGGAAGAAGTCGAGAGTATCACCTCTATTCGCAAACGGTTCGTGACCCCGGGCATGTCGCTTGGCGCGCTGTCGCCTGAGGCGCATAAAACCTTGAATGTGGCCATGAACCGGATCGGTGCAAAATCCGATAGCGGCGAGGGCGGCGAGGATCCGGCGCATTTCGTGCCTGAACCGAACGGGGATAACCCGTCTGCCAAGATCAAACAGGTGGCTTCGGGGCGGTTCGGGGTGACTGCCGAATATCTGAACCACTGTGAAGAGCTGGAAATCAAGGTGGCCCAAGGGGCGAAACCGGGCGAGGGTGGCCAGTTGCCGGGGATGAAAGTCACCGACCTGATCGCGCGCCTGCGCCATTCGACCAAGGGCGTGACCCTGATTTCGCCACCACCACACCACGATATTTACAGCATCGAGGATCTGGCGCAGCTGATTTACGATCTGAAACAGATCAATCCGCGCTGCAAAGTCACGGTAAAGCTGGTGGCCAGCAGCGGCGTTGGCACCATTGCCGCCGGCGTGGCCAAGGCCAAGGCCGACATTATCCTGATTTCCGGCCATAATGGCGGCACCGGCGCATCGCCGGCCAGTTCGATCAAATATGCCGGCCTGCCATGGGAAATGGGCCTGAGCGAAGCGCATCAGGTGCTGGCCATGAATAACCTGCGCGAACGGGTGACCTTGCGCACCGACGGCGGGCTGCGTACAGGGCGTGATATTGTCATGGCCGCGATGCTCGGGGCCGAGGAATACGGCATCGGCACCGCCGCGCTGATCGCGATGGGCTGTATCATGGTACGTCAGTGCCAGTCCAACACCTGCCCCGTGGGCATCTGTGTGCAGGACGAGGATTTGCGCAAGAAATTCACCGGCACAGCGGATAAGGTGGTTAATCTGATCACCTTCTATGCGCAGGAAGTGCGGGAAATTCTGGCCTCCCTTGGCGCGCGCTCAATGGATGAAATCATCGGTCGCGCCGATATGCTGGCGCAGGTCAGCCGCGGGTCCGCGCATCTGGATGATCTGGACCTGAACCCGATGCTGATCAGCGTCGCCTCTGCTGACAGCATCCACTATGACCGCAAAAAACCGCGCCAAAATGTGCCGGATACGCTGGATGCCGAAATCCTCAAGGACGCGGAACCGTTTTTCAAGGAGGGCGAAAAAATGCAGCTGTCCTATGCGGTGCAAAATACATTGCGCACCATCGGTACGCGGGTGTCGAGCCATATTGTCGACCGTTTCGGGATGCGCAATGATCTGCAACCGGACCATTTGACGGTCAAATTGACCGGTTCCGCCGGACAGGCGCTCGGGGCTTTTGCCGCACCGGGGCTAAAGCTGGAAGTGTCCGGTGACGCCAATGACTATGTGGGCAAAGGCCTGTCGGGGGCGACAATTGTGGTACGTCCCCCACTGAACAGCCCGTTGGTGGCGGCGGATAACACGATTATCGGCAACACGGTTCTGTACGGGGCTACCGCTGGCCGCCTGTTTGCCAATGGTCGTGCCGGCGAACGGTTCGCGGTTCGCAATTCCGGTGCAGAAGTGGTGATCGAGGGCTGTGGCTCCAACGGGTGTGAATACATGACCGGCGGGGTTGCGGTAATCCTTGGGTCTGTCGGGGCCAACTTCGCTGCGGGTATGACTGGTGGAATGGCCTATGTTTATGACCCGGAGGGCCAGTTCGACCGGTTTGTGAATGACGAGTCGGTGGTGACCGGACCTGTCGCCGTGGACCATTGGCTAAATCAGCTGAAAACCCTGATTTCGACACATGCGGCAGAGACCCACAGCAAAAAAGCCGCCGAAATTCTGCGTCGCTGGGACAAAGAAAAGGAACATTTTGTTCAGGTCTGCCCCAAGGAAATGCTGAACCATTTGCCAGCACCGCTGGCAGCGGACGCCGCTGTCCAGTCAGCGTCATAAGGCAGGGGCGGGGGAAACCTCCGCCCCAATCCATTTTCTCCAAATATCCCCGCGTGGAGCGCAAAAACATCGGGAATTTATCGATACACAAGCGGATAAAAACCGCTTACCGTGACAGGCATGACCAAAAAAAACGCTTCCAAAACCGACAAGGCCAAAAAGGTTCCGCGCGACAAAGGCCGTGTGGCGCTGGCTGCGGACCGGTTTCGGGGCCGCTGGTCCGCGACATTGCGCTGGATCCTGCGCAAGCTGTTTTACGGGGCCGTCTTTTTCGCGGTGGCATCGGTGCTTTTGGTAACACTGTTCCGGTTTGCGAACCCGTACCTGACCTATTATTTTGTGTCGGAGCGTATGCGTCTGGGCGAAGTGAGCCGCCAATGGGTGCCAATCGCGGATTTTTCCCCCTACATGGCGCGGTCGGTTGTGGCGGCAGAGGATGCGCAATTCTGCAATCATCACGGTTTTGACCTACAGGCGATTAAATCCGCTTTGAAGGATAAAAAACGGCGCAGAGGCGGGTCAACCCTGAGCCAGCAAGTGGCGAAGAACGTGTTTTTGTGGCAAGGGCGGACATGGGTACGCAAAGGGCTGGAGGTCTGGTTTACGGTTTTGATCGAGGCAATCTGGCCGAAACAGCGCATTATCGAGGTGTATTTGAACATAGCGGAGTTTGACGAAGGTGTTTTCGGGGCGGCCTCTGCGGGGCAAAGCTATTTCCAGATGCCCCCGAATAAACTGACCGCGCTACAGGCTGCGCGGCTGGCGATGGTGTTGCCAAACCCGAAAAAACGGTCGGCGAGCGCCCCGTCAAAACGGTTACGCCGCCGAACCAAGCAGATTATTGCCGGTGCTGCGACAATCAATCTCGATGGTCGGGCGGATTGCTTTCAGTAGTGGTTGAAATGCCTGCGGTTTCAGGGCAAATAGGGGGTCTGATATCTCATCCCTCGGTAGATCTGCATGTTCAAATTATATCATTTTAGCCTCTCGCCATTTTCGCGCAAAGTCCGGTTGGTTCTGGCCGAGAAAAAGATCGAGGTCGAGCTGGTGGAAGAACGCTACTGGGAACCGCGTTCGGATTTTTTGCGACTGAATCCAGCAGGAAAAGTACCGGTTTTGAAAACGGACAAGCTTGTCCTGCCCGATTCCAGTGCGATTTGCGAATACATCGAAGAAACATTTCCAACGCCACCGCTGATGCCCAGGAACCCGGAAGAACGCGCCGAAGTTCGGCGTCTTGTCGGATGGTTTGATGACAAGTTCTACCACGAGGTAACCAAAAACCTGTTGGGTGAGCGGGTTCTGAAAAAGGTTATGGGCGGCGGGTATCCCGACAGTAAAAATGTCAAAACCGGTGCGCGGAAAATCAAGGTCCATCTGGATTATATGGAGTTTTTGCTGGATCGGCGGCGCTGGTTGGCGGGAAACCATATGACCATGGCGGATTTTTCGGCGGCGGCGCAGTTGTCTTGTCTGGATTATATCAGCGATGTTGACTGGAACCGGTCCGAGCTGGTGAAAGATTGGTATGCCAAGATAAAATCGCGCCCTGCATTCCGTGATTTGCTGGTGGATCAATTGCCCGGCTTTCCCCAGCCGCGCCACTATTCCGATCTGGATTTTTAATGACGGCTGCCCTGCGCCATAGCCTGCGTGCAAAGGCGTTGGCAGAAGGGTTCACCGACTTTGGCATTTGTGCGCCGGGGGCAACGCCGCATACGGCAAAACGTTTGCAGGAATTTGTCGCGGCAGGCCGGCATGGGCAAATGAACTGGATGGCCGAACGGATGAATTGGCGCGGTGACCCAACCGCGCTCTGGCCCGAGGCCCGGTCGGTGGTGATGCTGGCAGAGGCGTACACCCCGGAGCATGACCCGCTGGCCGTGCTGGAGGAGCCGGACAAAGGCGCGATTTCGGTATATGCGCAGAACCGCGATTATCATGACATTCTGAAGAAACGGTTAAAACGGGTTGGGCGCTGGTTGATGGAGCAGGCACCAGACGAGGAAATCAAGGTGTTCGTCGATACCGCCCCCGTGATGGAGAAGCCCCTTGCCGGGGCGGCGGGGCTGGGCTGGCAGGGGAAACACACCAACCTTGTGTCGCGCAAGCTGGGCAGCTGGTTTTTTATCGGGTCGATTTTCACAACGATTGATTTTACCAAGGACAGCCCCGAGGAAAATCACTGTGGCAGTTGTCACGCCTGTTTGGATGTTTGCCCGACGCGGGCATTTGTGGCCCCGTATCAGCTGGATGCGCGGCGGTGTATTTCCTATTTGACCATTGAATTTGACGGGCCGGTTGATCCCGAATTACGCCCGCTTTTGGGTAATCATATTTACGGATGCGACGATTGTTTGGCGGTTTGCCCGTGGAACAAATTCGCTCAGGGCGCTGCCGAAATCGGGTATCATGCGCGGGACGAGCTTTTGGCACCGGACCTGACGTTTCTGGCCGGTTTGGATGACGCAAGTTTCCGGACGTTCTTTAGCAAGTCGCCGGTTAAACGGATTAAACGTGACCGGTTCGTGCGCAATGTGTTGTATGCGATCGGAAATTCGGGGATGCCGTCCTATTTGCCTGTCGTGCGTGGCTTGCAGATGGACGAAAATCCGGTCGTGCGGGATGCCGCGGACTGGGCAAAGCAGCGATTGGAGCAATCATGAACAAAACATTACTGGTTTTCGGGCTGGGCTATAGCGCACAGGCGATTGCGGCCGCCTTGCCGGCGGGGTGGCGGGTGATCGGGACTTCGCGGGATGGCAGCCAAGGGGTGCAATGGCCCGGAACCGATATGGTGCCTTTGTTGGATCAGGCGAGCCATGTTCTTGTGTCGATTGCGCCGGATGCGTCTGGCGATCCGGTTTTGGCGGCGCTTGGCGATGAAATTTCCGCGCGGCGGGATCAGTTCGAATGGGTTGGCTATTTGTCGACGGTGGGGGTTTATGGCGATCATCAGGGGGGCTGGGTGGATGAAGAAACCCCGCTTACGCCATCCACCACACGTGGCGAACAACGGGTGGCTGCAGAGGCCGCATGGCAGGAAATGGGCCTGCCCCTGCATGTTTTCCGGCTTGCGGGTATTTACGGACCGGGCAGGGGGCCATTTGCCAAAGTACGCAAGGGGACGGCGCGCCGGATCATCAAGGAAAACCAAGTGTTTAGCCGTATTCACGTTGATGATATCGCGCAGGTGGTTCTGGCGTCGATTATGGCACCAAACCCGAGAAGAATTTACAATGTTTGTGATGATTTGGCCGCCCCGCCCGAGGATGTGATCGGCTATGCGGCGGAATTGCTGGGCCTGCCGGTGCCGGCGGTCGAACCGTTCGAGACGGCTGAAATGTCGCCAATGGCGCGCAGTTTTTATGCGGAATCCAAACGGGTACGGAATGATCGTATCAAAAATGAACTGGGCGTTCGGTTGCGCTATCCGGATTATAGAACCGGTCTGGAAGCGCTCTTGAAATAACATAGCCCCAAAAGCAGAAGGGACAGCCAAAAGCCATCCCTTCGTACTTAGATAGATCCGTAAGACGAATCAGTCCGCTTGCAACTTAGTTGCTTGCAGCAATCGCAGCGCCGATCAGAACGATCGCCAGGATTGGCAGCAATGCGCCGGAAGAAGAAGAAGAAGAGCCCTGCTCAACGACTTCTACGATCGGTGTGGTTGCTGGCTCCGGGTTGCCGGCGAAAGCGGCAGATGCGGACAAAGAAATGGCTGTTGCCAGTGCGATTTTTTTCATAATTGAACCTCCAAAGTTCTGCGCGTCGTTAAAGGGGTAAAGGTAGAATCCCCACGGCGCACACCCAAGACTGTACCTCGTGCAACGGTTTAAACAGCAAAAAATGCCCTTGGCAACTGTAACATGGCCAAATTTGGGCAAGCTTTGCCGGTTTGTCGTCAAATAAGCAACACTTGCGTGCCAACCTGGCAAAGTTCAAACAATTGCGCGATATGCTCGTTGTACAGACCGATGCAGCCATTGGAAGACCTGCGGCCAATTTTGCGTGTATCTTGTGTGCCGTGGATGCGATAATACTTCCAAGACAAGTACATAGCATGTGTTCCAAGTGGATTTTCAGGACCCGGAGGGATATACTTGGGCCATTCCGGATTGCGCTTCAGCATTGACGGAGTCGGACGCCAATCCGGCCCGACGCGTTTACGTACAATGCTTGTACGGCCCAAACGGGTGAGCTCGGGCGTTTCCGGAACCGATGTCGGGTACAATTTGTATACGGACTGGTCTTCGGACCAGAAGTGGAGCGCCCGGCTCTCGGTATCGACCAAAACGGCACCGCGTTTTAGATTGGAGAAATAGGGTTCCCAGGTTTTGTTGGTAAATCCGGAAATATTGCGTTTCACAGCACCCGTATTCGGGTTTGCGAGGTTTTCGGCCTTGAGCTGTTTAAACAATGCCGGATCGTTGGTTTGTTGTGCAAATGCAGCGCGGCCTAGAAACGGGGTTGCCAGCAAGCTGCCGACAACCGCGCGGCGCGACGGATTTTTACGTGAAGAATTGGCCATAACATGCCCCTTGTTGAATTCTGGGCTGAAAATAGTGTGGATTCGGCACCGTTTCAATTCAAACTCTCGCGAGCAAGAGTTTTAGAGGTTTGAATTTGCCTGAAAACCACAGTAAAGGGGATAATCTGTTTTTGAAGCTGGGGAAATCCGAATATGCTGCGTAAACTAATGGCCATTTTTGCACTTTTGGTGCTTGTTGTGGCGTGTACTGAACCGACTGATCCGAATCAACGCAAGATTTTTTGGATTTCCAAGAAGGGTGCCGGGGAAATTCAACTGCGCCATCTTGAGGCTGTGAATGCCCTGCGTGAGGCCAAGGGGCTGGTCGCGCTGGAACCCTCCAAGCAATTGATTGCTGCGGCGAAAACCCATGCCATCGACATTGCCAAGCAAAACCGCCCTTGGCATTTTGGGTCTGACGGATCCAACCCGATTGAACGGGTGGCTCGCACGGGATATTCGGGAGCGTTTGTTTCGGAAAATATTGCGGAAACCTACGAGAGCGACATGGAAACCTTGCAAGCCTGGATGCGCGATCCGGTGACACGCAAGGGTATTTTGATGCCAGAGGCCCGCAAGATCGGGTTGTCGTGGCAGCAAGAACCGAACGGAAAAATCTGGTGGGTGCAAATTCTGGGCGGCTAAAACGCGAAATGTTTTAAGCCCGATAAATTGATAAAAGGCTCCGCTTGGGTGGGGCCTTTTTTATGGCTTGATCAGAATGGGCGTGCCATCCTGGACCATGGCATAGATGACTTCTATTTCTTTGTTGGAAACGGAAATACAGCCGGCGGTCCAATCTTTCTTGCCCTTGTTGCGGCGCAATTTCGGGCCGCCATGAATGAAAATGTTGCCGCCCGGGGATTTGCCCATGGCGCGGGCTTTGGCGCGGTCCTGATCATTGGGGTAGGAAATTCCGATCGACAGATGAAAGGCGCTGTTGGGATTGCGCCGATTGATCCGGTAGACCCCTTCTGGGGTGCGGCCGTCGCCTTCGAATTCTTTGTGACCGACCGGCGCAAAACCCAGATCGACCTTGTAGGATTTCAACACCTTGCCACCGTGCAACAGGAACATTTCCCGATCAGATTTATCGATCAGAATTTGGGTAACCTGCGGGCCGGAGTAACGTTTGAATTTTGATTTCGCCCCGCATGCGGACAATGCCACAGCGCCGATCAATAAAAATGCGGTTGGTTTCAAATCAATTCCCCTCAATCTCCTTGGCAATCTGTGCACGAGATTTGCGCGCCCGTTCCGTGGCGCTTTTCAACTGGCCACAGGCTGCCATTATATCCTCGCCGCGGGGGGTTCGGATAGGGCTTGCGTAACCGGCATTGTTCACAATATCGGCAAATGCCTCGATCCGCTCCCAGCTGGACCGTTCATAGGGGGAGCCGGGCCAGGGATTAAACGGGATCAGGTTGATTTTGGCGGGAATGCCCTTGATCAGGCGCACCAGACGGCGGGCGTCGGCATCGGAATCGTTTACATCCTTGAGCATCACATATTCAAAGGTGATCCGCTCGGCATTGGATAGGCGCGGATAATCGCGGCAGGCCTGCAGCAACTCGGCAATCTTGTGTTTGCGATTGATCGGGACCAGCACATCGCGCACCGCATCGGTGGTGGCGTGAAAGCTGATCGCCAGCATACAGCCGATCTCGGCTCCGGCGCGGATGATTTCTGGCACCACGCCGGAGGTGGACAAGGTAATCCGGCGCCGGGACATGGAAATCCCCGCGTCATCCATGGCGATCAACATGGCGTCGCGCACGTTGTCGGTGTTATAGAGCGGCTCGCCCATGCCCATCAGAACGATATTGGACACCAGCCGTTTATCACCCGGTGGTTTCCCCCATTCCTCGAGGTCGTCGCGGGCCACCATGATTTGCCCCACAATTTCTGCTGCCGTCAGGTTCCGTACCAGCTTTTGTGTGCCGGTATGGCAAAATGTACAGGTCAGCGTGCAGCCCACTTGTGACGAAATACACAGGGTGCCGCGATTGGATTCAGGGATGTAAACGGCCTCGACCTCGTGACCGCCGGCGATGCGCAGCAGGTATTTGCGGGTGCCGTCAGAGGAAACCTGACGGGTTACAATTTCCGGGCGCGACAGTTGGAAATTAACCGACAGCAGGGCGCGAAAATCCTTGGACAGGTTGGTCATCTGGTCGAATGTGGTGACGCCCTTGGTATAGATCCACTGCCAGACCTGACCGGTGCGCATTTTGATTTGCTTTTCCGGCGTGCCAACATCGGACAGGGCCTGGGCCAGTTGATCGCGGGTCATGCCAATCAGGTTGGGGAGGGCAGGCTCAACCTTGCGCGGGATGGTCGTAACATCGGGAGTGACGGGCGTGGACATAATCGGGCTTTCCAAAATAAAACCCCCAATCGCGGGGATTGGGGGCATTTATAGCATCTTTTGACAAATCAAAAGAGAATTATAAGCAGCGCTTTTCTGCGTCAGCCAAGGCGGCAGTGAAACCGTTCAGGGAAAAGATGTCTTTGGTTTTTGTGCCGCGTTTGGACCGCGCGGTCAAAACGGCACTCGCACCGTTTTTCAGCGAACGGCGAATTTTTTCGTCGTCCCCTGCGGATGCGGGCCATGCCCATTCGCCATCTACAAACAGGCTATAGGTTTGGTTGCCGACTTGAAGGTTGACCTGACTGTCGGGAGCAAAGGGGTAGCCACCGGTAAAGGACACCTCACCCTTGATGCCATTGGACGGGCGATAGGTGACAAACAACAGGATATCGCTGCGTTTTGCCGACACGACTTTGCCGCCGCGTGTGTTGATTGTTTTTGTCGGTTTGGACACAACCCAACATTCCTTGACGGGTTTATCCTCGACAAAAATCGACCAGTCGGTTTTCGCGTTGACGCGGTTGGTTGATTCCTGGGCATAGGCGACGCTGGCAGCTGCCAGACAGACGGCCATAAAGCCACATGTGTATGCTATTGATCTAAACATTAGGGGTCCCAGCCTCCGAGCTGAAAAAATATTTGCCTGTGGTCGCATTTTCGCGATCTTCCCTTTGTAACTAGCAACTGAATGTGGTTTTCTTGTGACCGTTATGTAAGTCCCGACAGGACAAAATACCAGTGCGGACAGGCGGAATACCGTCATTTCGGCGGAAAATGGAGCATATTTAATGAGTAATTGGGTGAATGTGGCGGAAGTGTGGCGCGGGGCGTTTCTGGAATCAGGCCATCAAGGCTGTGCGGTCATTTGCGATTCCAGCGGACAGATTATTGCGGAATGGGGAAACAGTGCGATGACGGTGTTGCCGCGCTCGTCTTGCAAGATGATTCAGGCCCTGCCTTTGGTCGAAAGCGGCGCGGCGGCGCGTTTCGGGCTGAGCAGTGAACAACTGGCGCTGGCCTGTGCGTCGCATCAGGCGGCGGATATCCATGTGGGTCGGGTGACGCGGTGGTTGGCGGATCTGGATCTGGGGGAACCGGACCTGCGCTGTGGCCCGCAAGTGCCGCGTGATACGGATGTTCATGCAGACCTGATAAAATGCGGCTGCGGGCCGGACAGGCGGCATAACAACTGTTCCGGCAAACACAGCGGTTTTCTGACCTTGAACAAGCACCTCGGGGGGGGCGCGGAATATGTGGAACCGGACCATCCGGTACAACAAGCGGTTCTGGCGGCGTTTGAGGAAATGACGGCGGAAAGCGCTGCCGGCCATGCAATCGACCATTGTTCCGCGCCGAATTTTGCGACCTCTTTGCGGGGGCTGGCGACGGCGATGGCACAGATGGCGGACCCGTCGCGGCAAAGCGGCGGGCGGCAGGCGGCGGCGGAGATTTTGTTGGCGGCGATGAAAAAACACCCCGATCTGGTTGCGGGCGAAGGGCGGGCCTGTACCGAATTGATGCGGGCGATGCCCGGGCAGACGGTTGTTAAAACCGGTGCCGAAGGCGTGTTCGCCGCGATTCTGCCGGAACGCGGGTTCGGCGTGGCGGTCAAGGCGCGCGATGGCGCAACGCGGGCGGCGGAAAACATGATCGCCGCGATCTTGGTCCGCTTGGGCGCGGCGGATGCGGCGCATCCGATGGTGGCCAAGCGACTGACACCCGTGATCCGGAATTTTGCCGGCATCGAGGTTGGAAAAATTCAACCCGACGCCGCGTTTTATGCCCAAGCTGCCCGAATTTAGGTGTGGAGGCAGGAGCCGGAAATGAC
>CAMZLM010000194.1 GCA_947311485.1 uncultured Paracoccaceae bacterium
AACTTAACTCTTGCCATTTCTCAATTCTCCTTATGCTGCAGTGATTTTGCAGAGAGTCACTTTTGTCTCCTGCATTTGGGTTACGCTGTCATAACCATAGGTCATGGCAGTGTTAGCGGATTCGCCAAGCACAAACGGGTCAGCGCCTTCGGGGTATTTGTCCCGCAGGTCTTTGCCTTGGAAGTGGCCGCCAAAGTGGAATGGCAAGAAGGCAACGCCCTCACCCACCCGATCGGTGACCATCGCCGCAACCTTGATCGCGGAGCCTTCAGCCCCCTCGACCCAAACCTGCTGGCCATCGCGGATGCCGATATTATTGGCGTCACGGGTGTTCACTTCAACAAACATTTCCTGCTGAAGCTCGGCCAGCCACTTGTTAGAGCGGCTTTCATCGCCCCCACCCTCGTATTCAACCAAACGGCCCGAGGTGAGGATCATCGGATACTCGCCGCTAAAGTCGTTTTTCTGAATGCTCTCATACATGGTCGGCAAGCGATAAGCCTGCTTGTCCGCATATGTCGGATAGTCTTCCACCAAATCGCGGCGGTTAGTATAGAGCGGCTCGCGGTGCAGCGGCACAGGGTCGGGGAAGGTCCAGACCACGGCGCGGGCTTTGGCGTTGCCAAAGGGAGCACATTCATGGCTGATCGCTACCCGCTGGATGCCGCCCGAAAGGTCGGTTTTCCAGTTGGTGCCGTCGCCAGCGCCCGCTTCAATCGTTGCCAGCTCTTCGGCTGTCAGCTCGCCATCCCAGCCCAGCTCTTTGAGCATGGCCAGTGTGAACTCGGGGTAACCGTCCTGAATGTCGGAACCTTCAGAATAGACACCCTCGGCCAACAGGTTTACCCCGTCGCGCTCCACGCCAAAACGGGCGCGGAAGGTCAGGCCACCTTTAGAGACAGGCATAGACATGTCATAAAGGTTGGGCGTGCCCGGGTGCTTCATGTCAGCGGTGCCCCAGCATGGCCATGGAAGGCCGTAATATTCGCCATCGCATGGGCCGCCAACGGCTTGCAACGTGGTTTTGTCGAATGTGTGCTGGTTTTCCATGTGCAGTTTAATGCGCTCAGGGCTTTGGCCTGTGTAACCAATCGTCCACATGCCACCGTTAAACTCGCGGGTGATGTCTTCGATATTCGGCTCGTCTTCAGCGTCCATGCCGATATTGCGGAAGAAGCGATCGGCCCAGCCGAACTTCTTGGCAAATTTCGCCATGATCACGTGGTCCGGCAGGCTTTCAAACAGCGGATCAACCACTTTATCGCGCCACTGGAACGAACGGTTAGAGGCCGTTACCGAGCCGCGGGTCTCATACTGGGTCGAGGCGGGCAGCAGGTAAACACCATCTGTCCGGTCATGCAGCACGGCTGAAACGGTTGGGTATGGGTCGATCGCAACCAGCATATCCAGCTTTTCCATCGCGGTTTTCATTTCCTTGCCGCGTGTCTGGCTGTTTGGTGCGTGCCCCCACAGAACCATGGCGCGCACATTGTTTGGCTGATCGATATTGTCCTTGTCTTCCAGAACACCGTCGATCCAGCGCGACACAGGGATACCTTTGAGGTTCATCAAGGACTTTTCCTTGCCGTCCTTGCCGGTAATCTTGTCGAAACGGGATTTCATCCAGTCGAGGTCTTCTCCCCAGACACGGGACCAATGCGCCCATGCACCACCGGACAGACCGTAATAACCGGGTAGCGTATGCGACAGCACACACATATCGGTTGCACCCTGCACGTTGTCATGGCCACGGAAAATATTGGTGCCGCCACCGGCAGTCCCCATATTCCCGAGCGCCAGTTGCAAGATGCAATAGGCGCGGGTGTTGTTGTTCCCCGTGGTGTGCTGCGTGCCACCCATACACCAGATCAGGGTGCCGGGACGGTTGTTGGCCAAAGTGCGGGCAACCCGTTCCATTTGAGATCCCGGAACACCGGTCACACGCTCGACTTCTTCAGGGTTCCAGTTCTTCACCTCGGCGCGAATTTCGTCCATGCCGTAAACGCGGGTGCGGATGAATTCCTTGTCTTCCCAACCGTTTTCAAAGATGTGCCACAGCAAACCCCAGATCACGGCAACATCGGAACCGGGGCGGATACGCATGTATTCGTCGGCATGGGCTGCTGTGCGGGTGAACCGCGGATCCACCACGATCAGGGAAGCGTTGTTTTGCTCCTTGGCCTTCATCAGGTGCAACAGGGAAACCGGATGCGCCTCGGCAGGGTTACCACCAATCACCAGAATGGATTTCGACGTGTGGATGTCATTGTAGCTGTTGGTCATGGCGCCGTAGCCCCATGTATTTGCCACACCGGCCACCGTGGTCGAGTGACAGATCCGCGCCTGATGGTCCACGTTGTTGGTGCCCCAATAGGCGGCAAACTTGCGGAACAGATAGGCCTGTTCGTTGTTGTGTTTTGCTGACCCGAGCCAGTAAACTGAATCCGGTCCGCTCTCGTCGCGAATGGCCATCATCTTGTCGCCGATCTCGTTGATCGCGGTTTCCCAGCTGATGCGCTTCCACTCGCCGTTTTCTTTTTTCATCGGGTATTTCAGACGGCGTTCGCCATGCGCATGTTCACGCACCGAAGCCCCCTTGGCGCAATGCGCACCCAGATTGAACGGGCTGTCATAGCCAGGTTCTTGCCCGACCCAAACGCCGTTATCGACCTCTGCGATGACCGTACAGCCCACCGAACAGTGGGTGCAGATGGATTTAATTGTCTCTACTGCGCCTTGTGCCGCCGTAGCAGCCGAGGCTTTCGTAACAGTGCCGCCGGTGGCGCCAATGGCCGCCAATCCGCCAATCGCCAGACCGGATCCGCGCAAAAACGCGCGCCGGTCGACCGATTTCTCGGCAACTTGTGACAGGAGGCTGTTCCGCTGGGGGCGTCGCGCAACCCCGTTGGTTTTTTTCCTGAGCATGGTGTTCTCCCTTGCTGGTCCCCGGCTTCCCCCGGTTCCCTAGGTTATTGATTTCAGATCCGTCGGGCGTCTCGCAACCATTGGATCCGGTGAATACTGCGCCTAGAAACGGGCGCTGTCGAAATAGGCGCGCGTGTGCTCTGTGTCGCGCAGACCGCTGGTCTTTTCATCGGTTGCAGCTGTCGCCGCTTCCCCCGATACAGCCACAGCCGCCAATGCCGCCGGTGCCGAAACTGTCGCCAGCTTCAGAAAATCACGCCGGTTGGTGGCTTGTTTTTCGTCGCTCATGCTGGGTCCTCCCTCTGTTGTGGCCCAAGGGCCGGTTAATGCGGGCTATGCCGCCATCCGAAACGCTTCGCGCTCGATCTCGATAAACGCCTTGCCGGCGGCCCCGACGGCCGCATAAAGAACAGAACTCTGCGCGGCCTCGAGGTCCGCAAAGAAATGTCCCGCCCAAGGCGCAATATGTTTGTTGAAAAAATCCGCCTGACGGTTCAAAGGCACCGGCGCGCCAAAACGCCCCGTGATCATGCCACCCATCATTTCCAGCAGGCTGGCAATGTTATCCTCTGGCTCGAACACATTCTTTTCACGTTCGATTTGCAGGCCCAGCATGTCCTTGCGCAAGGCTGCCAGCGGCTTTTCGTTCAGAAACCCGGTTAGGTAAAAACTGCCATAGGGGAGTAGCTCACCCCGCCCCAACCCGATAAACAAACGGGTAAATTCACTTTCCACCGCCGGAGCCTTGCAAACCTTGGCCACCCGCGCCAGCGCGTTGATCGCCTGCCCCAGATCGCTTTCGTTCCCCGAAAGAGCCGCCGTCTGCGCGAGCAATTCCGCACTGGCCGGACGCGCCAGAAGCGCGCTCAGGAATCCATAAAAATCGGCACGCAACTGATCCTCTTGCGGGATGTCATGTGTTTGGGCCTGTGCAGTCATGTTGCTTCCTCGTCCGCAAAGGCAAAGCGCATACGGCGCCTTGCCAAAAATTCGGTATTTTCGGTGATTTCATTCGTTTCAGGGGCAATGTCCGGCTGGCTCTCCGCCTCCACCACAACCACCACAGGGGCAGTTTCCTCCGGCTGCACCTCGGGCGCTTCGTCTTCCACCACATCCGGCTCAACCAGAATACCTTTACCCACCTGATAGATCGTCTGGACCACTTCGCCCAGAACGCCCTCGGCGGCGAAATCTTCGCCATAGTCCACCAGATTATCCACATTGGCCAGAACCGGGTTGCTGCGCCAGAGCATCCGCAACGCCCGCTTGCGCAACCGTTCAGGCACTTGTGCCTGCATGAAGGCAGAAAAATCGTCGCCCTCCCGCATGTCCTCCGGCTCTTGCAGTCCCAGTTCGGCCAAAATTTCCGCGTCACTCTTTTCTTCCAGCGCCGCACGCTCTTGCGCCACGACCGCCGCCGCCTGCGCCTGCTTTTCAGCCTCGGCCTCGGCCAAAACGGCGGCCTTGCGCCGCGACCACATATCCGTGCGTGCGCTCAATGGACCACTGCCTTTTTGCTGGCCGGCGCGCGGTAAACGTCGCTTGCCGTTGTAATCCGCGCGTCCCCGATGCCGTCCTGCACCAGATCCACCCGTTTTTTGTCCCGCTTGCGTTTGACGAAAACCTCTTCTTCGTA
>CAMZLM010000195.1 GCA_947311485.1 uncultured Paracoccaceae bacterium
ATTACCCGCCAATCCCATAGATGTGCGTTTGTCCAGTGCCTCTTCCACTTTGGGCGGCAGCGAGATGTTTTCGATGTACAGGTTCGGCATTTCCAACCCGTATTCCGCCAAAGCAGGCGCAATTTTACGGGCCAGAACCTTGGCTACATCAAGTGTGTTTGCCGCCATGTCCAGCACCGGAATGCCCGAACTGGCGATGGCTGCGGAAAAATGGGTGGTGATGATGTTACGGATCTGGAAGCTGATCTCGTCCATGGTGAATTCGCCGTCCGTGCCAACGATTTCCTGCAAGAATAACGCCGGGTCCGCCACGCGAATTTCATAGGTGCCATAGGCACGGATGCGCACGGGGCCAAATTCCGGATCGCGGCAAATAATCGGGTTTTTTGTGCCCCATTTCAAATCCTGAAAACGGGTGGTGTTGACGAAATATACCTCGGATTTGAATGGGCTTTCAAACCCGTGATCCCAGTATTGCAAGGTGGTCATGATCGGCATGTTGTTGGTTTCGAGCTGATACAGCCCGGGATGAAACACATCCGCCAACTGTCCCTCGTGCACCAAAACGGTGGCCTGGCCTTCACGTACGGTCAGTTTGGCCCCGTATTTTATTTCGTGACCTTCGCGTTCAAACCGCCAAACCATGGTGTCACGGGTGTCGTCGGTCCAATGAATTACGTCGATGAATTCACCGGTTAGAAAATCAAAAATACCCATAGGGAACTCCTTTAAATTCGGCTTTGTTTAAGCGCGTCTTCCGCCACTTGTTTTAAAAGCGGGCGGGCGTGATCAGGGGTCATCCCCACACGCAAGCGCGGATCATACAGCATTTTAAGCAAGATTTCGTCGTGGCGGGTAAGCGTGGCGAATTCTTCGTCATCATTAAAAATCGACGGCCGGATGTCCGGCCCGTCATTGGCCAACCCCAGGGCCTGTGTCATTTCTTCCTGAATACAGGAATTGCGCATGATCCGGGCGTGTTCGGACTTAATCAGGATCACCACGCCGCTATATTCTGTTGGCTGATCGGCATCTGACAAGGCATAGGCCACACAGAAAATATTTCGGGGACTGTTCTGAATTTCCTGAACTATTGTTGGCACCAGTTGGGGAATGGTTTCGGCCAATTTCGGCGTGAGCGATATTTGCTCGTCCCGATTAAGGAACATTACAACGTAATTGGCATTTTTCAGGTTGGACATACGAATTTTCAACCCGCTAATCGCCGCAAGGCGGGCGGCAAAGCGGGAAACGGAGCGGGTATCAATCGCGCGCTGTTTGGGCGTTACCAAAGGTCCGAAATACAACCCGATCCGCACCGGTTTATTCCATCGGCGCAGGGTGCTGATGGTTTGTTTCTCGATGAAACCACCATTGCCGAGGGTGTATTCATCATAGAGCGCAACCTTTTCAAAATCCGACACCAGATCATCGGCTGAAAAGGGCGCGTCTTTGGGGGCGTATTCCTGACGCAGCTTGCCCTGTGCGACCAGACGCGATTGAACCGACGCATAATAGGATTTAATACGCTGGCTTTCGTCAGAAGCAACGGGCCGTGTCGCCGGTTTGGGGTGAACATTGGACATGGCAACCTGTGTCGGCGCTTCACAGCCGGCCAGAGCCATCAAAGCCACAAATAATACATGGCCGATTTTCATCTTGTGTTGCCCATTTTTCATTCCGGCCATCCTAGGTCAGTTCACCCCAGCCGTAAATCAGGAATCCAGAGACGTGCCAACGTTGTCGCCACTGCCGGTTTCTTTGGCTTTGGCGGCGGATAACGTGGCTTTCAGTTCGGCTTCCATGTTTTCCAGCTCTGTTTCGGCCTTGGCGCGCATCGCTTTGCCTTCGTCTGCAATCGCCAGGCTCTCTTGAATGGTGCTGATCAGATACTCGTTGGCACGCTTGATGCTCTCGATGTCAAATACGCCGCGCTCCATTTGTTTGCGGACTTCGCGGTTGGCTTCTTGCAGGTTGGCGGCATTGCTTTCGAGCAGCTCGTTGGTCAGATCGTTGGCGGATTTCACGGCGGCTGCAGCCTCGCGCGAGCGGTGGATTGTTACGGCCTGCGCCAGCTGCGTTTCCCAGAGCGGCACTGTGTTGACCAGTGTCGAGTTGATCTTGGTCACCAGCGATTTGTCGTTTTCCTGTACCAGCCGGATTGACGGCAGCGATTGCATCGTGACCTGACGGGTCAGTTTCAAATCATGCACCCGACGTTCCAGATCATCACGCGCGGCGCGCAAATCGCGCAATTCCTGAGCGCGCAGAATGCCTTTGTCTTTGCCGGCTTTTTCGACCTGAATTTCCTTGGCCGGAATGGTTTTCCCGTCCAGTTCGGCCAGCTTTTCCTGGCCTGCGGCAATGTAGATCGCCAGTTCGTCGTAAAATGCAAGGGTTTTGCCGTATAGCTTGTCCAGCGACTTGATGTCCTTGAGCAGCGTATGTTCGTGGTCCAGCAATTCATCGGTGATCTTGTCTATCTGGCCCTGAACGGTTTCGTATTTAGCCATAAATTTTACAACCGGCGCGGTGCGCCCGATCAGTTTTTCCCACCAGCTGCGGCGCCGGTTCGGGTTCAACTCGTCAATCGAAAATCCGCGAATGGAAGTCACGATATTGCGCAGGCTCTCGCCCGCTGGCCCGACGTCCTTGTTGCGTACACCGTCAAGCATGGCGCGGCTGATGACTTGCAATTCGGATTGCGCGTCCGAGCCAAATTCGATGATGGATTGGGTGCTGGTCATGTCCAGCTCTGCCATGCGCGATTTGATTACTTTTTTCAGGTCGGGTTTGACCTCGGAAACCACAATCAGTTCGCCTTTGGGTTCGGGCAAAACAACTGCCGCCACTTTTTCAACTTCGGGGGCGGTGCTCTCGGCCTTGGCTTTGATCTCTGACATGGGTTTCTCCTAGTGTTCTATTTGGCGCGATGGCTGTGTTGTTGCAACCGCTCGCGCAATACTTCGATTTCAACGTCTAAATCTGTTCGGTCGTCCAGCAGCATTTTTTCGCGCTGGGCGTCAAAGCTGGTTTCCAGATCATCTAGTAAAGCCACATAATCGGCGCGAATTTTAGGGTCGCGCTTGTGGTTGTACAGGTCGGCAAATTTCTCGGTCGCATCGCGCGCACCGCGCAAATACACCGACATAAATTTGCGCGCAGAGGTCAGATCGCGTGGATCCTGTTCCACAGCGCGAAACATGTCACGGGCCGCAGAAGCCAGACTTTCAACCCGGCTTTCCAGTTGTCTATCCCCGATATTCCGGGCCGCGCGCAAGGTCTGGGCGAGCAAATCCTCGGCTTTGTCGACGGCCTTGGCAACCCGGTCGGTGGCCATGGCATCGGCACCGGAAATCCCTTTGGATTTGAGCGGATCTATGCCGAAACTGGC
>CAMZLM010000196.1 GCA_947311485.1 uncultured Paracoccaceae bacterium
CGGGGGCGGCGGCAAAAATGCCGGGCTTGTGGCGGGCCGAAATACCGGCCCAGATCCGCGCATCCGGCGCGCCGGTATAGATCATCGCCGTGGCCCCGATCGCCCAGGGATCAAGCAGGCCGGTGCCCAGTGTGTAGGTCCAGTTGAATGCCCCTGCGTGCAACATCCGGTCGCTGGTTTGCAACCCGTACCAGCCCTGCCACATCATCCGGCGCGCCCAGACCGCGCGCTGTGCATGCATCACCGCGCGCGGTTTGCCCGAGGTGCCGGAGGTATAGATGATATAGGCCAGATCGTCGGGATGGCGGGGGATCGGTGTGATCGGGGCAGTGTTGCGCAGGGCGGTGATGCCGGTTTGGTCCAGTGTGTTACAGGGCAGATCGGCAAGCGGGGCCAGCCCGCCACCAAAGGCCACCAGCGCCGGTTCCAGCTCTGCTATGATGTGGCGTACTTCCGGTTCGGTCAGCATGGCAGACGTGGGCACAGGCACCGCGCCCATGGCAATGGCCCCCAGAAACAGAATCGGAAAATCTGCCGTATTGCCGATGCGTAGCAGGATCCGGTCGCCGGTTCGCAAGCCAAGCGCCCGCAACCCGCCCGCCGTGACCATCACGGCTGTGTGCAGATCGCGGTAGCGCCAGATGTCGACATCTTCGACACTGTGATACACTTCGAGCGCGGTTTTGTCCGGCGTGGCAAGGCCCGCCGCCAGCACGTATTGCGCCAGATTGAACGGGTCGGGGCAGGGCGCAGGCGCACCGCCATCAAAGAGGGAAAGATCGGTCATAGGCGAGTGATGGAGCAGATTTTCCCAAGTTGCAAGCGGCGGTTCGGTTGGATAGAAAGGGGCGATTAACGAAAGTGTGCAAATGTCGCCGAAGTATGAACCAAGTCTGATCCGAATTGCCAAATCCGATGGCTCCAGTGCCGAGCCGGAGACGCTCGATCTGGGCGAACGGGTGCGGGCGCTGCGCAAGGCGCGCAACTGGACGCTGGAACAGGCGGCCAAGGAAGCGGGGCTGGCGCGCTCTACCTTGTCCAAGATCGAAAACGGGCAGATGTCGCCGACTTTTGATGCGGTGAAAAAGCTGGCGGAGGGGTTGAATATTTCCGTTCCACAGCTGTTCACGCCGCCGCGCGGGGACCAGATTTTGGGCCGTATGGATGTAACGCGCGATGGACAGGGAAAACCGCACACCACGGCCACCTATGAACATGAATTGCTCGGGGCGGGGCTGCGGGCCAAGCAGATGATCCCCTATCGCGCCCGTATTCGCGCGCGGTCCTTTGATGAATTTGACGGCTGGGTGCGCCATGATGGCGAGGAATTTCTGTATGTGTTGTCGGGGATCGTGACTTTTTACACAGAATTTTACGAGCCAATCGAAATGCGGCGCGGGGACAGTGCCTATTATGATGCCTCCATGGGGCATAATGTGGTGTCTGCCGGGCAGGAAGATGCCGTGGTGCTGTGGGTGACATCGCTGAGCGACTAGGCCGACCGCTGTTTACAGTTTTTCCTGCGCTAAAAAGATGCGGGCCTTTTCCAGAAGTGTTTCATAGGTGTGTTCAAAGGCGGCGTCTATTTCGGCGTCTGTGCCGGTGACGGCGGCCGGGTCCGGTACGCCCCAATGTTCGCGGCGCGGGGTGCCGGGCCAGAGCGGGCAGGTTTCAGCGGCGGTGTTGTCGCAGACGGTAATCACCAAATCCATTGTCGGGGCATCGGGAGTGGAAAATTCATCCCATGATTTTGAGCGCAGCCCGTCAATCGGGTGAATTTTGCGCTGTAACAGGCGCAAAGCTGCAGGATGCGGGGTGCCGGAAGGGTGGGATCCAGCGGAAAAAGAGGCGATTCTTTGCTGACTTTCGACGCGAAGAATCGATTCTAGCAGGATGGAACGGGCAGAATTGCCCGTGCAAAGCACCAAAATATTCATGGGTTACCCTTGTGGCTGTGATGACGTCGGTGGCGACTCCCCTATATTTATAAGGGAATCTTAACAATTGGGTAAACTGTCGGAGCAAAAAAAACGCCCTCACAAGGAGGGCGTCAAGTTATTGAGGCAGGTTTCATACAGGCAAGAAACCTATCGAGCAGTAAGGATGTTATACAATTTAACGAAGATGACTCCAAGTAAAAAAATGAAGTAATCCCCCGACGGGCTTGATACATATGGAAAAAGGCGATTCACAGGGGATATGTTGCAGAGATGACACGAGTAGGCAGAATGGCAGTTTGGATTGTGGCGGGAATCGCTACTTTTCTGTGTTTAAACAGTGGTTTGGCTGTGGCTGAACCACGGCATGGCATTGCGATGTATGGCGATCCTGCCTTATCTGCGGGATTTTCGGCGTTGCCCTATGCGAATCCGGATGCGCCCAAGGGCGGGAAGCTGGTTTTGGGCGAATCGGGGGGGTTTGATTCCCTTAATCCGTTTATCCTCAAGGGGCGGGCACCCTGGGGAATTCGGGCGCATGTGTATGAAACCCTGATGGGGCGGAGCTATGACGAGCCGTTTTCCCTGTATGGGTTGCTGGCGGAAAGCGTGGAAACCGGACCGGATCGGGAATGGGTGGAATTTACCCTGCGGCCGGAAGCACGGTTTTCCGACGGATCGCCCGTGACGGTCGAGGATGTGTTGTGGTCGTTTGAAATGCTGGGCACCAAAGGGCACCTGCGTTATCTGAACAGTTGGCGCAAGGTGGCGAAGATGGAACAAAGCGGGCCGCGGTCTGTGCGGTTTACCTTTAACACGCCGGATCGGGAATTGCCGTTGATTTTGGGATTGCGCCCCGTGTTGCGCAAGGCCGATTGGGACGGGCGTGATTTTCAAGAAAGCGGATTGCAGGTGCCAACGGGCAGCGGGCCGTATGTGATCGCGGATTTCGAACCGGGCCGGTTTATCCGGTTCAAGCGCAATCCGGCGTATTGGGGGCGGGAGTTGGGCTTTAATAAAGGCCGGCATAACCTTGATTTCATTCAATATGATTACTATGCGGACGGGTCGGTGATTTTCGAGGCCTTCAAGGCGGGGGCCTTGTCCACCTATCGAGAAGGAAACGCGGCGAAGTGGCAGGGCGAATATGATTTCCCCGATGCGGTTGCGGGCAAAGTTATCAAAGCGGAAATCCCGCACCAGCGGCCATCCGGCATGCGCGGATTTGTGATGAATACGCGGCGGGAGTTGTTCAAGGACTGGCGCGTACGCGAGGCGTTGACGCTGGCGTTTAACTTTGAATTCATCAATCAGGCGCTCAATGGCGGCGGGGAGAAGCGGATTACATCGTATTTTTCCAATTCGGTGTTGGGCATGGACAAGGGACCGGCCAAGGGACGCGTGCGGGAATTGTTGCTGCCTTTTGCTGCCGATGTATTGCCCGGAACGCTGGAAGGCTATGAAATGCCGCGTTCGGACGGGGCCAGACGCAACCGGCGAAATTTGCGGGCGGCGGTGAGGCTGTTGAAACAGGCCGGTTGGTCCGTGCGGGACGGGGTGTTGCGCAATGCGGATGGCAAGGCGTTTGAATTTCAGGTGCTGCTGAAAAGTTCGGCTATCGAACGCGAGGCGATTGTGAACATCTGGCTGGATGCGTTGAAGCGGTTGGGAATACGGGCGGATATCGTGCAGGTGGATGCGGTGCAGCATAAGGAACGGATGAAGGAATACGATTTCGATGTCGCCTATAACCAATGGTATCTGTCGTTGTCGCCGGGCAACGAGCAGATGTTGTATTGGGGCCATGAAGGGGCGATGCGCCCCGGGTCGCGCAATTACATGGGGATGAACAGTCCCGCCGCCGAGGCCATGGTGCGGCATATGCTGGAAGCGCGCGAACAGACGGAGTTTGCGGCGGCGGTCAAGGCGCTGGACCGGGTGCTGACGGCGGGGCGTTATGTGATTCCGATCTGGTTTGCGGCGAAATCGCGGCTGGCCTATCGCAAGGGGTTGCATTACCCGCAGGTTTTGCCGATTTACGGGGACTGGTCCGGTTTTTTGCCGGATGTGTGGTGGGCTGCTGAATGACCTGTGGTTCGGGGCGGTGTTGGAGCCTCCGGCGGGGATATTTGGGCGAATTCGAAATATGGGGGCGGTGCCTTGATTGAACAGGAAGTGGCTGTAGCGGATATGGACGAGGCGGCGGCGGCGGATGAGCTGGCGCGGTTGGCAGCGTTGTTGGGGCGGGCGAATGCGGCCTATTATCAACAGGTTGCGCCGGAAATATCCGATGCGGGATATGACCGGTTAAAACAGCGCAATGCCGCGATAGAGGCACGGTTTCCGGCCTTGAAGCGGGCGGACAGCCCTTCGGAGCAGGTTGGCGCGCCGGTGTCGGACGGATTTGCCAAGGTCAAACATGCGGTGGCGATGCTGTCGCTGGGCAATGCGTTTTCCGATGAGGATGTGGTGGATTTCGAGGAGCGGGTGGCGCGTTATCTGGGGAGGGAGGCACCGCTGGAATTTACGGCAGAACCCAAGATTGACGGTCTGTCCCTGTCGTTGCGGTATGAGGACGGCGCGTTGGTACAGGCGGCCACGCGCGGGGACGGGGAAACCGGCGAGAATGTCACCGCAAACGCGCGGATGATTGCGGATGTGCCGCAGGTGTTGCAGGGCGCGCCCGATGTGTTGGAGGTGCGCGGTGAAGTGTACATGCGGCACGCGGATTTTGCCGCGTTGAATGCGGCACAGGAGGCCAAGGGAGCCAAGGCGTTTGCCAATCCGCGCAATGCGGCGGCGGGGTCTTTGCGCCAACTGGATGCGCGGATCACCAAGGCCCGCCCGCTGGCGTTTTTTGCCTATGCTTGGGGGGAGGTTTCCGCGCCTTTGGCCGACACGCAAATGCGCGCGATTGAACGGCTGGCGGAGCTGGGGTTTTCGACCAACCCGTTGACACGGCTGTGTTGCGGCGCGCAGGCGTTGATTGCGCAGTATCGCCAAATAGAGGAACAGCGCGCGACGCTGGGCTATGATATTGACGGGGTTGTGTACAAGGTCAATGATCTGGGGCTGCAACGGCGGCTGGGATTCCGGTCAACCACGCCGCGATGGGCGATTGCCCATAAGTTTCCGGCGGAAACTGCGCATACCTGGCTGGAGAAAATCGAAATTCAGGTGGGGCGCACCGGGGCGTTGTCGCCGGTGGCACGGCTGACGCCGGTGACGGTGGGCGGGGTGGTGGTATCCAATGCCACCTTGCACAACGAGGATTACATCAAGGGGCGCGATAGCAAGGGCAATCCGATCCGCGAGGGCCGCGACATTCGCGAAGGCGACTGGGTCGAGGTATATCGCGCCGGTGACGTGATTCCCAAGGTGCGCGATGTGGATATTTCCAAACGCGGGCCGGACAGCAGGCCCTATGTGTTTCCGGCGGTTTGTCCGGAATGTGGATCCCCCGCAGTGAGGGAGGCCGGCGACAGCGTGGCGCGCTGTACCGGCGGGATGATTTGTCCGGCGCAAGCGGTTGAAAAGCTCAAACATTTCGTGTCGCGCGGGGCGTTTGACATCGAGGGTCTGGGCAAGAAACAGATCGAGGCGTTTTTTCACGACGCGCAACTGCCGATCCGCGAACCGGCGGATATCTTCACGCTGGAAGATCGGGATGCGCGGCAAATGGGCAAGCTGAAAAACCGTGAAGGCTGGGGCGAAAAATCCGCCGCCAAGCTGTTTGCGGCGATACGCGGGCGGCGTGAAATACCGCTGAACCGGCTGATTTTTGCGCTGGGGATCCGGCATGTGGGGGACAGTACCGCCAATTTGCTGGCCACGCATTACGGATCATGGCAGGCTTTTGTGGCGGCGATGGACCGTGCGGCAACGCATGAGGGCGAGGCCTGGGAGGATTTGTTGTCGATTGATGGTGTGGGAGAGGTCATGGCGCGCGCGCTTGTCGATACATTCCACACGCCGGAAACCCGTCAGGCGATTGACCGGCTGGTGGCGCATCTGGATATTCAGGATGTGGCGGCGGCGGATACCTCGGGCAGCCCTGTGGTCGGAAAAACCGTGGTGTTTACCGGCACGCTCGAACAAATGACCCGCGCCGAAGCCAAAGCACGGGCCGAGGCCTTGGGGGCAAAGGTATCCGGTTCGGTTTCCAAAAAGACCAGTATCGTGGTGGCGGGGCCGGGGGCCGGTTCCAAGGCGAAAAAGGCGCAGGAACTGGGCGTAGAGATCATGAGCGAGGCCGATTGGCTCGCGCTGATTGGTGATGCCTGATGGCGGGGCGGCCGGAAATCCTGTTTCCGCTGTTTGGCGATCTGACCGGTCTGACCGGGGTCGGGGCCAAAACCGCGCAGCATTTTGCCAAGATGGGGGTGGAAAAGCCCCGTGACCTGATTTTTGTGTTGCCCCATTCGTTGATCAACCGCGAACCCGTGGCCAGCGTTCTGGATGTGGAACCGCCCTGTGTGGTCACGGTGGAGGTCGTGATCGGCATGCATCGGCCCAATGCGATCAAGGGGCGCCCGTACCGTGTGACGGTGCAGGACAGCAAGACGGCTTTTCAACTGGTATTTTTTCATGCGCACAAGGACTGGTTGCATGAACAGCTGCCCGCCGGTCAGCGGCGTGTGGTTTCCGGCAAGGTGGAATTGTTTGACGGGGTGGCGCAGATGGTGCATCCGGACTTCATCCTGCGCCCCGAGGCCGGAGAAACCATTCCTAAAAATGAGCCGGTCTATCCGCTGACCGCCGGTATTACACAGAAAACCATGCAAAAATCCATGGCCAGTGCCCTGTCGCGGGCAGTGGCGTTACCGGAATGGATCGCGCCGAGCCTGCGGGAAAAACATGGCTGGCCCGACTGGCACGGCGCATTGATGGCGGCGCATGAACCGGACAGCATGGCGGATCTGGCGCTGAATGCGCCGGCGCGTGAACGGCTGGCCTATGACGAGGTTTTTGCCCATCAACTGACGCTGGCGTTGGCGCGGGCGAAAATGCGGCGTGCCAAGGGGATTGTAACGCAGGGCAACGGGGCGTTGCGCAACAAGGTTCTGGCGGCGTTGCCGTTCAAACCGACGGGCGCGCAGTTGCGGTCTGTGGATGAAATCACCGGCGATATGGCCGTGCCTTTGCGGATGAACCGGCTGTTACAGGGCGATGTGGGCGCGGGAAAAACACTGGTGGCGTTGCTGGCGTTGTTGGCGGCGGTAGAATCCGGCGGGCAGGGGGTGATGATGGCCCCGACCGAAATTCTGGCGCGCCAGCATCTGGAAGGATTGCAACCTTTGGCCGAAGCCGCCGGTGTGGTGCTGGAGATCCTGACCGGTCGCGACAAGGGGGCAGAGCGGAAACGCAAGCTGGCAGCGCTGGCGACGGGGAACATCCAGATCCTTGTCGGCACCCATGCGGTGTTTCAAAAGGATGTCGAATTTGCCGATTTGCGCCTTGCGGTGATTGATGAACAGCATCGTTTCGGGGTGCGCCAGCGGATGGATCTGGGGGCCAAGGGGGCGGCGGTGGATATTCTGGTGATGACCGCCACGCCGATACCGCGCTCGCTCGCGCTGGCCAATTACGGCGATATGGATATTTCGCTGCTGGATGAAAAACCACCCGGTCGCCAACCGATTGATACGGTTCTGGTGTCCAACACCCGGTTTGATCAGGTGGTGGCGCGGCTCAAGGTTGCGGTGGCCGAGGGGCGGCAGGCCTATTGGGTCTGTCCGCTGGTAGGCGAAAGCGAGGTGGTCGAATGGGCTGCGGCCGAGGAACGGTTTCGTGTGCTGCGCGCGGCGCTTGGCGAAGGGGTTGTCGGGCTGGTGCATGGGCAAATGCCGCCGGTGGAAAAGGATGCGGCCATGGCGGATTTTGTTGCCGGACGCACCAAGCTGCTGGTGGCGACAACTGTGATCGAGGTGGGCGTGGATGTGCCCAAGGCCAGCATTATGGTGATCGAGCAGGCGGAAAAATTCGGCCTGTCGCAATTGCATCAGCTGCGCGGGCGGGTCGGGCGCGGGGCCGAGGCCTCTACCTGTTTGCTGATGTATGCGCAGCCGCTCGGGGAAACGGCGGCGCGCCGGCTCAAGGTGATGCGCGACACCGAGGACGGGTTCAAAATCGCCGAAGAAGATCTGCGCCTGCGCGGAGCGGGGGATGTGCTGGGGGTGGCGCAATCGGGGTTGCCACGCTTTATGATTGCCGATCTGGAGTCGCAAACCGACCTGCTTGAAATTGCCCGCGATGACGCGCGATTGCTGTTGTTCGAGGATCCGGATTTGAACGGGGAGCGTGGGCAGGCGGCACGAACCCTGTTGTATTTGATGGAAGAAGATAAATCTATTCGTTTGATTTCAGTGGGTTAATGTTTTTGTTCGCGAATGTTCTCATAAAGTTCTTGATCGAAAAGAACAAATATGGAACAAGGTTAATACGGAACAGAAACAGAACAACAGGAACCAAGCCATGATGAAAGAAGCTGTAAATATTCTTCGCCAGTCTCCCCAATCCGTGATTGAGGATATGATCGGCGTCAGCGCGATTTTTGCCATGGTGTTTGTGGCCCTGCATTTGCCCTCTATCTTCTGATCTCTTGCCTCGCGGAAATCTGGCGCTTTCGCATCGGTGCTTGCCTTGTCCCGATGCAGCGGTTTACCCGACCGTTTTTATATTGTCTCAACACGCCATGACCCCGCAAAAACTTTACGCCGCACCCGAAAGGGTTGCGGCGTTTTTTTGTACCTGCGGTACGGCGGTACCTGCGGTACGGCAGGGGGTTGTATCTGCTACTGATCCAGAAAACTGCGCAATTTACGGCTGCGGCTTGGATGTTTCAGTTTGCGCAGGGCCTTGGCCTCGATCTGGCGGATCCGTTCGCGGGTGACGCTGAACTGCTGGCCGACTTCTTCCAGTGTGTGATCGGTGTTCATGCCGATGCCGAACCGCATCCGCAGGACACGTTCCTCGCGGGCAGTCAAAGAGGCCAGAACCCGCGTGGTGGTTTCCTTGAGGTTGCCCTGAATGGCGCTGTCCAGCGGCAGGATCGCGTTTTTATCCTCGATGAAATCACCCAGCTGCGAATCTTCCTCGTCGCCGATCGGGGTTTCAAGGGAAATCGGCTCTTTGGCGATTTTCATTACCTTGCGGACTTTCTCGAGCGGCATTTGCAGCTTTTCGGAGAGTTCCTCGGGCGTGGGTTCGCGGCCGATTTCATGCAACATCTGGCGGCCTGTGCGCACCAGCTTGTTGATGGTTTCGATCATATGCACCGGAATACGGATGGTGCGGGCCTGATCGGCGATGGAACGGGTGATCGCCTGACGGATCCACCATGTCGCATAGGTGGAGAATTTATAGCCGCGCCGGTATTCGAATTTATCCACCGCCTTCATCAGGCCGATGTTGCCTTCCTGAATAAGATCAAGGAATTGCAGACCCCGGTTGGTGTATTTCTTGGCAATGGAGATCACCAGACGCAGGTTGGCCTCGACCATTTCCTTCTTGGCTTTGCGCGCTTCTTTTTCGCCCTTTTGCACCTGATTGACGATGCGGCGGTATTCGGAAATATCCACGCCCACATACTGGCCTACCTCGGCCATTTCCGCGCGAATTTCTTCGGCTTTGGCACGGTGGCGTTCCATGAACAACCCCCAGCCACGGCCGGTTTTTTCGGCGATTTTATCCAGCCACATGGGGTCCAGTTCGGAACCGCGATATTCATCAATGAAATCACGCCGGTTGATCCGCGATTGGTCGGCCAGCTTGACCATGGCGCTGTCCAGCGACATGATTTTGCGGTTGATGCCGTAAAGCTGATCAATCAGCGCATCAATACGGTTGTTGTGCAGGTGCATGGCGTTGACCTGTTCCACCAGCGAGCTGCGCAATTTCTGATAGGCTTTTTCTTCTTTGCCGGAAAAGGAATGGTCTTCGTTCAGGGTCGCGGAAATCCGCAAATCCTGCATGGCGGCCAGATCTTCGTAGTCATGGGCAATTTTTTCCAGCGTTTCCAAAACCTGCGGTTTCAGCGTGGCCTCCATCGCGGCAAGCGACAGGTTGGCCTGTTCGTCTTCGTCCTCGTCGTCATCATCATCAGAGGTGATCGGATTGCCGTCGGCGTCGACTTCCTGGGTTTTTTCCGGTTTCGGGGCGGGGGGTTTTGCGGCAACTGTGCCGGTGGTGGAGCCAAGGCCCGACACCACGGGTTCCACATCGTCGCCCTCCATCGAATTGCCAAAGGTGGTTTCCAGATCGATCACATCGCGCAGCAGAATTTCTTCTTCGAGCAATTCCTCGCGCCAGATGGTAATCGCCTGAAAGGTCAGCGGGCTTTCGCACAGGCCGGCAATCATGGTGTTGCGGCCGGCCTCGATACGTTTGGCAATGGCGATTTCGCCTTCGCGCGACAGCAGTTCGACACTGCCCATTTCGCGCAGATACATGCGCACGGGATCGTCGGTGCGGTCCAGCGTTTCCTTGCCTGTTTCCGCCAGCGCCAGTTCCTTGGCCCCGGGTTCAACGGCGACGACCTCGCCTTTGGCGTCTTCTTCGGCTTCGTCGTCTTCGATAATGTTGATGCCCATTTCGGACAGCATCGACATCACGTCTTCGATTTGTTCGGAAGAAACCGTTTCCGGCGGCAGAACCTTGTTCAGTTCGTCATAGGTGATATAGCCCCGCGTGCGCGCGCTGGAGATCATCTTTTTGACGGCTGCCTGGCTCATGTCGCCCATAGCGTCCTCGGATTTGACCTGCTCGTTGTCTTTAGCCGCCATGTTTGTCTCCTTAAAGGTACGCCTGAGGCGAATCACTGATTGCTCCGGCGAATCAACTATACGAATCAATGATTCGCAATGCTTTTACTGCTTTTTCTTTACCCAAATCTGATCATCGATCATTTTTTGCAGGTGTTGTGACATATTCTCCCTGTTTTCAGAGGAATTTGCACTGGCTTTGATCTCGGCTTTGGTGGCTTTGTCGCGGGCTTGCGTTGCCTGTTGAATCCGCCAGGTCAGGCCTTCGTTTGCTATATCGTCCAGATCCTGCTCGGCCTCGGCCAATTCCTGTTCTGCCCCGATGATCGCCGCGTGTTTTACCAATTCTTCCTTTAGAACCATAGCGCTAAGTTTATCACTTGTTGTGGGTTTCAAATGCGGGTGGATGCGCACGGGCGGCAATGTCATCAAGTGTGCCATGGGATCGTATCCAAGTTTTTCAAATATCAGGTCGTTCAGGCGCGCGCTGGCCTGATCCTCAGATAGGGCTGTGTGCAGCGATGCCAAGAGCGCACTGTGGATTTCCTGCATATCGGGTGCTGCAATCGGGCAACGCTCCAACACCGATTCGTGATCAAGCGCGGCCTGCGGGTTCCGTAAACAGGCGGCCAGAATCATCGCTTCGCGCAGACGGTTGGTTAAATCCATCCCCTGTTGCGCCAGTAACGAAGACTTCGTGCCAGCGGAGGGGGACGTTTTGACCGGCTTTTTCCAGCCGCCCGGCTGCCATTTCGGTTTGCGTTTGGGGGCGAACAGATCACTGCGCAATTCCTTGATTGCGGCGGTGTAATGGGTGCGAATGGAGGGATCTTTGATCTTTTTCAACGCGTCGCGCAGGCTGGCATCCAGCATGGCGCGCCGTTCGGGGCTGTCGAAATTTTTGCCTTCGGTTTCGCGTTGCCAGAGCAGGGTCACCATTGGCTGCGCCGCATCCAGCAGTTTTTGCATGGCGGGGGCACCGGCGGATTTGATCAGGTCGTCGGGGTCCTGGCCTTCCGGCAGGATACAGAACCGCAATGACCGCCCCGGTTCCAGCAGCGGCAACGCGATGTCGATCAGGCGAATGGCGGCGCGCAGGCCGGCCTTGTCGCCATCCAGCGCGATGACGGGTTCCGGACACATCCGCCACATCAGATGCAGTTGATCCGGTGTGATCGCCGTGCCGAGCGGGGCGACAGCGTGGTCGAAACCGGCCTGTGCCAGTGCGATTACGTCCATATAGCCTTCGGCCACGATCAGGGCCTGCGCCTTGCCGGCGGCCTCGCGCGCGGGGGCGTGGTTATAGAGGCTGCGCCCCTTGTCAAACAGCGGGGTTTCGGGGGAATTCAGGTACTTGGCGCGGGCATTTGGATCCATGGCACGGCCACCAAAGGCGATACAGCGCCCGCGGGCGTCGCGGATGGGAAACATGATACGGCCACGAAACCGGTCATAGGGCGTGCCGGTGTCGGGTTTGATTGCCATGCCGGAGTCAACGATGTCGGCAGGGGGGATGCCCTTGCCGGTCAGATGTTGCCACAGTGCGTTGCGGCTGTCCGGGGCATAGCCGATTTCAAAACGGGTTTGGGTGGCCTCGGGCAGCCCGCGCCGATGCAGGTAATCGCGGGCGCCCGATCCGCGCGCGGTTTGCAGTTGCAGGCGGAAAAATTGTGCCGATTGTTCCATCACCTCGGCCAGAACCGTGCGCCGGTCGGCCTGTTTTTGCGCCCGTGGATCGCGCTTTGGCACCGGCATGCCGGCCTCGCGTGCGAGGATTTCCACGGCCTCCATAAACCCGACGTTTTCGGTTTCCTTCACGAACCCCAACGCGTCGCCTTTGGCGTGGCAGCCGAAACAATAATAGAACCCTTTGCGGTCATCCACATGGAATGACGCGGTTTTTTCCTGATGGAACGGGCAGGGGGACCAGTAATCGCCCTTGCCGGGGTTGGATTTACGCTGATCCCACGTCACTTTGCGCCCGACAACCTGTGCGATCGAGAGGCGGGTTTTCAAATCTTCGAGGAATCCGGGTGGCAGGCTCATGCGCTATATATGCGGGCGGGATCGTCCGGATGCAAGGGCAGAGGTTCCGGCGGGAAATGAAAATCAGGGTGTGATGATTTTAAGGGTCTGGGTCAGGGTTTCGCCGGTTTTGTCATAGATCAGGATTTCATTGTCGGTGGTGACAATGGCGAGCCAGTTCGGGCCTTGGGTAAAGGTTGTGGCGGTTTTTCCGGCCGGTAGGGTGATGCTGGCGGGCAAATCAATCGTGGTATCTGTCGAGAAACGCATGACAAGCACGGTGAAGATCGCTACAAGCCCGAAAATCATTGTTAATGTCAGGGCAGTTACCAAGCGGCGCAAAAAGCGCAGGTTGGCCGGTTCTGGGAACTCTTCGGGATTATCGCTCATGTCTGACCCTTCTGATCGCTTGCTGGTGTTGACGCTGTCGGAAACGCCGCCGCCGCGTCTTGATAAGGCTTTGGCGCAGGTTGTGCCAGAGGGTGTGAGCCTTTCGCGGTCGCGTTTGACCAAATTAATCGAGCAAGGGGCCGTGGCGCGGGCCGACGGGACGGTGGTTACCGTGTTAAAGACCCACGGCAAGCCTGAAGAAGTCTGGCATGTGACCTTGCCGGTTCCCGCGCCGCTGACGGCGCAGCCGGAGGATATTCCGATCGAGGTCGTGTATGAGGACGCACACCTGATTGTGGTGAACAAACCGGCAGGGATGGTGGTGCATCCGGCACCGGGGTCCGAGGATGGCACGCTGGTGAATGCATTGCTGCACCATTGCGGGGACAGTCTGGCCGGTATCGGGGGCGAAAAGCGACCGGGCATTGTGCACCGGATCGACAAGGACACCTCTGGCTTGCTGGTGGTGGCGAAAAGCGACGAGGCGCATCAGGGCTTGGCGAAGCAATTTGCCGACCACAGTATCGAACGGCGCTATGTGGCCTTTGTTTTTGGTTGCCCGTCGCCGGGGGATCCACGGGTGAACGGATTGCCCGGAGTGGCGTTTGAAAACGGCGGTGTGCTGCGGGTGGCAACCAACATTGCCCGCCACAAGACCGATCGCAAGCGCATGTCGGTGGTGGTCAATCGGGGGCGGCACGCGATTACGCGGGCGCAAGTGGTGCAGAGCTATGGGCCGGCGGGCAATTATGCCGCAGCGCAGATCGAATGCTGGCTGGAAACCGGCCGCACGCATCAGATTCGCGTGCATATGGCGCATACGGGGCATGGATTGATCGGGGATCCGGTGTATGGCGGGCGGCGCAAATTGCCGCTGACCAGACTGGACAAGGAAACCGCCGCAGTAATTACCGGTTTTCGCCGGCAGGCATTGCATGCGGCACGGCTGGGATTTATCCATCCGGTCAGCGGCGACAAACTGACGCTGAATTCGGAATTGCCGAATGATTTGATTGTGTTAAGAGGGGCACTCGAGAAATTCTGACGCTTTTCGTGGTTGGTTGGTATGTGGGGCGATTTACTCTCGAAGTATATGGTTGGTGTTGGAAGTTCTTGTCAAAACATTGAAATCACTTATCTGAATGCTTAACTGCAAGTCAGTCGCAACAGATGAAGGGACAGTATTATGGGGTATTCAAATCTACCGGCACCGTCCCCGGAACAGGGCCTGAACCGGTACATGCAGGAAATTCGCAAGTTCCCGATGCTGGAGCCTGAAGAAGAATACATGCTGGGCAAGGCCTGGCGTGACCATGATGACACCGAGGCCGCGCATAAGCTGGTGACCTCGCATTTGCGGTTGGCGGCAAAGATTGCGCGCGGGTATCGTGGCTATGGCTTGCCCCCGGCCGAGGTGATTTCCGAAGCAAATGTCGGCCTGATGCAGGCGGTGAAACGGTTTGAACCGGACAAGGGCTTTCGCCTTGCGACCTATGCCATGTGGTGGATTCGGGCGAGCATTCAGGAATATGTTTTACGCAGCTGGTCGATGGTCAAAATGGGCACCACCAGCGCGCAAAAGAAGTTGTTCTTTAATCTGCGCAAGGCCAAAAAACGCATTGGCGCGCTGGAAGAAGGCGATTTGCGGCCGGAAAATGTAAAACGGATTGCGACCGAGCTGGGCGTGACCGAAGACGAGGTCGTTTCCATGAACCGGCGCATGACGGGGGGGGATGCCTCTTTGAATGCGCGCATCGGCGGGGATGATTCCGACGGCATGGCCGAATGGCAGGATTGGCTCGAGGATGAAAACGCTGATCAGGCCACGGATTACGCCGAGAAGGACGAATTGGTCACGCGCCGCGAAATGATGGCAGAGGCCATGTCGGCGCTGAACGAGCGCGAGCAGGAAATTCTCAAGGCGCGCAAGCTCGAGGAACCGGCTGTGACATTGGAGGTCCTATCCGGGCGCTACAGTGTTAGCCGTGAACGCATCCGCCAGATCGAGGTCAGAGCCTTTGAAAAACTGCAAAAGAGAATGCGTGAACTGGCACAGGAACGGGGCCTGCTGTAAGCGCTCCTAGCGCCAGATCATGTCCTTGGCGGCGATCACCGCGCCGCCGGTGATCAACAGGCACGCCAGCCCGAGCGCAGCCGTCAGCGGGGCGAACCCGAACAGCACGAGCACCAGTGTCGACAGCAAAGGCGCGGCATAGCTGGCGGCCCCCAGTACTTGAATATCACCCTGTTTCACCCCGTAATCCCACAAGAAAAACGCCAATCCCACCGGCCCAAGGCCCAAACCGACGACCGCCAGCCATTGCCCGCTATCCGCTGGCCAGCGGGTGGTTTCCAGCGCCAGATGCGCCAACAGGGACCGCGCCGCGGTTGCCAGACAAATGCCGGTGACTACATCGGTTGGCACTTTGGCAAACCGACGCGACAGCAGGGAATAGCCGGACCAGATCAACGCACAGGCCAGCGCCATGGCATAGCCTGCGGCGAATTGGGGATCAATCTGCACGGATTTTCCGCTGGTCACGATGATAAAGGCCCCGCCGGCACCGGCCAAGGCCCCGATCACATGATGCACGTGCAGTTTTTCCCCCGGCAGCAGGGCGGAAAACACCACGATCAGCAGCGGCCAGAGGTAGGCGATCAATCCTGCCTCGACCGGCGGCGCGGCGCGCAGGGCGGAGAAATAAAAGAAGTGATAGCCAAACAGCCCGCCTACCCCGACCAGCCAAACCACCGGCGGTTGGCGCAACAACCGGATGCGGGCAGGGCGCACCAGCCAGACACTGGCCCCCGCCATGCCGCCAATGGCAAAGGTCATCGCGGCGAGCTGAAACGGTGGCACGGCCCCGCTGGCCGCCGTAAACAGTGCGAGCAGAGACCAGAGCAATACGGCAATCGCGCCAATGGCGGTGGCTTTGGTTTTCGGGGTCATTTCGGCTCTTTCGTTGTTTTTATGCGCAGATAGCACCCTGTGCGCGCGGAAACCACGGTATTCTTGTTGAAACCTGTTCGCAAAGCCCCTAAGCATTTGGCATGAAAACAATTACCACTACTCAGGAACTCGCGGATTTTTGCGAAAAATGCGCCGAATTCGACTATGTCACCGTTGATACGGAATTTCTGCGTGAACGGACCTATTATTCCAAGCTGTGCCTGATCCAGATGGCGCATCCGGTGCCGGATGACCCGACCGGCGCGAAAATGGATGGTGCTGTGCTGATTGATGTATTGGCAGAGGGGCTTGAACTGGACCCGTTGTATGATCTGTTTCTGGATGAATCCGTGGTCAAGGTTTTCCATGCGGCGCGGCAGGATCTGGAAATTTTCTATGTGGACAAACAGATCATTCCCAAGCCGTTTTTCGACACTCAGGTCGCGGCGATGGTTTGTGGGTTTGGCGAACAGGTCGGCTATGAAACCCTTGTTCGCAAGATCGTGCGCCAGCCTTTGGATAAATCCTCGCGGTTTACCGATTGGTCACAGCGCCCCTTGTCGGGCAAGCAAAAAACCTATGCCATTGGCGATGTGACCCATTTGCGGGTGATTTATGAATTCCTCGAAGCCAAGCTGCAACAGACCGGTCGTCACAGCTGGGTTGACGAGGAATTGCAGGTGCTGACCGCGCCGGCAACCTATGTGATCGAACCGGAAAATGCATGGAAACGGTTGAAAACCCGCTCCAGCGCGCCGAAATTCCTTGCGGCGGTCAAGGAACTGGCCCGCTTCCGCGAGGATTACGCCCAAACCCGCAATATTCCGCGCAACCGTGTGTTCAAGGATGATGCCTTGATGGAAATTGCGGCAACGCGGCCAACAAACGTTCAGACCTTGTCCAAATCCCGCCTGCTGTTGCGTGATGCGCGCAAGGGGGCGATTGCGGACGGTATTTTTGCGGCAATCAATGCGGCGGCGAAATACGGGCCGAATGATTTTCCGAAACCACTGGCGCAGCGGCAAAAGCCGGTGGGCAGTGAAGGGCTTGCGGATTTGTTGCGGGTGCTGCTCAAGGCCAACGCCGAGAAAATCGGTGTCGCGCAAAAGCTGATCGCCAATGCGGCGGATCTGGATGATATTGCCGCCGGAAATCCGGACGCCGCCGTGTTCAAGGGCTGGCGAAACAAGGTGTTTGGCCGCGATGCCAAGGCCCTGTGTGAAGGTAAAATCGCCCTGTCTGCCAAGGGCAGCAGTGTTGAAAAGGTGGTGCTGTAGCGCCTCTGTGAAAGGCCGGCCAAATGGGTAAATATCCCGATATCGTCGAAATCACCGCTCAGGCAGATTTACCGGCAGATAAATACGGCGTGCGCGCGCATGTGCTGGCGGGGCTTGTGGCGCAGGGTTTGCCCGTTCCCACGGCCTTTGCGGTATCTGTTGGGGGCGTGCATAAATATGCTGTGGGCGACTATCTGAACACCCCGCCGTTTGATGCAAAACTGATCCCCGGTGCCTTGTATTCGGTGCGCCGTTCCCCCGGTCAGCGGGCCTGGGGCGGGCCGCGGGCGATATTGAACATCGGGATGAATTTCGAAACCCGCGATATTCTGGCCAAAAGCATCGGTATGGATCGGGCAAATGATCTGTACTGCCGGTTTGTGCGTAGCTTTGCGATCAAGGTGGCGCGTCTGGACGAAGACGACATAGAAGAACTGGTTGAACATCAATTCACCAATGCAGGGCGGGATTATGGCCATCTGCTAACGGAGTTGTTGCAGTTTTATCGCGACGAACTGGACGAGGTGTTCCCGCAGGACCCGCATGTGCAAATGCAACAGGTGTTGCGCGCCATGGCGTTGATGTGGGAAGGCACCACCGCGCGAATTTTACGCACAGCGCGCGGCGCGCCGGTGGATGCGGGCATTGGTTTGATTGTTCAGGATATGGCCCAAGGGGCCTGTCTGGGGGAATGCGGTTCCGGCATTGGGCAGTTTGTCACCCTTGCCACGGGAGATCCTGGCGCGCATGGCCGTTACAAAAGCGAAAGTCAGGGCCATGATGCGGTGTCGGGGCGCGGCGGAGAGCTGTTTTTAGGCTGCGATCCACGCGGTGCCTCGCTTGAGGAAACCGCGCCGGCGGCTTTTGCCGAATTGCGGGATTTGGCGGCAAAGGTACGGGAAATCCACCGTGACGATGTGCAGCTGCAATTTACCGTGCAGGATGATAAAATCTGGATACTGGACGCCAAGCCGGCGGAGCGGTCAGGTCGGGCAGAGGTCGCGATTGCGGTGCGTCTGGTGCAGGATGGCCTGCGCAGCAAACCCGAGGCCCTGATGTCCGTGGCCCCCCGGTCGCTGACGGAAATGCTGCACCGCCATGTGGACCCCAAGGCCACGCGCGACCGGATTTTAGGGGGCATTCCCGCCAGCCCGGGGGCGGCCTTTGGCCATATTGTTTTCAGCGCGACCACCGCGCAGGGTTATGCTGCACGTGAAGAGCCCTGTATTCTGGTGCGTCCCGAAACCACCCCCGAGGACATTCGCGGCATGCAATCCGCGCAAGGTGTGCTGACCCAGCGTGGCGGCATGACCAGCCACGCGGCGGTGATTGCGCGTGGATTGGGGGTGCCGTGCATCGTCGGGGCGACCAATTGCAATCTGGACCTTCGCAAGAAAACCATCACGCTGGAGGATGGCACGGTGCTGCGCGAGGGCGATTTGATCACACTGGACGGCACCGAAGGCGAGGTCCTGCGCGGGGCGGTCAATCTGGTTGAGCCGGATTTTGATGGACCATTCAATACTTTTATGGACTGGGCCGATGAATTTCGCCGTCTTGGCATTCGCGGCAATGTGGACACGCCCACGGATGCGCGTTTGGCGCAGGGGTTTAAAATCGACGGCGTCGGCCTGTGCCGCACGGAACACATGTTTTTTGAACCGGGCCGGCTGACCGCCATGCGCGAGATGATTTTTGCCGAACGGGATGCGGACAGACAGGCCGCGCTTGACCGGTTGTTGCCAATGCAGCGCGATGATTTTGCCGAATTATTCGAGGTCATGGCCGGCCTGCCGGTTTGTGTGCGGTTGCTGGATCCGCCGTTGCATGAATTTTTACCGCAGACCACCGCCGAAATGCGCACCTTGGCCGAGGCCATGGACATGCCGTTGCCGCGCGTTCAGGAACGGGCGGAAGCATTGGGCGAGGTCAATCCGATGCTGGGCATGCGCGGAGTACGTTTGGGGATTACGGTGCCCGGCATTTACGACATGCAGGCGCGCGCCATATTCGAGGCCGCCGCCGATGTGCAAAAACGGTTGGGCCGCAAGCTGCATCCGGAAATCATGGTGCCGCTGGTGTCTGCCTCTGCCGAGGTGGCATTGGTCAAGGAACGGGTCGAGGCCGTCGCCGCAGAGGTCGAACGTGCCACCGGCGAGCAGATTGATTTTACGGTTGGTGTGATGGTCGAAACCCCGCGCGCCGCGCTTAGGGCGGGGGAGATTTCCAAATATGCCGAATTTATCAGCTTTGGTACCAATGATCTGACGCAAATGACCTATGGGCTGAGCCGTGATGATGCGGGGCGTTTTATGCGCGAATATGTGAATTTGGGTGTGTTTGGCGAAGACCCGTTCCATTCCATTGATGTGGACGCGGTCGGCGAATTGGTTTTGCTGGCGGTGCAACGGGCGCGGGCGCGCAATCCGGGGATGGTTCTGGGCCTGTGCGGGGAACACGGGGGCGATCCCGAATCTGTGGCTTTTTGTCATAAAGTGGGGCTGGATTATGTTTCCTGTTCCGCTTATCGGACCCCGATTGCGCGTTTGGCAGCGGCACAAGCGGCGATTCAGGAAATGGGAAGCTGATGAAACCGCCTTGAAAATAAAGGGAAACGAGTTTGTTTGGCACGGAGTATGAGCAAAAACACAATTTCAAACGGCTTGCAAAGCAAAAATACTGTGCATTTGCGCTTCATTTACGCTATAAATCAATCTGACGATTGCCGTTTGTGGCATTTGTTTTGTGCCTTTTCTGCTGGGCGTTTGTTACTCTGCAAAGAAAGTTTGCTATGCTGCCAATGAAGACTGCTTTGAATTTCGGGCGTATGTTTGTGTCCGCATTATCCGTAGTTGCGTTTCTGCCGATCGTTGCTTGGGCGGAACCCGCCGAAGTCATGGCGATGGAAAATATGTTGCAACAGGAACGGCGGAATTTTGCGGCACTGGGCGAAAGCAAAGTAAAAAAAATGGCGGGCGTAAAAAGCACAAAGAAGCTCCGCTTGGCCAGTCTATTCAAGGGGAAATCCAGGAGAAATAACGCAAAACCTGTGCGGAATACGATTTCCAGTTTTCAGGAGTTGAAGGGATTGCCTAATGCGACCGGTGGTGCGCAGTGGGCCTGTCTGACCGAAGCGCTCTATTTTGAAGCGCGCGGGGAAACCTTTGATTCGATGGCGGCCGTGGGAGAGGTTATTCTTAACCGGCGCAATTCGGCCCGGTTCCCTTCGACGGTTTGCGGTGTCGTATCCCAAGGGGTCGGGGGAAGGCCTGGTTGTCAGTTTTCCTATAAATGCGATGGCCGCAAAGAGGTTTTTAACGATCCAAAGGCGTATGTGCGCGTTGGTAAAATGGCGCGGTTGATGATTGATGGCGTGCTGCCCAAGCTGACAAACGGGGCGTTGTTTTACCACAATGCCACTGTGCGCCCGCGTTGGTCGCGTAAATTTCGCCGGACGGCCACGGTTGGCGGGCATATGTTTTACAAACCGTAAATCCCGCTTTGTATGCTTGTAAATTGCCGGATTAAGCCCGATTTATCGGGGAGGCGCATTTCTGTGCCTGTTGAAACAAGGATCCCCCATGACTGATGAAACCACATTGGCCTTTGCTGCCCCCGAAGCCCGTGCCGCCGCCACGGCCAAGGGTGCGCCGCTGGACCGGATTTCTGTGCGCGATTACACGATTGACGCCGATATCGGGGCCTTTCAGGTCGAGCGCGGCGTGCCCCAGCGGCTGCGGTTCAATGTGGTGCTTGAGGTCGCGCGCCATGCAGCGGCGGCCAGCGATGATGTGGATCAGGTGTTGTCCTATGATGCCATCGTCGATGCTATCGATCAGCAAATGGCGCTGGAGCGGTTGAATTTGCTGGAAACGCTGGCCGAACGGATTGCCGAGCAGATTTTGACCCACCCGCAATCGGTGCGGGTGTTTGTGCGCATCGAAAAGCTGGACAGAATTCCCGGGGTTTTGGGGGTGGAAATTGTGCGCAGCCGGATTGCCGGCGCAAATGTAACCTCCCTGCGCGAGACCCCGACAATCGGCGAGGGCGGCCCCGCGCCGTTGGTGGTTTTTCTGCCGAATGATGTGTTAAAGGCACCGGATTTGGTGAATTGGCTGAATGCGATTTCAGCCCACACACAGCCGGCGGTGATTTGTGTGGAACAGACCGGTCTGCAGATTCCCGATACCGGTGTAAGCAGCATTGATCTGCGTTTGGGGCTGTTGTCGATCGAGCAAAATGCCCTGACGCTCGCTGCCAAAGACAGTCGGTGCCTTGTTGTCAGCAGCCGGACAGAATTGGACTGGGCGTTGAAAAACAACCAGTTGGCCGTTTGGGCACCGGCAAAAATAGTGCTGGATTCGGTTGAAAAGCCGACGGTGGACGCGGCCGATCCATTGGCCTTGGCACAATGGTTCGCACAGGTTATTTCCGCGGATTATGTGACTGTATTGGGGGATGGTCCCGGGGCCGGAAACGCGGAAACCTTCGGCATGTGTCCGATCCTGTGGGACTCTAAGCTTGCGCAGTAAATAGTGCTTCGCTAGGGTTTATCAATAGAACCTGTCGGGGGCGCCATTGTACATGAAGGAGAACATCGATACCGGCAATCGATTGATTGTTTTATTGGTTGGCATGACCATGCTTGGCCCATTTGCGATTGATGCATTGTTGCCGGCTTTTCCATTCATAAAAGAAGATTTTCAGGTTGATCAAGCCGGAATACAGTTAACACTGGCCTCCTATTTATCCGGTATGGTCGTTGGTCCTTTGTTCGCAGGACCTGTGAGCGATTCATTAGGGCGGCGTTTGGTTATTCTGGCAGCACTTATTGTTTTTTTAGTTTTTTCAATTGCTTGTGCGTTGGCGCAAAGCGTAGATCAGTTGGTTGTTTTCCGGTTTTTTCAGGCGTTTGCAGGCAGTAGTTCACTTGCCGCAGGGCGCGCACTCTTGGCGGATATTTACCGAGGCGATTTACTGGCAAAGAAAAGCTCTGTGATTACAATGTTTTTGGCATTGGCTCCGATGGTGGCCCCTTTGATCGGTGGCGCTGTGTTGGCCGTTTTTGGCTGGCGGATGATTTTTCTGTTGTTGGCCGGGGCGACCTTGGTGTGTTTTGTGTTTAGTTTCCGTTTTCTGCCGGAAACTTTACCTTCGGTAAACCGGTATCCATTGAGACTAGGCGAGATGTTGCATGGCTATCGGCAGGTATTACAAAATCGGCTGGCCCTGACTTACGCCTTGGCCAGTTCCGGGATTATGGCTGTGTTTTTTACCTATGTTGCTGTGACACCGTTTTTGTACATTGAGCAGTATCAGGTGACGTCGATGCATTATAGTATGATGTTCGGGGCGGGGGCAGTTCTGGCAATTGCTGCAAATTTTGTGAATATCCGCTTGGTTGCCCGTTTTGGTTTCAGGCGGGTTCTTTTGGTCTTGGGGATGTTGACGATAGGTGTTGGAATAATGCTGTTTTGCGCCAGTTTCGGCTTGCTGGGCCGGTGGGCAATCTATACGGCTGGGCTGTTGTTTATGCCGCTATTGCATATGGTTGGGTCCAATGCAATTACCGGTGCGATGGAACAATTCAAGACCGGCAAAGGGGCGGCGTCGGCGTTGTTTTTATCCCTGCGTTTTGGCGCGGGGATTATTGCGGTTGCTATAATAGGCAGCCTCGGGGACGTGAGTGAAATGCGGTATGGGTTGGTCGTGTTTGTGTTTGCCGCCCTGTCGGGAATTGCGGCACAGATGGCGGTGCGGTGGGATGAGATGGAGTAGGGAACGTGGACATCACAATTCGTGAATTGCATGCAGGGGATATAGAGCTGTGGTTGACCATGTACCGTCAGCTTTGGCCGCAACATTCCGATATGGCGTTGATTGCGGAAATGAAGCGGATATTCAAATCCTCCAAACGCTCGGCCTATGTGGCGGAACACGGCGGCGCGGCTGTTGGTTTTGCGGAATACGCATTGCGCGACTATGCCAACGGGTGTCATTCGCAACCGGTGCCTTTCCTTGAAGGCGTCTGGGTAAGCGAGGAATACCGCTCGCAGGGGATCGCCCGCGCTTTGGTTCAATACCTCGAGAAAAAGGCCCGTTTGGCCGGATTTACCGAATTCGGATCGGATGTGGAGCTGAGCAATTATCAATCGCAGTTGATGCATGAACGGTTGGGGTTTGAGCAAACCGAGAAAGTAATTTTTTACCGCAAGGTGTTGGCATGACGGATCGCATGTATTACCGCCCGATTGCCCAGAGTGACCGCAGCCGTCCGGCCGGTGCCTTGGCGTTGGCAGGGGGGGCAATGTGGTTCACGCATGTGGAGCGCTTGCAACGCGGCGGGGACCCCTGTGTAATTCCGGTGTCAGACGTCCCCGGGGAAATCCGCGCGCGTCTGAGCGAAAACCGTGCCGATATTTGCGGGCTGTCAATGGATACCCCGCGCATCATGGGGATTTTGAATGCCACACCGGACAGCTTTTCCGACGGGGGGCGGTTTGACAGCTTTGAAACAGGGCTGAACCGCGCACAGGCGATGGCCGCAGAGGGGGCCGATATTCTGGATATCGGCGGCGAGAGCACCCGTCCGGGGGCGGATTTTGTGGAACCGGTGGTGGAACAGGCTCGTACAGAACCGTTGATCCGCGCGATTTGCAAGCGGGGCAATTTGCCGCCGGTGTCGATTGATACCCGCAAGGCCGACGTGGCCGGCGCGGCACTGTCCGCAGGGGCGCAGTTGTTCAATGATGTGACGGCGCTGAGCTTTGACATTGGATCCGCCGGTGTTGCCGCGAAAAGCGGTGCATTTATGTGTTTGATGCACGCCAGTGGCGACCCGAAAACCATGCAGGAAAATCCGGTGTACGACGATGTTTTGCTGGATGTGTATGACTATCTGGAAACACGGATTGATTTTGCTGTGTCACAGGGTATTGCGCGCAGGCGGATTGTGATTGATCCGGGGATCGGTTTTGGCAAA
>CAMZLM010000197.1 GCA_947311485.1 uncultured Paracoccaceae bacterium
CTCCTGCCGAATGCAATTGCGGAGACGCTTAAAACCCGCCCCAATGTCACGATACGTGTGGTGGACGGTACACATGAATTGCTAATGCCCGCCTTAAGAATGGGCGAACTGGATATGGTTGTGGGGCGATTGCCAACCCACCGATATCGGGACGAATTAACCCAGATCACCCTGTTTAGCGAAGAAACCATATTGTTAACAGGCGCGCAGCATCCGCTTGCAAATCAGCCCGTCAAATTTGACGATCTGCGCCATTTTGGCTGGATATTACCCCCGAATGAAACCACATTGCGCCGCCAGATTGACCAGTTTTTCACCCGTCAAGACCAGTTTGTTCCCAAGACAATTGTCGAGTCTGTATCCTTTCTAACCAACCGCAGCCTGCTGCAAACCACCAACCTGATTGGCATCATGCCTGCCCATGCCGCAACACAGGATATCGCCAATGGCACCTTGACACGCCTTGGGTTTCCACTGCCATTCGGGCCGGCTCCAGTGGGGGTTTCCTTTCACAAGACCACGGGAATGACCCCTGCCGCACGTGCTTTCTTAAATGCCCTCAAACAGTCGGTTCAGAGCTGAACCCAGCCTTCAGGGGCCTCTTTCCCGGGATGAACCACCCCACATTCAGGGCAGGTGCGCGCCGTTTTCGAGGCATAAAATGCCTCGTAAATAGGCGGTAAATCCCTGACAATCGACTCTAGTTGCTTCTCTGCACGATGCACACAAGCCCCGCATTCAAAGCAATACCATTCGATTGCGTCCAATTCGCCTTGTTGGCGTTTCGGTTCAATAACCAGCCCAATCGACCCTTCCTGCGGCCGTTGCGGAGAGTGCCTTACATGGGCCGGTAGCAGAAAAATATCACCTTCGCGAATAGGGACATCGTAAAATGAAGTCCCATCAAACAACTTCAAAAGCATATCCCCCTTGAGCTGATAAAAGAACTCCTCGACTGGATCATCATGGTAATCCGTGCGCTTGTTTGGCCCCCCGACCACGGTCACCATCATATCCGCATCTTCCCAGATTTGCTGATTTCCGACAGGTGGTTTCAACAAATGCTTATGTTCCTCGATCCAGGCCATAAAATTAAATGCGCGAAGTTTCTTCATGACACTCTCCCTTTTACTCAAAAACCTGCCTGTTAATAGATATAAATACAAGCAGCTATTTTCTAAGCAGCTATAGACTTTTTGCATATCAAAGCGCGTTAAAACCGAAAACACACAGCACCCCACCCAACCCCATGCATGCAATACATTACTTGCAAGTGCATGTATAATTTCCTAAACAGGTCGGGTCGCTCGATTTTTTACCGGAGCACACAAACAGGAAACAACAAGATGGCAGAGCGTTCATTCAAGGCAGAGGTCGAAACCCTACGGCTCGGTGCCGGAGAAACCTTTACCGGCGAGGGTATTTTAGCCATCACCAAGGCACTGCTGGAAAACGGCGTCGGGTATGTGGGTGGCTATCAAGGTGCTCCGATCAGCCATTTAATGGATGTTCTGGCGGATGCACAAGACCTGCTGGGCGAATTGGGTGTGCGTTATGAAGCCAATGCCTCAGAGGCCGCAGCGGCCGCAATGTTGGCGGCGTCGGTCCACTACCCTATTCGCGGTGCGGTAACCTTCAAGGGGCCGGTCGGGGTGAATGTCGCCTCTGATGCGTTGGCCAACCTTTCGTCATCCGGCGTGACCGGCGGCGCGCTGGTGATCCTTGGCGAAGACTACGGAGAGGGATCCTCCATCATGCAAGAGCGCAGCCATGCTTTTGCGATGAAATCCCAGTTCTGGCTACTGGATCCGCGCCCGAACCTGCGCTCGATCACCCGTGCGGTAGGACAAGGATTTGAACTCTCCGAAGCATCAAATACGCCGGTGATGCTGACGCTGCGCATTCGGTCCTGTCATGTAACCGGCAGCTTTGAGGCCCGCGACAACCAGCCTCCCAAACTGACCGTTAAGGACGCTTTGGCCAACCCCCGCCGCGATTTTTCCCGCGTTGTGTTGCCGCCAATGTCCTTTGCCCATGAACAGGACAAAGTGAAAACCCGCTGGCCGGCAGCACAGAAATTTATTGCCGATAACGGCTTGAACGAAATATTTGGTCCGGACAAAGCCCCGATCGGGATCGTGCTGCAAGGCGGCATGTACAACGGCGTCATCCGCGCGCTGCAACGTCTGGGTTTGGCCGATGTCAGCGGCAACACCGATGTGCCGCTCTATGTGCTCAACGTGACTTATCCGTTGGTTCAAACCGAATTCCTCGATTTTTGCCAAGGTAAGGATGCGCTTTTGGTGGTAGAAGAAGGCCAACCGGAATTCATCGAACAGGCCCTGTCCACTCTGCTGTATCGGGAAAATTCTACGGTCCGTCTGTCTGGAAAAGACATGTTTCCACAGGCTGGCGAATATACTGGTCAGGTGATGCAAGACGGAGTGACCGCCTTTTTGCGTCAGAACGCACCTGATTTGTTACCGGGGAATGTCCGCGCGCCCAATGCGCCGGTGCCGGATATTCCCGATCTGTCCAAAACTGTTCCGATCCGCCCTCCCGGGTTTTGCACCGGCTGCCCGGAGCGCCCGATTTTTGCGGCAATGAAACTGGCCGAACAAAAGCTGGGCAAACATCAGATATCGGCGGATATCGGGTGCCACTTGTTTGCCGCCCTGCCCCCGTTTGAAATTGGCGGCGCAACGATGGGATACGGGCTTGGGCCGGCCTCCAACGGGGCCTTTGACGGGGGCGGTGAAAAACGGGCTGTTTCGATTATCGGCGATGGCGGGTTTTGGCACAACGGGCTGAACAGTTCGATCGGCAACATGGTGTTTAACCGCGCGGATTCTGTGGCCATTATCGTCGATAATTTCTATTCCGCCGCCACCGGCGGGCAGGATGTGATGTCCTCGCGAGCGCAAAACTCGAGCAAATCCACCAATAACCCGATTGCCAAGGCACTTAAGGGCGTGGGCGTGGAATGGGTCCGCGAAATAGATCACACCTACGACGTCACCGCCATGCGTGCAGTGATAGAGGATGCCCTGACCTGTGAATATGACGGCCCCAAAGTCATCATCGCCGCGTCCGAATGTATGCTGAACAAACAGCGCCGCGAAAAACCGTTGCGCAATCAGGCCATCGCCAAAGGCCGCCGCATCGAGGTGCCGCGTTTCGGGGTAGATAGCGATATTTGCACCGGCGACCATGCCTGCATTCGCCTGTCTGGTTGCCCGTCTTTGTCGTTGAAACAACTGGATGACCCGCTGCGGGATGATCCGATCGCGCACATCGACCAGAGCTGCGTTGGTTGCGGCAATTGCGGGGAAGTCGCCGATGCCGCCATTCTGTGCCCGTCCTTTTATCGTGCGGAAATCGTGCACAATCCACGGCCATTGGAGCGCTGGCTCACAGGACTACGAACCCGCCTGATCCAGCGATTGCAATCCCGCCGCCAGAATAAACGGCTGAACTTCGAGGGGCTGGACCAATGACCAAAATCGAAAAAAACAACGCACCGTTCGGTGTCGAAGCTCCCGACAATTTGATAAAGCTGGCCGTAATCGCCGTGGGCGGTCAAGGCGGCGGCGTGCTGACCGGCTGGATTGAAACCATGGCCCGCGCTCAGGGGTATTCCTGTCAGACGACCTCGGTGGCCGGCGTTGCACAGCGGACCGGCGCGACCATTTATTACGTGGAAATGGCCCCGAAAAATATTGCGTCACCGGTGTTTTCTCTGGCTCCGGCGGCGGGCGATGTGGATATCGTGATTGCCGCCGAAATGATGGAAGCTGGCCGCGCCATTATGCGGGGTTTTGTGACGCCGGATCGCACCACATTGATTGCCTCGACACATCGGGCCTTGGCTGTAACCGAAAAGATGGCACCGGGTGATGGCATTGCAGATTCGGGCGGTGTTCGCGCCGCAGCAGAAATTGCGGCACAGCATTTGGTGATGATTGATCTGGAACGGGTGGCCGTGGAAACCGGTTCGGTTGTTTCCGCCGGTCTGTTCGGGGCACTGGCAGCAACGGAACGCTTGCCCTTTGCCCGTAGCGCATTCGAAGACGCAATCCGGACGGGTGGCAAAGGGGTTGAAACAAGCTTGCGGGCCTTTGCTGCGGCCTTTGATATTGCAAGTGGCACGACGGCAGAAGGCGTAACCCCTGCTGGAAATGCCCCCCTACCCCGGGTTTCCGGTCCGGCAGAATTGTTGAAAGGATGGCACGCTCTGGAGCAACGCCTTGCGCATTTTCCGCAGGCCGTGCGCCCCATGGCTCAAGTCGGCTTGCGTAAAGTGGTGGATTTTCAGGATCTCGCCTATGGCGCGGCCTATCTGGACCGGCTCGATGAAACTCTGGCAAAAGACCGCGCCGACAAGGCATACATGCTTGGTCAGGAAGCGGCGAAATATGTGGCCAATGCGATGGCCTATGACGACATCATCAAGGTTGCCGATCTGAAAAGCCGACCCACACGATTTTCCCGTATTTCGGATGAAATGGGCCTGCGTGCGGATCGGCAAATGAAGTTAACCGAATATTTCCATCCCCGCGCCGAGGAAATTTCCGGACTCATGCCGGTACGCATGGGCCGTTGGTTTGAAGCCCGTCCTGCCCGCATGGCCCGCCTGAATCGCTGGTTTGGCAAGGGCCGCCGGATCCGTTCAAATGGTTTATCAGGGTTTGGCATGCTCTATATGTTAGGCGGAAGGCAATCCTGGCGTCTAAAGACATTGCGCCATGCGCACGAAGTAAACCATCTGGAAAAATGGCTGGCCCATGTTTTGAAACATGTGAATGGGAATTATGATTTGGCTGTAGAGCTGTTGCGATGCCGCCGTTTGATCAAAGGCTATTCTGATACCCATGCCCGTGGCCTGACCAAATTCGATCGGGTTTGTGCGGTCGCAGATCAACTCGCTGACCGTCCCGATGCCGCCGACTGGATTCGTCGCCTGATCACAGCGGCACTGGCGGACGAGCAGGGACATAAACTGGAACAAGCCCTGAAAACCATCGCAACATTTTAGGCTCCTGCTGAAGGTAGGTTTTGACCGCATCAAGCAGTGCCTCGGTCAAATTGTGTTTCCCCAGAAGGTGGCGGAAGTTCAAGATCATCGTTTCGTCCGGAATGGCGTCATGACCCAGCCCCAACCCGGCGAAAACCCGCATCGAGTGCATGTCATAAAGCGCCTCTTCAGCGCCGGGATCGGACAGCCCATACCACTGTTGCAGGAAATAAATCCGCAGCATCACCGAAAGCGGCATCTGTGGGCGACCCCTTGCGTGGTTTGGTGTAATGCGGCGCAATCAGCGCTTCCAGCCACGCCCAAGGCACCCCTGCATCCATCTCGCCAAGAAAAACCTCCCGTTTGGTCCGCTTCTTCTTGTGCGCTTGCCCAAGCGACGAACAACTCTGCTGTCTCAAGGCTAAACTCCCCGTAATTCCTGCCAGAATTATAGCACAGAAATCACGGCGTTGTTCAGAGTTTCCTTAGATTGCACAAGGGGCTTTCCCCTGTCTGCCAAAGGGCGTAGACCGCTGGCATGCCTTATTCTCTAATCAGCCTTTCCGACCTCCAGAACCTGCCGTTTGATACGGTGATTGATGTGCGTTCCCCTGCTGAATTTGCGCTGGACCACCTGCCCGGTGCGATCAACCTGCCGGTGCTGGATGATGATGAACGCGCCAAAGTCGGTACCATCTATGTACAGGACAGCGCCTTCAAGGCGCGCAAAATCGGGGCGGCATTGGTCGCGCGCAATGCGGCGCGGCATATCGAGGAAACTTTGTCTGACTATGGCAAAGGCTGGAAACCCCTGATCTACTGCTGGCGCGGTGGACAGCGGTCCGGTTCATTCACGACGATCCTGAAACAGGTTGGCTGGCGGGCGGAGGTCATCGACGGTGGCTATCGCAGCTACCGCCGGTTGGTGAATACGGCCCTGTATGAAACCGCGTTCCCGGCTCCGGTTGTTTTGCTGGATGGCAACACCGGCAGCGCAAAAACCGACGTGCTGGCCACCCTTGCACAACGCAGGGTTCAGGTAATTGATCTGGAGGGACTGGCCAACCACCGCGGCTCCCTGTTTGGTGCCATGCCCGGCGGGCAACCATCGCAAAAGGCGTTTGAAACCGCGCTTGCAGAGCAGGTCACACTACTGGACCCAACCCGTCCAGTAGTGATCGAGGCCGAGAGCGCAAAGGTGGGCGACCGGTTGGTTCCTGCCAGTCTCTGGGCAGCAATGCGTGTGGCACCGCGCTTGGAAATACAGGCCCCTCTGGCGGCGCGGGCGAAATATCTGGTGCGGGCCTATCACGATATGGTGGCGGATGCGGCAATTTTGGCACAAACGCTGAACCGATTACGCCCCTACCACAGTTCCACACAAATCGACGCCTGGCACGGTCTGGCACAGGCCGGCGAAATGGAACAGCTGGCGCGTGAACTGATGGCGCTCCATTACGACAGCCGCTATGGCAAAGCCCGCGAACGCGCCGCCGAAATCACCCCCCTGCCCGTGGCTGCGCTAGAACCACAAGATATTTCGGATCTGGCGGATCAAATCGCAAAAAGGATCGATACAGCGGGCATTTAGCGAATACGAAAAGCTCCGTGGCAAGCCACACAATTGCTGGTGATCCCCTGCACGCCTTCCAACACAGCTTGATAATCTGCCACTGTTGGCGTGTCACCGATCGCCTCGACCACGCTTACCATGTCCTCGGCTGCCGCATGCATGGCTTGGCCCATCAGGCGGAAATCTTCCGGCATTTTCTGACCAACACCCTTGGGTATGCCAAACATTGCGCCCCCCATTGTGGCCGCTGATTCACCGGATTCTTCGCGTGCTTGACGGTTGGCTTTCATCTTGGCGCGCATGGCCTGAATCTGCGTATCGGATGCCCCGCTTTCGACCAGAGCCATCAGTTTATCATGTCCAAAGCCAAGGTTGATTTGCCCCAGTCGGGTCACCTGATCAAAATCACCCTCGGAAAGTGCCGCCAGCAGGCTGTCCAGACTTTCTGTCAATCCGCGCATATCTTTGAGTAACATCACCTGTGTGGCCGTATCCAGATTCAGCAGCACACGGTCATCTTCTTCTTGTGCATTTGCCAGCGTGCCAGCCAGAGCCACGGCTGAAATAGCGGCGATAAATTTAAAATAGATCATCGTAAAACTCCTCTTAGTTATGGGCGTATAACATATTTTACCTTGGTTGTGAAAATAAATCCGGCAACCGCGACCTATTGCAGCTGAATCCCGTTGCCGACAACGATTTCGCCAATGATGGCGGCAGGTTCCCCCTGTTCTTGTAGCTGTGCCAAACATCCGCTTGCCTGCGCCGCAGGTACCGCCGCCAACAATCCCCCCGCCGTTTGCGGGTCAAACAGCAGGGTTTCAGCCGGAGTTTTACAGGCAGTCGCCATCGGCACCGCCCTACGATTGGCCGCCCAGATGGTTGACCGCACCCCTTGTTCGGCCAACGGCAAAGCCCCGTCCAGAAACGGCAGCGCCGCCAGATCGATCCGTGCCCCCTGCCCTGATCCTTGCAGCATGGCATTCAAATGTCCCGCCAACCCAAAACCGGTAATATCGGTCATAGCGTGGGTATGCGGGGCCAGAATACCGGCGGCGGTGGCCAAAGGCCGCTCCATCATTTCGTAGGTGGATTTGACCCAATCCCCCTCTGCCAACATCTGCATTTCAGCGGCAAGGATGGTGCCACACCCCAAAGGTTTGGTCAGGATCAGCTGATCCCCCGCCGCTACCCCCGTGTTGCGAATAACCCGTCCCCCGCTCAGGCCGGTCACACTGAAACCGATCGTCAGCTCTGCACCCTGACTGGTGTGGCCACCTACAATTTCCGCCCCTGCCGGCCCCATAATTGCCTGTGCGCCGGCCATGATTTCGCGCAGGGTTTCCCCCTGCAAGGCGGCGCTCAACGGCGGCAAGACAATGCTGCTCAGTGCGGCTTGCGGGTGCGCCCCCATGGCCCAGATATCCCCCAAAGCATGCACAGCCGTAATTTTTGCCATCCGGTAAGGATCGGACATAAAGGCGCGCAAGTGATCTGTGGTCAGGACTTGTTGCCCCGCCCCACAGGACAGAATCGCCGCATCATCGCCAGGGCTGGACAACACATCCTTGCGCGCCGTGGCGGGCAGAGTGGTCAGCAAATCCGTCAGCGTCGCGGGCGCAACCTTGGCCCCGCAGCCCCCGCACAACGGTGCATCCCCGATTTCGTCACGCAAACCAAGGGCCGCGTCGCGGGGAATGGCGGGGGGCGGCATTTGGGGGTATTCCTCGAACTGACGCATGAATTTACGGTCGATGTGGTCTTTCCACTGCCAGAGCCACCCCCCATCCAGCCGCAAACCGGCCTTGTCGGCGATGGCACCTTTGCCACCTGTGGAAATCAGCTTCAGATAGCTTTTCTGCGGTTTGAACAGTTTGCGTTTGTGGCCCAGCAAATCCGCACGCAGGTTATGATACAGGATCGGGGCCTCGCGCACGGCAAACACACCCGCCTTGGGGCGCGGAGCATGGGTTAGATCGGCGCAATCGCCAGTGGCATAAATAGATGGATCGACGATGGTTTGCAGGGTTTCGCCCACATCGATAAATCCACGGTCGTTGGTCAGGCCGGTATCGCGCAACCAGTCATGCGGCCGCGCGGTGGCGCTGGCGATACACAACCCTTTGGCAAGCATGGTTCCGTCATCCAGATGCACCGCATCCGCCGTGATCCGCGAGACCTGCACACCGGTCATCATATCCACTCCCAAGCGGTGCATATGGCGCAACAAGGCGTGTCTCGCCCCCGCGCCGATACCGCCAAGGGGCGTTTGGGCAACTTCGATTATCGTGACTTTGGCATCGGCTATTTGCAGAGTTTTCATGTGATGCATCATTGCTAGTGCCAATTCAACACCGGCCACACCGCCCCCGATCACCACGATTTCCGGCTGGCGTTTACCGGCCGTTATCTGCGCCAGAAAAGCCTCCCATTCAGCCGCATAGCGATCCAGCGGTTTGGCACCCAATGCATGTTTCCCAAACCCTGCAATAGCCGGCAGTTCCGTTGTAATCCCCACATCCACCGCCGCGATATCATAGGAAATATCCGCCTGCCCCGCGATCGATACCCGTTTGGCAACGCGATCAATACCTGTCGCCCGCGCCAACACCAGCCGCGCACCGGCAAAACGCGCCAGCCGTACCAGGTCTATTTCCAGATCCATACGCCCGTAGTGTCCGGCGATATACCCGGGCAACATGCCAGAATAAGGAGCCGTCGCCCCCGGATTGATCAATGTCAGCCGCGCCCCTGCAATCGGGTTCATCGCCCAGCGGCGCAACACCAAAGCATGGGTATGCCCACCGCCAATCAAGACAACATCGCGAACAAGGGGAAGAGGGCTGTGCATGGCTGGCCTATCGATCAGGAGTATTGCCAAGGGAGTAGGCCTCAAGCGTAAAAAGATCAAGATCGGCCTTTGTGCGGTTGACGGTTGCCAGTTCAGGTGAACTTTGCCAATCTTTGCGGTAACAACGAGCGATGCGATCCAAAAGGACAGACCATGAAAACCATCATCAACACAGCACGCGGTGCAGCAGCCGACACTCTGGCTCTGGTCAATCGGGATATGCCAAATCCGGATGCCGGACAAGTTTTGGTCCGGATACATGCTTCGGGTGTGAATCCGTCGGATACCAAGGTACGCATAGGCGCCCAAGGCCCCATGCCGGCAAAAGAGGTCATCCCGCATAATGACGGGGCCGGTGTGATCGAGTCGGTTGGCTCTGGTATTTCCGAACGCCGGATTGGCGAACGGGTTTGGCTATACAATGTCAATCGCACACCGGATGGGCAAGGTCAGGGCAACATCGGAACCGCAGCGGAATACGTGGCAGTTGATGCAGATCTGGCCGCGCCATTGCCGCACGGCGTGAGCTTTGAGGAAGGGGCCTGTTTGGGCGTTCCCGCCATGACCGCTCATCGCGCGGTGTTTTCCGGTGGGGATGTGACGGGACAGACCCTGCTGATTACAGGCGGGGCCGGATCGGTTGGATTGATGGCCGTGCAAATGGCCGCCGCTGCCGGTGCGCGGGTGATCACCACCGTCAGCAGCGCAGAAAAGGCCAAAATAGCCCAAGATGCCGGTGCGGAGACCATCATCAATTACCGGACTGAAAACCTGTTGGAACGTCTGCTGGCAGAGGTCGGCGAAAATGCGATTGATCGGCTGGTTGATGTGGATTTTGCCGCCCATGCCGCAATGACGCCCCGCATATTGAAACGCGGCGGCACGATTGCGACCTATGCATCGGGCTCCGACATGACGCCCGCAATCCCGTTTGTCCCGTTGATGTTCAACAATACGGTGCTGGAGATGGTTTTTGTCTATGGCATGCCCAAAGCCGCCAAAAAGCGCGCGATCGAAGACATAAACCATTATTTACGCAGCGGTGCAATTCGCCCTGAAATTGCCGCGCGGTTTCCCTTGGCCGAGGCCACCCGCGCCCATGAAGCAATCGAGGCAGGCGGTCTGACCGGCAATGTGGTGTTGCAATTGTAAAGCGGTAAAATAGGCCCGGATTGGAATGTGACGGTACTCGTTATGATACAGCGGGCATGATCGGCGGCCTCTTGGTATCAAGGTGCCAGGTCAAAAGAGCCACATTCCAATCGCAGGATCTTTCTGACCCTGCGATTGGATTGCTTGCACAACCATCGCGGCCCATGAGACAGAAAGATATCTTTAGCCCGTTACATTCGGACGTTTGTTACTGGTTTTACAGAAATGTCACTGGTTAAGGTGTTGTCGCCTCGCCCTTGGTAAGGCGAGGCTATTGCCGGACAAGTATTGTGTAGGGGTGCCCGGCAAGGGAACAATTTATGTCGCGGTCATGATCAGATCCTGCCCGCCTGAAATATTTCGGGAAGCCTTAAAAACAGAGTGCACATGCAAACACTCATGCAAACATCCCGATACTCACTAAAAAGGCCCTTACAGCCAACCGATCCACATCCACAGTCATGTTTAGCAAAACAGCCCACGAGCAGTGTTTTCATGGTTGTCTTCATCAACATTCCGGTTTCCCTCCTGCGTCTGTGATCCGGTTGGGTATTGGCTGTACTCGTTACTCTGGAAACCAATAAGCAGCAGTCGCGTAAGGGATGCGCAAAATGGCAAAGGGGTCATCGTAAAAAATACGTAAAAATAAAAATAAATCGCGTAAATCGTTGATTTTTATGCCTCATTTTTGCCCCAATTATTAATATTTCCTTAATTGGCGACTTTTATGTCGCCAAAAATCACGCATAACGAGAGGCTTTATCCAGCCCGATAATTCCCCGGATAAGGAACCATTGGCGCTAACCCGAGCGCATCCTCCCACTGGCTTAAGGTCATATCCGTCAGGTCTGCCGGCTGCATTCCGTCCGGAATCGCATTTTGCGGCAAGGTGACATACGGCACGCAAGCCAAAGAACAACCAACCGTGCCGTTTGTAATGCGCATGGATTTCATCCCGATAAAAATTTCGCGATACTTCACATCCTGATCCTGACC
>CAMZLM010000198.1 GCA_947311485.1 uncultured Paracoccaceae bacterium
ACCCGAATCTAAAGTTCGTCACATAGGTTTTGCTGTGTTTTGTGGCAGAACCGTTTCACGGATGCGAGGATTTCGTCGGCGGATTTGACCCATTTGTAGGGTTTGGGGTTCTCGTTGTGGGCTTGGATGAACGCGTGGATATCGGTCTCCAGTTCTTTCGTTGAGCGATGCACGCCGCGCTGTAGCCGCTTGCGGGTCAACTCCGCCGACGAAATCCTCGAATCCGTGAAACGGTTCTGCCACAAAACACAGCAAAACCTATGTGACGAACTTTAGATTCGGGTGACTAGTAAAAACATTCATAAACATAGCTTCATGCACGTACGCAAACAACGAACCATTGGCTGATTCGTGCTGCCGACAGATCCGGAGGGCCATTTTGAATAGAAATAGGGTATCGTAACGGCCGTTGCAGACAATCCTACCGGCGCATGATTTTCTCACACCACAAACCGCGCCTTGATCCGCGCGGCCAACTGTTCGCGCAACTCCCGATACCGTGCCATTTTGGTTTCGCGCCCGTCGCCAAAACCGGACGGGTCCATTGTCGGCCAGTATTCGACTTCCAGCGCATAGTGGCGGGTATATTCCAGCGCGCGACGTTGGGCGGCTGGGGACAGCGCGACGATTAAATCGTAACTGTCCAGATCATCGCCCCATTCCAGCAAGTCATCAAACGACCGCACGCGGTGGCGCGACAGTTCCACCCCGATTTCACGACAGACAGCGATGGTGAAGCCGTCGATATCCATGTCCCCCTTGACCCCCGCCGATTGCACAAAAATGCTGGTGCCAGCGTGTTGTTTCAACAGGCCTTCGGCCATGGGCGAGCGGATCGAGTTGTGATCGCAACAAAACAGCACCGAAGAAGGGGGGGATTTGGCCATGCGCCCTGCCCTAACCGCGCATGTGCAGCACGCAAACCAGCGTGAACAGACGGCGCGCGGTGGCCAGATCGGTGTTTATCTTACCCTCAAGGCGTTCCATCAACTGACGCGAGCCTTCGTCGTGGATGCCGCGCCGTCCCATGTCGATAGCCTCGATCTGGGCGGCAGGCAGGCGTTTCACCGCATCGACATAGCTTTCATAGATCTGGAAATAATCCTTAATCACCTGTTTCAGCGGTGACACCGACAGGTGGAATTCCGACGCAGGCACGCCGGTTTCGGTGCGCACATCAAATACCAGCCGGCGATCCTTGATCGACAAGAACAGCTGATACGGCCCTTCTGGCGGTTCCGCATCACCGCGTTTGCACAGGCCGAATACGTTTTCTTCCAACAGATCAAACAACGCCACCTTGCGTTCGCGCAACACATCCGCCGTGGGGGCCGGCAGGCCGGTATCATCCAGTTCGATATGCGTCAGGTGTGATAATTCAGGCATCGGATTCCCCGCTATTGAGCAGATCCAGACGCAGACGCACGGACAGGCCATGGGCCTCCAGACTTTCGGATTTGGCAAGGGTTTCGGCCGCCGGACCAATCGCATTCAGCGCCGCCGGTGTCAGCTGTGCCAACGTGGTGCGTTTCATGAAATCCAGCACCGACAGACCGGATGAAAACCGCGCCGAACGGGCCGTTGGCAACACGTGGTTGGGGCCTGAAACGTAATCGCCCACGGCCTCCGGCGTGAAGGATCCGATAAATATCGCGCCAGCGTGGCGGATTTTTTTACTGTATTCTTCGGGGCTTGCCATGCAAAGCTCAAGGTGCTCCGGTGCGATACGGTCCGATAAAACCGCCGCCTGCTCCAGATCTTCCACCACAATCACCGCACCGAAATCACGCCAGCTCGCCGCCGCAATATCGCGCCGTTCCAGTGTTTGCAAACGTGCCTCCACCGCCGCAACAACCGCCTGCCCGAATGCCGCATCATCGGTAATCAGAATGGATTGCGCGCTGGCGTCATGTTCGGCCTGACTCATCAAATCAACCGCAATCCAGTCGGGGTTGTTGTCCTTGTCCGCGATCACCAGAATTTCCGACGGGCCGGCAATCATATCAATGCCCACCGTGCCATAAACCCGCCGTTTCGCCGCCGCGACAAAGGCATTTCCCGGGCCGGTGATCTTGTCCACCTTGGCAATTGTTTCCGTCCCATAGGCCATCGCTGCCACCGCCTGCGCCCCGCCAATGCGATAGACGGTTTCAACACCGGACAGACGCGCCGCCAGCAACACCAGCGGGTTTACCTTGCCATCGGGCGTGGGCGCACAAATCACCAGATGTTCGACACCGGCCACGGCCGCAGGAATGGCATTCATCAGCACAGACGACGGATAGGACGCCAGCCCGCCGGGCACATACAATCCGGCGCGCTCCACCGCCGACCACCGCCAGCCGAGCCATGCACCGCTGTCATCCTGCCACCAGTCATCCGCCGGCAATTGACGTTCGTGATAGGCACGGATTCGCGCCGCCGCCAATTTCAGAGCCTCGGCCTCGGCTGCGGGGACCTTGGCGATTTCCGCGTCCATCTCGGCCTTGGAAAATGCCAGCGTTTCCGGCGTGAGTTGCAGACGGTCAAACTTCGCGGTCAGATCCAGCACCGCCGCATCGCCACGCTTGCGCACATCGGCGATAATGCCGGCAACAATATCATCCACATCACTGTCGGATTCACGTTTGGAGCCAAGAAACGCCTGAAAGTCGGCCTCAAATCCGGCGTCACGGGTATTCAGAAACAGGGGCATTTTTTCGCCTTATATTTTGTGTTCAGGGGCCGCGCGCGATGGCGCACCATAGGGGCGGGTCACATCGGTGACGGTCACATCAAGACATTCAACAGCACAGGCAATCGCCCCGTCTCCGGCCAATGTAAACACCACCCGGCCAGAACAGCCATCCTCGCCCATTTCAAAATGCACATCCAGCAAGGACAGGATTTGATCCGTATCGGAACGATCCAGCCCGCTTGACGCCATTTTATCTACGTTATCAATCACAACCATGGTTTGCACCCGTTCAAACCGGCGATTTTGCCGTTCGGCTGCGGATTTATCCTCCCAGCGGAACCGGTTCAGCAACAGGCCGAAACGCCGCTTGGCCGGTTGCCATGACATTTCCGACACCGGAAAAACCGCGTCCTGCAACATTGCGGCAACCACGGTCAGGTCCTCGCTGTCCAGCGCCCGCAGGCGCAGGGGTTTTTCGGTGCCATCCTCAAAACGCGCGTCTTGTTCGCTCACGCTTTTACCCTTTCGATCAAGGCCCCGCAGGCCGATAGTTTTTCCTCAACCCGTTCATAGCCGCGATCCAGATGGTACACGCGGCTGACCACGGTTTCGCCTTCGGCGGCAAGGCCGGCCAAAATCAACGACACGGACGCGCGCAAATCCGTGGCCATCACCGGTGCCCCGCGCAGGCGATCCACACCGGTCACTGTGGCCATCCCGCCTTGCACATCAATCCGCGCCCCCATGCGCACCAGTTCCGGCGCGTGCATGAAACGGTTTTCAAAAATGGTTTCTTCCAGCACGGAAACCCCGTCCGCCGTACACATCAACGCCATCATCTGTGCCTGCAAATCGGTTGGAAATCCGGGATAGGGTTCGGTTCTGATATTCACGGCCTTAACCCGACCGGTTTTATGGGCCACCTTCAACCCGCTTTCGGTTTCGGTAATTTCCACGCCGGCCTCCTCCAGCCGGTCACAAAACGCCCCCAGCAAATCGCGACGCCCGCCCAGAAGTTCGACTTCGCCGCCGGTAAAGGCCGGGGCCAGCATGTAGGTGCCAAGCTCGATCCGGTCCGCCACCACCGGATGGGTCGCGCCATGCAGGGAATCAACCCCCTGAATGGTGATTTGCGATGTCCCGTCCCCGTCAATTTGCGCGCCCATCCGGCGCAGACAATCGGCAAGATCGATGATTTCCGGTTCCCGCGCAGCATTGTTGATCACGGTGGTGCCCTTGGCCAAAGTGGCTGCCATCATCACGTTTTCCGTGGCCCCGACCGAAGCAAAGTGAAAGTCGATTTCAGCGCCCTTAAGCCCCCCCGGGGCCTCCGCATGCAAATAGCCGTCCTTCAGTTCGATCACCGCGCCCATGGCTTCGAATGCCGACACATGGATATCCATCGGTCGCGCGCCAATCGCACAGCCACCAGGCAAAGACACGATCGCCTTGCCGTGGCGGGCCAGCAACGGGCCAAGCACCAGATTCGACGCCCGCATTTTGCGCACGATGTCATAATGCGCCAGAGGATTATCAGCCCCGTGGCTCGAGAGAATCATCACCCGCCCGTCATTCAGGCTGGAAACTTCCGCCCCGAGTGATTCGAGCAAAACCCCCATGGTTTTAATATCCGACAAACGCGGCGCGTTGGTCAGCGTTAGCGGTTCGTCGCTCAGCAAGGTTGTCGGCATCAGCGCCAAACACGCATTTTTCGCGCCTGCTATGGGGATTACCCCGTTCAAAGGGCCATTACCCCGTACAATAATACTGTCCATTACGTGCTCTCGCCCTTGTCCGTGGCCGCCGCTTTGCGCGCGCGTGCCTGTCCTTTACGTTTGTGCAAATTCTCCCTCAACTGCTGTCGCAGCCGTTCGGCGCGGGCTTCTGCCGCGCGTTCCTTGGGAGATTTTACCTGTGTTTTATCTGCTTTTTCCTGTGCCATAGGACATTGTCTATATCACCTAGCAAAAAGGGTCCAGATAACGCTTGCGTTCCCTGAAATTTTCGCTAGAACACCGCTCACCGCACGGCGCTGTGGTAGCTCAGTGGTAGAGCGCGTCATTGGTAATGACGAGGTCGGGAGTTCAATCCTCCCTCACAGCACCATTTTCCCCTTGGGGTCTTTTTCATTTTACACAACGATAATTTCACAGCCATTCTGTTCCACTTCTGCCCGTATGTCGGCAGGCGGCATCGCATCGCATACCAACCGGTCGACCCGACCCAGATCACACACAGCAAAGGACGCCAATCCGGTGAATTTGCTGCCATCCGCCAGAATCGTCAACGACCGCGACCGTTTCAGCATCGCGCGGGCCAGTTCTGCTTCGTCATGTTTGAATTCCATGACCCCGCGCCCGGGCGTCAGCGCCCCGATCGCCAGAATCGTATGATGCGCGCTAAACTGCTCGATCTGCTCATTCACCATCGATCCGAGGGTCTGCCGGTTTCCGGCCACATAGGCCCCGCCCAGCAAAAAGGTCTGGTTTTCCTTGCCCCCCATCGAAACGGCTTTGGCTATTTCGGTTGAATTGGTCACGATGGTCAGGCCGGATCGCGCCGCCAACTCCTCGGCAAAATACAGCGAGGTAGAGCCGGTGTTGATAAAAAGCGTCTCGTTCGGCACGAATAATTTTGCCGCCGCCGCTGCGATGTGCATCTTTGCGGCAGCATTTTCGGACATCCGCTGTTGAAAGGTACCTTCGGCAAAAACACTCGGCATAACGGCCCCGCCATGGACCTTCTGGATTTTGCCCTGACGCGACAGTTTGGTCAGGTCACGACGAATCGTTTCGCGCGACGCCTGCAAATGACCGGCCAGTTCCTCGACCGAGGCGCTTTCCTTTTCTCGTATGATTTCAACGAGCTTACGGTGACGACGCTGAACTTTCATGTTTTCCTGCCAGATACTTCTTGACCGAATATAGATTCAAAATTACCGTTCGGTCACTATCTAATTAATTCGAGGCCGCCGCCAGCCTGTAACAAAGCTGTTAAAAACCACAGGTAGCCCACACGAATCATGGCATCGCAATCCTGCGGTGCAACCGAAAGCCAGGGAGCTGACTTATGAAATACCTTTCCACAACCGCCCTTACGACCGTGCTTGCATTGGGCCTTGCCGCCAATGCAATGGCAACAGAACTGACCGTTTATACCGCCGTCGAGGCCGAAGACCTGCCCCGCTATGCCGCTGCATTCAACGAAGACCACCCGGATATCAAAATCAACTGGGTGCGTGATTCCACCGGCGTGATCACCGCAAAACTGCTGGCTGAAAAAAACAACCCTCAGGCAGACGTGATCTGGGGCCTTGCCGCCACATCACTGCTGTTGATGAAGGGCGAAGACATGCTCGAAGCCTATGCGCCGGCCGGCGTTGACAAGCTCGACCCGAAGTTTGTCGATAAATCCACCCCGCCAGCATGGACCGGCATGGATGCCTGGGTTGCGGCGGTGTGTTACAACACTGTCGAGGGCGAAAAGAACGGCGTGCCTGCGCCGACATCGTGGAAAGACCTGACCAATCCGGTCTACAAGGGCCACATCATCATGCCAAACCCGAATTCATCGGGCACAGGTTTCCTCGACGTGTCGAGCTGGCTGCAAATGTTCGGTCAGGACGGTGGCTGGGCCTATATGGATGGCCTACATGAAAACATCGCGCGCTACACCCATTCCGGTTCCGCGCCTTGTAAGCTGGCTGCCGCCGGTGAAACCACCATTGGCGTTTCCTTTGCCTTCCGTGGGGCCAAATCCAAGGCCGCCGGCGCGCCGATTGAAATCATCGTGCCAACCGAAGGCGTTGGCTGGGATATGGAAGCCACCGCAATTGTTGCCGGTACCGATGATCTGGACGCCGCGAAAACGCTGGTGGACTGGACTATCACCAAAAAGGCAAACGAACTGTACAACTCCGGTTATGCGGTTGTGGCCTATCCCGGCGTCGCCAAGCCGGTTCAGTATTTCCCGGACGGTATTGTTGACGCGATGATCGACAACGACTTTGAATTCGCCGCCAACAACCGCGGTGACATTCTGGCCGAATGGGCCAAGCGTTACGACGGCAAGTCAGACCCTAAAAACTAGGGTTCCCGATTTACACCATTGCAAAGGGGCGGATTTTCTGCCCCTTTCACTATGAATAACCGGGCATAAACGAGGGCGACATGTTGGACGACACGCAAAACATCTATCTGCGCATTGAAAATCTGTGGAAAAAATTCGGCAATTTTGTTGCCTTGCAAGAAATTTCTCTGGATGTGGTCGAGGGCGAGTTTCTGTGTTTTCTCGGGCCATCCGGTTGCGGAAAAACCACCCTGCTGCGCGCCATCGCCGGGCTGGATCTGCAAACCTCCGGCACGGTTGAACAGGCGGGCAAGGACGTGTCCAACCTGCCACCGGCGGAACGGGATTTCGGCATTGTGTTCCAATCCTATGCCTTGTTTCCCAACCTGACGATCAAGAAAAACATTTCCTACGGGTTGGAAAATGCCAAAATGCCCAAGGCAGAAATCAACGCCCGTGTGCGCGAATTGCTGGAAATGGTCGGCTTGCCCGAACAAGGCGACAAATATCCGGCGCAGCTGTCCGGTGGCCAACAACAGCGCATCGCGCTGGCCCGCGCCATCGCCAGCAAGCCGGGTTTGTTGCTTCTGGACGAACCCCTTTCCGCGCTCGACGCCAAGGTACGGGTGTTTTTACGACATGAAATCAAGGAATTACAACGCCAACTTGGTGTAACGACCGTGATGGTCACCCACGATCAAGAGGAGGCCCTCTCTATGGCCGACCGGATTGTGGTGATGAACCACGGCACCATTGAACAGGTTGGCAGCCCGCTTGAAATCTATCGCGATCCGGCCAGCCTGTTTGTGGCGGATTTCATCGGCGCGATGAACCAGATGCCCGCCAAGGCCCAACCCGAAGGCGTGCGCGCCGGTGCGGCCCCTTTGTTTTGCACCCATAAATTTCCCCACGGCGCACCGGTGATCGCCACCATCCGCCCCGAAGACATCATCCCCACCGCCGAACCGGGCCAGAACGCGCTGGAAACACAGATCGTTTCAATGGAATTCCTCGGCTCCTTTTTCCGCGCCATCCTGAGCAGCCGCGCCTTGGGGGATATCGAATTGATGGCCGATTTTTCCATCAACGCCGTGCGCCGGTTACATCTGGCCGCCGGACAATCGCTGATGGTGCAATTGCCGCCTGACCGGATCAAGGTATTCGAGGGCGGGAAATAACCATGGCCAGCGTTTCCGATATTCCCAAGCCGTTTGTGAAACCCAAACTGGGGCGCGACGACTGGATGCAGCGCGGCTTTATGGCGATGATTGCGATCTATTTGATCGTCGCGCTGGCCATGCCGCTCTATGCGATGCTGTCCAAGGCGTTTTCGACCTATACCTTTGATCTGTCCCTTTACGAGGTGCAGGTTTCCGACAAGGACGGCAACTTCAATGCCCCCGCAAAGACCCTGTTGGCGTTGAACAACGCGCTTGATCCCAAGCCGATCAAACGGCTGTCGACCTCCAACACCGGCCGCAAAGGCGTGACCAAACTGTTTCCGGATTTCAGCTTTCGCAGTCCGGTAAAATACCGGTTTCGCGGCATTGACGAAAACGCGGTTTATATTGTGGGGTCCAAACGGTTCACCGGCCCTGACTGGCAGGAACTGGACAGTAACACCTTTCGCCGTGTGGTGATCCGGCCCACGCGGGATGTGGGGCTGTCGAATTTCGTTACTTACTTTTCCACCCCCAGCCTGTTTCAATCGATCCAGAATTCACTGCTGATCGCGGCGATTTCCACGGTGATTACGGTTTCGCTTGCCTTTTGGTTTGCCTATGCGCTGGCCCGCAGCACCATGCGTTTCAAGGGTTTTTTCCGCATGGTCGCGATGATGCCGATTCTTGTGCCGTCCTTGCTGCCGGGGATTGCGCTGATCTATATGTTTGGCAAACAGGGGTTTTTGAACGGGCTGTTGATGGGACAATCCATCTATGGTCCCATCGGAATTGTGATTGGATCGGTGTTTTTCACCTTTCCGCATGCAATGATCATTATCGCCACGGCCCTGTCAATTTCGGACGCGCGGTTGTACGAAGCCTCGGTTTCGCTCAAGGCCTCGCGCTGGAAAACCTTCTGGACAGTCACCATTCCGGGCGCACGTTACGGGTTGTTTTCTGCAGCTTTTGTCGTGTTCAATCTGGTGATTACCGATTTCGGCCTGCCCAAGGTGATCGGCGGCAAATTCAACATGCTGGCGGTGGATATCTACAAACAGGTGATCGGCCAGCAAAATTTTGAAATGGGCGCGGTTGTGTCTGTGGTCCTGCTGGTGCCGGCGGTTCTGGCCTTTGCCATTGACCGGCAGGTGCAAAAGAAACAGGTGGCGTTGCTGTCGGCGCGCTCGGTGGTGTTCGAACCGAAACCGGATCGCAAATACGACCGTATTTTCCTGATTTATTCCTCGCTGGTGGCGCTGTTCATCGTCGGGATTATCGCCGTGTGCCAATTTGCTGCCGTGATCAAATTCTGGCCATACGATCTGTCCTTGTCCCTGAACAACTATGATTTCGATCGCATGGATGGCGGCGGCTGGGGCAGTTACAAAAACTCGCTGCTGCTGGCGCTGCTGACCGCGATTATCGGCACGGTCGTGGTATTTTTGGGCGGTTACATGGTGGAAAAAACCAAAGGTTTCGCCAAGGGCCGCGCCCTGTTTCAGGCGCTGGCCATGCTGCCGATGGCGATTCCGGGAATGGTGCTGGGCTTGTCCTATATCTTCTTTTTCAACAACCCGGACAATCCGCTGAATTTCATCTATGGCACAATGATTATTTTGGTGGTGTCCACCGTGACCCACTTTTACACCGTGTCGCATTTGACCGCGATTACCGCGTTGAAACAGATGGATACGGAATTCGAAAGCGTGTCCCAGTCCCTGAAACAGCCGTTTTACAAGCTGTTCTGGCGCGTGACGGTGCCGGTGTCGATGCCGGCAATCCTGAATATTTCGATCTATCTGTTCGTCAACGCCATGACCACGGTATCGGCGGTGGTGTTCCTCTATTCTACCAACACGGCGCTGGCGTCGGTGGCGGTGTTGAATATGGATGACGCGGGCGACATTGCACCGGCAGCGGCGATGGGGATGATGATATTCTACACCAACGCCGGCGCACGGATTTTGCACGCGCTTGCCTCGCGCCGATTATTGAAACGATCCGAGGCATGGCGCAAGGGCGGATAACCCTTGCGCAAACAGCTTAACATGTTACCAATACTGTATGAAATATTCCGACTATGAAAAATGGACAGCGCGGGCAACGCGCTGGATCAAAACCTATTTCGCCACCCTGCCCGACCAACCGGTCCGCGCCCAGACCGCCCCCGGTGACATTGCTGCGCGCCTGCCGGTTTCACCGCCGGAACAGGCCGAACCGATGGAGCGAATATTCGACGATTTCGAACGCATCGTGCCGGACGGGCTGACCCATTGGCAGCACCCGCGATTCTTTGCCTATTTTCCCGCCAACGCGGCACCGGCCTCGATGATTGCAGAACAGCTGACCAATGCCATCGCCGCACAGGCGATGCTGTGGCAGACCTCCCCCGCCGCCACAGAAATCGAAATGGTGATGGTGGACTGGCTGCGTCAGGCGCTGGGTTTACCCGAAGGGTACAAAGGCGTCATTCAGGACAGCGCCTCCTCCGCGACTTTGGCTGCTGTGTTAACCATGCGCGAACGCGCGTTGGGGTTCAGTGGCAACCAGACCGGCCTGTCGGGGCGGAACCGGCTGCGGATCTATGCGTCGGGACAGGTGCATAGTTCGATTGACAAGGCCTGCTGGGTCGCCGGTATCGGTCAGGAAAATCTGGTTAAAATCGACACGGACACGGATTTTTCCATGCGACCGGAAGCCCTGCAAACCGCCATAGACGCCGACCGCGCCGCCGGTTACACGCCGGCGGGGCTGGTGCTTTGTACCGGCGGCACCGCCATTGGCGCGAGCGACGCATTGTCCCCGTTGCTGGACATTGCCAAGGCCGAAAACCTCTATACTCATCTGGATGCGGCCTGGGCCGGTTCCGCGATGATCTGCCCGGAATTACGCCCGATCTGGCAAGGGGCCGAACGCTGTGACAGCATTGTTTTCAACCCGCATAAATGGTTGGGGGCGCAATTTGACTGTTCCATCCAGTTCTTGCGCGATCCCGCCGACCAACTGCGCACCATGGCGCTGCGACCGAGCTATCTGGAAACGCAG
>CAMZLM010000199.1 GCA_947311485.1 uncultured Paracoccaceae bacterium
ATGTTGCCCCCACATAGATCGAATCCCGGTTGTCCAGAATTTGTCCAGAATCGGCAAAACACCGACTCAGCGAGATCAATCCAAAACAAACAAAATCAACCCCTTAGGGCCGGAGTTCCGTCTGGAAATAAGTGAAATGGTGCCCCCACACGGACTCGAACCGCGGACCTACTGATTACAAATCAGTTGCTCTACCAGCTGAGCTATAGGGGCAACGGGGTGCCTTTTGGGGCAAGGCCTGCAAAAAGGCAAGAGGTTTTTTACTTGAAACCGTCAAAATTTTGCAGTTTGTCGTCGTCCGTCTTTGCCGGTTGTGTGGCGGGGATCAAAGCGGGTTTCATCATTGCTCCGATACGGCGTTTGCTACCGCCGGCGGGCTTGTTGTCTTCGGCCATGCGCATGATCTGGATGCCGAACTGGGCACCGGCGAAAACGATGCCATTGAACATGAACAGCATCAGCACCGCGATCCAGCCCAGGTTGGATGTGGACACCAGATGCCACAGGTTGGCAACGTTCAGATACAGCAAGCCGGCAACAAATACGGCAGAGATGCCAAAGCCGATCAGGGCATGGCGGATGTACAGGCGAATGAGGGCTGGCATGGCGATTCCTTGGCAAAGCGTACCCCCAATATATCGCGATTTTGCGGTGGTTCAACTGTGCTTGATTGCCTCATCCGCGAGGATCCGCGCAATTTGGGCGCAATCCGCAAGGCTAAAGGTCAGCGGCAGGCGCAGATCAAGCAGACAGGCCAGCACCCGGTCGGTTTCAGGCAGGTTCTGGGCCGGCGCATAACGCCAGCTGTCATGGCGCGAGGTAAACCCTGTGGGCTGTTCCGCGCCGAACCATTTCAATTCCACCCCGCGCTTTGCGGTTGCCTGAATGAAGTGTTGCAACCTGTCCTGCGTCATATCCGGCAAGCGGAACTGAAAGGAGGACATCACATAGGCCTCGGCCTCTGGCCGTTCAATCAGCGCCAGCCCGGGAATGTTGCGCAAACTCTCCTCCAGCACCCGGTAACGTTCGTTCCACGCCTGACAGCGGGCCGGCAAATCGGCCAGCTGCGGACGCAGGATTGCGGCGCGCAGATTGTCCATACGGCCCGAACAGTTGGGGGTGTCCAACCGGATATCGGTGAAAGCCTCTGCCGGTGCGCCGGCGATGTGGCGATCATAGAGCATATAGGAACCGGACAGCATGGTCGCACGGGCCATGATTTCCGCGTCATCCGTGACCAGCAATCCGCCCTCACCGGAATTCAGGTGCTTGAACGTCTGGGTAGAATAACAGCCGATCACCCCTTGCGTGCCACTGGCCTGCCCGTTCCACGCCGCCCCCATGGTGTGGGCGCAATCCTCGACCACCTGCACACCTGCCGCATTGCAGATTTCCATCAGCACATCCATGTCCACCAGATGCCCGCGCATATGCGACAACATCAGCACCCGCGCCTGTCCGATCTTGGCTTGCAAATCATCCAGATCCATCACCAGCTGGTCTGTGACCTCGACAAACACCGGCTCCGCCCCGACACTGGCAATCGCCCCGGGCACCGGCGCAAGGGTAAAACCGTTGGTCAGCACCCGATCCCCTGCCCCGACCTGAAGCGCGCGCAGCGCCGTTGACAGCGCATAACCGCCAGACGCCACCGCCAGACAGTATCTGGAGCCTGTAAAGCCGGCGAATTCCTGTTCGAGCAGGGCGACCTCGCTGGTTTCCCCCGCCACCACGTTATAGCGATGCAACCGTCCGTGGCGCATCACACGTACGGCGGCCTCGACCGCGGCTTCGGGGATCGGTTCCTGTTGGGTAAAATTACCGGTGAAAACCTCGGTCATGGTTTATCCTGTCAATTGATCTATCAGATCGGGCAGATCGTCGAAATGGTCCAGCAGCGCCGCCGCCGGCATATCCTGCACGCCGCTGCCTTCGGGACCAAAGGACACCAGCACACAGGGAACACGCGCATTTTCCGCCGTGCGCGCATCCGTGATCGTATCACCGATCAACACCGACCGGGCACGCGCGCCGCCCAGATCGTCGATGGTTTGCCACAGGTGTTGCGGATCCGGCTTGCGCACCGGCAGGCTGTCCGCGCCAAGCAACGCACCGAACCGGTCGCGAATTCCCAGCCGCATTACCAGCGTTTCCGCCAGATCCACCGGTTTGTTCGTACAAATGCCCAGCAAATAGCCCCGCGCCGCCAGTTCATCCAACGCCGCCTCCACCCCGTCATAAAGCGTGGTATGGGTATCGATATGATCCGCGTAATGGCGCAGCAACAGCGGGAATTGCGTGTCTATATCGGCTTCGCTGCCCCCGCCCATGCGCGAAAACCCCAGCCGCAGCATGGCGCGCCCGCCGGCAAAACCGGTTTTGGCATCGGCCACCGGATCCAGCAACGCCCCCTGCCCCAGCCCGATAAAACAGGCATTCGCCGCCGCGATCAAATCGGCGCTGGTATCGGCAAGTGTGCCATCAAGATCAAAAATTACATTCTTCATGGCGGCTTGTTTGCCACAGCCTGTAACCAAGTGAAAGCTTTCTTGAGCATGCCCCCCTTTTGGAATGGGGAAAACCCCTGTAGAACCCCCGCAAAGCAACATTATAACGAGAACAAAAATGCCCGTAGCAGTGATTATTCTGGCAGCCGGCCAAGGCAGCCGCATGAAATCGGACCTTCCCAAGGTTTTGCACCCCGTGGCGCATGCGCCGCTTTTGGCCCACGCCATGATGGCGGCGCACTCCGTGGCGGACCGGTTGGTGGTCGTGGCGGGTGTGGGGGCCGATCTGGTAACCGCCGCCGCGCGGGAATTTGATCCGGATGTTCAGGTGGTGTTGCAGACCGAACAAAACGGCACCGGTCACGCGGTCGATCAGGCGCGCGCGGCGCTGGCGGATTTTGACGGCGATGTGATCGTGCTTTACGGCGACACGCCCTTTGTGCGCCCGGAAACCCTGCACGCCATGCTTGATGCCCGTGCCAAGGGCAACGCGGTGATTGCGCTTGGATTTCAGACCGCCAATCCGGGACGCTATGGCCGCCTGCGGGTGGATGAAAACGGCCTGCAAGCGATTATCGAGGCCAAGGATGCCTCCCCCGAGGAATTGAAAATCACCCTGTGCAATTCCGGCGTCATCTGCGCGGATCGGGAAATGCTGTTCGATCTGATCGCCGACATCGACAACAACAACGCCAGTGGCGAAATCTACCTGACAGATACGGTTGGTCTGGCGCGGGCACGCGGGCTGCCCTGTGCCGCGATCACCTGTGATGAATCCGAAACGCAGGGGGTGAATTCCCGTGCCGATCTGGCCCGCGCCGAAGCCAGCTTTCAAGCGCGCAAACGTGCCGAGGCCCTGGACAACGGCGCAACCCTGCTGGCCCCCGACACCGTACATTTCGCCCATGACACCCTGATCGGGCGCGATGTGCTGATTGAACAAAACGTGGTATTCGGCCCCGATGTCACCGTCGAAAGCAACGCCATCATCCGTGCCTTTTCGCATCTGGAAGGCTGCCATGTGTCCCAATACGCCACCATCGGTCCCTATGCCCGCCTGCGCCCCGGCGCGGAAATCGGCGATCACGCAAGGGTCGGGAATTTTGTGGAAATCAAGGCTGCGCAGATTGGCGAAGGCGCCAAGGTCAACCACCTGTCCTATGTCGGCAACGCCGAAATCGGCGCGGCGGCAAATATCGGGGCCGGCACGATTACCTGCAACTATGACGGCGTGTTCAAACACCAGACCATTATCGGCGCGCGGGCGTTTATCGGCTCCAATTCCGCCCTTGTTGCCCCTGTGCGCATCGGCGATGACGCCATGACCGCTTCGGGGTCCGTTATTACCGGCGATGTGGCCGATACGGATCTGGCAATTGCGCGGGCCAAACAGGTGAATAAACCGGGGCTGGCGCTGCGGTTGATGAACAAGTTAAGGGCCGCCAAGGCCGCAAAAACAAAGGAATAACCCATGTGTGGCATTGTTGGCATCCTTGGCGATCACGAAGCAGCCCCTATTCTGGTGGACGCGCTGAAACGGCTGGAATATCGCGGCTATGACAGCGCCGGTATCGCCACCGTGTTTGACGGCAAACTGGAACGCCGCCGCGCGGTGGGCAAGCTGGTGAACCTGTCGGACAAGCTGGTGCATGAACCCTTACGCGGGCGGGCCGGTATTGGCCACACCCGCTGGGCCACGCATGGCGCGCCCAACACTGCCAACGCCCACCCCCATCGCGCCGACAGCGTAGCGGTGGTGCATAACGGCATTATCGAAAATTTCCACCCCCTGCGCGACCGGATGATGGCCGAGGGCATTGCCTTTGAGAGCGACACCGACACCGAAGTCGTGGCCAAATTGTGCCAGAGCCATCTTGACGCCGGGCTGTCGCATACGGATGCCGCCCGTACCACGGTGGACGCGCTCGAGGGGGCCTATGCCCTGTGCTTTCTGTTTGACGGTCAGGATGATTTGCTGATCGCCACCCGCAAAGGTTCGCCTTTGGCGATCGGCCACGGGGATGGCGAAATGTTTGTCGGGTCCGACGCGCTGGCGCTGGCCCCGATGACGCAGGACGTCACCTATCTGGAAGAGGGCGATTTCGCCGTTGTCACCCGCGCCGGTGCGATCCTCACCGATTCTGCCGGTCGGCGGGTCAACCGCGAGAAACGCACCATCGCAACCGAGGCCATGAATTCCGACAAAGGCATGTACAAACACTTCATGGCCAAGGAAATCGCGCAACAACCCGCCGTGCTGGCCGATGCCGTGAAACATTACCTGAACGACACAGGCACACAGGTGGATATCCCCGATTTGTCGCTGGATTTCACCGGTATTGACAAAATAACCATGGTCGCCTGTGGCACCGCCTATCTGGCCTGTAATGTGGCGAAATACTGGTTTGAACAAATCGCCCGCCTGCCGGTGGAACTGGATGTGGCCAGCGAATTCCGCTATCGCGAACCGCCCTTGTCCGAGCGCTCCTTTGCCTTTTTCGTCAGCCAATCCGGCGAAACCGCCGACACGCTGGCAGCGCTGCGCTATTGCCACGAAAACGTCGCCAAAACCGTGGCAATTGTGAATGTGGCCGAAAGCTCCATCTCGCGCGAGGCGGATGTGTCCTTGCCGATCATGGCGGGGGTGGAAATCGGGGTTGCCTCGACCAAAGCGTTCACCTGCCAGCTAACGGTGCTGGCAGCACTGGCGATCACGGCCGCGCGCCAACGCGGACATCTGGACGCACAGGCAGAGGCCGAGATCGCCGCCGCCCTGACCGAATTGCCCGGGTTGCTCAATCAGGCGCTGGCACAGGAAGAAGCAATCAAAGCCACCTGTATCGAGCTGGCCCAAT